>DASYNM010000146.1:0-21063 GCA_036008545.1 Verrucomicrobiia bacterium
CGCCGGGCAAACTTATACGAATGTTGAACTCGGCACCGTGACCGGCTCTCGTGTCACCATATTTTTCGACGGAGGCGGGGAACGGGTTGCCATTTCCAATCTGCCGGCCTATTTGCAAAAGCGGCTCAATTATGACCCGGAAGCGGCCCGCGCCCAGGACGCCGCCGAAGCAGAACGAATAGCAGCCGCGAAGGAACGTGCCGACAAGAACGCCGAAGCCTTGGCCGCCGCCCAGGCAGCGCTCGGTCCTGCCCAAAAAATTCGTCTGATGAAAATTCTTCCCGACACTCATGTGCAGATCGAGGCTGAAGGAGTATTGTCTGAAGCCTACATCCACAACTTGCCGCCGGAGATTCTCACCCTGCTACGCGACTTCCAGACCGCCGAGGCCAATGTGACGAACCTTCAAAACCAACTCGCCCTCGCCAAGCCTGCTTCCGCCCAGGGTGGTTATCATGGACGTCTCAGCCGCCAAGCCGCCGAGAACCAAGCTTCGGCTGCTACGGCCAACGCTTCCTACCGCTCCAACCTCGAGACTTCGCTCGCCAGCGCGAAGAAAAGTTTTGACGCGATCAAATCCCAGCTCAGCGCCCGTTCTACAATCACGGCGCGCCCTTGTGCCTTTTTCCTTTACCCCCATGCCCGCGCGTGGGAATACGAGAGCGGAGCCGTGCCCGCTGTTGCCAAGAAGATGAAACCAACGCTCTGAAATGCGCGTCATTCTCTGACCAAACCACTTGCTTTCTTCAGCGGCAGAGGCTGATTGCCGGGCGCATCTTACTTTCTGGTAAATTCGTTTGAAGTGCTAGGAAAACGTCCCTTCGCCCCGCAAAGCGGGGAGAGGGAAAGGGAGAGGGGCACCGATGATCGAACCTCCTCTCCCCAACCCTCTCCTCCACAAAGTATTGTGGAGGAGAGGGAGTAGAGCGAGGCCGTCTAAAGAGTGAGATGCGCCCTCTGCCCGTTTTAACCAAGATTAGGACTTGAACTTTATGCCGACTGTTGAATCCTCTGGAGCTCAATATGTGCGGCATCATCGGCTACATCGGCAGACAGGACGCGAGCCCAATTCTCATTGAGGGTTTGCGCCGCTTGCAATATCGCGGTTACGATAGCGCCGGCGTCGTAATCCTGGGCCAGGGTGCGATGCATGTGCGCAAGAAAAAGGGCAGCATCGACGACGGATTGGCCGTGTTGCTGCGCGAGCAACCGGCTGCGGGCGCGCTTGGCATCGGGCACACGCGCTGGGCCACGCACGGCCCGCCTTCGGATGAAAATTCACATCCGCACCTGGATCAATCCGGCAAAATTGCCGTCGTGCATAACGGCGTCATCGAGAATTGCGACCGCCTCAAACAAAAGCTTCTGGCCCAGGGACACACTTTCCACTCCGCCACCGACACCGAAGTTCTGGCCCATCTGATCGGCCGGCACTACCAGGCGGCTGCTGCCCAAGATGGCGCGGCCCTGACCCAGGCCGTCTGTGACGCCTTGCGCGAAGTCATCGGCACTTATGGCCTGGCGGTGGTTTGCGCCGATCATCCCGGCCTGATCATTGGCGCCCGGCGCGGTTCGCCCTTGATCATCGGCCTGGGCGAAAACGAGAATTTCCTGGCCAGCGACGCCAATGCCATCGTCGCTCACACTCGTCAGGTCGTCTATCTCAACGACTACGACGTGGCGACGTTGACGAGCGACCGGTTTGACGTGCAGAACCTGGGCGCAGACACGGCCAAGGTGCAAATCAGCCACCTGGAATTTGACGCGCAGGACGCCGAGCGGGGCGAATATCCCCATTTCATGCTCAAGGAAATCTTCGAGCAACCGCGCACGGTGGAAAACGCTCTGCGCGGGCGCATCGACCACGAAGGCGCGACGGCGCGCTTCGGCGGCTTGAACATGTCGGCGTCCGAATTGCGCGGCATCGGGCGCATTGTCATTGCCGCCACCGGCACGAGTTGGCACGCCGCGCTCGTGGGCGAGTATTTGATCGAGGAACTGGCCCACCTGCCGGTCGAGGTGGAGTTCGCGCACGAGTTTTACAATCGCAACGCGCCGCTGGAACGCGACACCGTCCTGCTGGTCATTTCCCAATCGGGCGAAACAGCCGACACGCTGGGCGCGTTGCGCGAGGCCAAACGGCGCGGGCACCGCGTCCTGGCCATCTGCAACGTGGTCGGCAGCACCGTGGCGCGCGAGGCCGACGGCGGGATTTACATGCATGCCGGGCCGGAGATCGGCGTGGCTTCGACCAAGGCTTTCGTCTCGATGCTGGTGATTCTGTCGTTGCTGGGCGTGCATTTGGGGCGGATGCGGATGCTCTCGCTCCATCGCGCGCTGGAAATATTACGGGGCTTGGAAGCGATTCCCAAACAAATCGAAGCCTTATTGCGACAATCCGCCGCCCTTGCCAAACTGGCCGCGAAGTACGGCCAGGCTCGCGACTTTTTTTTCCTCAGCCGCGGCTACACTTTTCCGATTGCGTTGGAAGGCGCCTTGAAGCTCAAGGAAATTTCCTACATTCACGCCGAAGGCTATTCCGCTGCCGAAATGAAACACGGCCCCATCGCGCTGATCGACTCTTCGACGCCGACGATATTTCTGGTGCCGCAGGATTCGATGTATGAGAAGACGCTGGCCAATATGGCCATGATTCGCGCCCGCAAAGGTCCGATCATCGCCGTGGCAACCGAAGGAGACTCGGGCATAGCCAAGTTAGCCGACGACGTGATCTATCTGCCTCCGACCGTGGAGCCGTTGTATCCGATTTTAGCCAGCGTGCCCTTGCAACTTTTCGCCTACCACATGGCCGTTCTGCGCGGCTGCGATGTTGACAAGCCCCGCAATCTCGCCAAGAGCGTGACCGTGGAGTGAGGAAACGTCCTACGGCTGTAACAGTCGTCATCGGCAAGCGTTTTGCCGTCAACCCGCTTCGCATGTCTATGCGGCGCGCACCATTTTCCCCCAGCCAATCCTGCGTCGCTGAGGAAAAATGATGTGGCCAAGAACGGATTTAGCGTCGCGTTCCTTCGGGCGTGCAAGGGCCGCTAAAACCACACTGACAAAGTGGCCGCCGCAGCGTGTGTTGCGATGTATCTTCCTTCGCTAGGGAAGTCGGCCAGAAACTTGTAGCCCACGCCGAGCTCGATGTTGGGGGCAAGGCGGAAGCGCACGCCACCCATGGCTTGCACGGCGGGATCAAGCTGATCGTTGCGCTCGTAGGGACCGAAAAAGCCCGGCGAAGGGATTCGAGCGCGCGACCAGTCTCCGCCACCACCAATCCCGACGTATGGAGCGACAAAGGAGTCCGGGTGCAGCTTGAGCACCAGATTGCCCAGCAGCGGTACCTGGTAGTAATCGCCGCCATACGAAACCACGGATCCGGCCTGGGTCAAGGAGTGAATCCTGTTGTAAATGCCTCCTGTTTCAAATTCACCTCCGAGCGTGAGCGCGCCCGTGGACAGGAAATTAAAGCCCGGCTCGACGTCGGCACGAACGCCCGGACGCATGTTGAAATTGCCCTCATAACCAAACCGGGAACTTTGAAAGTTCGGCATGAAGGAAGGCCCAAAGTCAGCGTTGAGATAAAAGCCCAGATCGTTGCCCGCACTGGAAGAGTAGGCCGGCATGGCATAGATCGGCGGGACGGTAACTTGCGCGGACGCGGCACTCAGCCCCAAGCAGAGGGCGGCGCCAATCGCGATCGCGGAAACGTGAGTGTGTGAGGGGCGAGCATTGCACAGACGATTCATACAAGGTCCTTTTTGTTAGAGTTTATGCTTTTCCGAATGGTGGATGTGCTTGCTTGGGGGAAGATCAACGAAACCCCCCGGCGTCGGCGAGGGGCGATTTGCGCGCGTCGTGGCAGGCTTCGCCGTCAGTGGCGCGGTGGCACAGGCCTGACAGAGGCAAGCCTTGCCGATATGTGTCGGAGGAACTCGCATCAAAGACCGCATTGGAATTTGAACGTTAAGACACCAGCAATCTTTGCCCCCAGCGGCCAACCCGCAACAGTTGGGTTCCCTACATAACGGACATTCTGACGAATTGATTTCCTTCATCACAATTTCAGACAATTTATGCCACTTCTTGATTCAAGCAAATTTTCCCGCGTGATTGAGTCAAGAGCGCACCTCACCCTTGATCCGAAACCGAAGCGGAACTTTCTTGCCCAAGTTAATACGGGGTCTCGCGGCGAATCTTGCTCACTTTTGTGAACGAGATCCCCAAGCCAGCGCTCGCCCGAAAGGGGACTGACAGATGAAAATCGGCGTCCGGCTCAACTGCCGCGCACTGTGGATGGCGAGATGCGAGATCAGCGTGCGCTTTCCTGCTTGTGTCGGCGCGGCTCTTCCGCACATTAGGCGCCGTGAGCGACACTTCCCACATTCTCGTGACCGGCGGGGCGGGGTTCATCGGGTCTCATTTGGTCGAGCGCCTGCTGGCCGACGGCCATGCCGTCACGGTCATCGACGATCTTTCCACAGGACGCCGGGAGAATCTGGCGGCCGTCCTGAATCATCCGAAACTGACGCTGATCGTCGCCAAGATTTCCCAATGCGCCGATTTGCGGGAAATTGTCGCCCGCTCGCAATCAATTTATCACTTGGCGGCGGCGGTTGGGGTGGAGTTGGTGATGAAGTCCGGGCTGCGCACCATCCAAACCAACCTGCGCGAAACGGAGGTGATCCTGGAGGCGGCCAGCGCCGGCAAGGTGCCGCTATTATTGACATCGACTTCCGAAGTCTATGGCAAGAGCCAGCAGGAGGCATTTTCGGAGGAGGACGACTTGCTCATCGGGCCGCCGCACTTGAGCCGTTGGAGCTACGCCTGCTCGAAGCTGATGGATGAATTCCTGGCCCTGGCCTACGCCAAGGAATATAACACGCCGGTGGTGTTGGCGCGCCTGTTCAACACCGTCGGGCCGCGCCAGACCGGCCAATACGGCATGGTATTGCCGCGCTTTATTCAGGCGGCCCGGCGCGGGGAGGCTTTGCGGGTTTACGGGGACGGCCGCCAGACGCGGTGCTTTTGCGCCGTCCAGGACACGGTTGAGGCTCTGGTGCGCCTGCAAAACTGCCCAGGTGCCCGGGGCGAAATCTTCAATGTGGGATCGACTGAGGAAATTAGCATTGGCCGGCTGGCGGAAATCGTCATCAAGCTGCTCGGTTCGTCTTCGAACATCGAGTTCATTCCTTACGAGAAGGCGTGTGCGCCAGGATTCCAGGACATGCTGCGGCGCAAACCGATCGTGGCCAAGCTGGCCACATATATCGGCTTCCAACCTGGCACGCCTTTGTCAGAGATCATCCGTCAAACGGCTGCAGCCGGGGAATAAAAAAAGGCACCCTTGCGGATGCCTTTTTGAATTAATGAAGATGACCTAAGCGATTACGGGAACAGCAAACGCACGTCGCCGGCACCTGAGCTGTAGGCCGATTGGGCGGTTGCGAAGTTGCCGACGTCCTCGGCGTTCTTGAGCCAGTTCAGGCGGAAGGCGCCCGATGTGACTTGTTGGGAGCTGCCGTCACCCAGCATAATGTTTCCCGCACCCGCCGAATTACCGGAAGAATGCAGTTTGGCTGACCAACCCACCGCGCCGGTAGTTGGACTCATACCTGCAGGCACAGTACCTCCACCACCAGGAACGTACGTCCCGTTGGTGCTTAAGATGACGTCGTCGCCGACCGCCCCGCTGGCTAGTCCCGGAGTTCCGACAGGCCCTGAAAAGCCATAGTTCTGGTCTTGGGAGGCACCAGGATTTTGGGAGTTGCCGCCGACGCAGCCTAGATTACGGTCACCACCCAAGAGAGCCTGGGGATAGGTGTCATTGGCGCCGACGCCAACCCAATAGGAGAGGTTGGCATTATTGAACGTGCCGGTGGTCGCCTGTTGCGCCGGGGTTACGCCGGAGAGGGCAGCAATCGCGGTCGTGGTCTCAGCGTAAAAATTGGTGTTGGCATTCCGGTCATCGGAAGGGCACAGCACAATTTTGGGTGATTGGCCCATCTCGTTGGCCATGAGCACGTAGTTATAATACGTGTACGGGGCGATGGTTGAGCCCGACCAGGCGGTCACATAGTCATTCCATCCACCCAAAGCCGTAGTTTGCTGAGCGGGGAATCTGTCGCCGTTGTCGTTGGACCAAATACGGTAAGCCAATCCAACCTCCTTGAGGTTGTTGACGCACGAAATGCGCTGGGCTTTCGCCTTGGCGCGTGCCAAAGCCGGCAAGAGCATGCTGGCCAGAATGGCGATGATGGCGATGACGACCAACAACTCAATTAGAGTGAAGGCTCCGATCTTTCTGTTCCTTAATTTTTTCATAATACGTTATTGTTTTCTCACTGGAGCGCGCACCGAATTTCACGTTGTTATCCGGGTTCACTCGATTTGCATTATTTATAGCAGAGACAGTGCCATTTCCTTCAAAGCCGCGATCGGCGTGATTTCCCTAGGCTCGCAATCGATTCTGCCCTCGATGGCTTCAAAATCCAGCCACTTGCGTGAATTTTTCACGCAGAAAGCGTGAGAAAAACACGCGAAACTTGCGTGCTTTACGCGCTTTTTGCGTTAAATTTTCACTCCATCGCTTTCGCACGCACTCGACCCCCATGCCTTGCCTCAATCCCACTCAGATCACACTTTGCAAGGGATTCGGAACGGTCCGATCCGTCTAATTGCTAAGTTCGAGTCGGAGCGGGCCAAGACCGCAAGCCTACCGACACGAAACCAGCACGGCGCTCCAAACGTCCGTGGTAGCCGGTGCCGTCCCTCACAAGGGTCGCCCTCTCTTGTGATCTGTGGCATTGGGTCTGCCACTGAGGTAAAGCCCAATACACTTAACCCTCCCGAGCGTCCATATTACCCCATGTTGACCTCCGGTCCACCCGAAAAGGATTACAATTAACATTAGGAACCAGGCACCCCGCGCGTTTGGGCCGCTAACGCGCCCAGAACCACTATTAGCCACTAATTCAACTGGACGGACAACATCGCAAGGCGCAAATTTAGCACTTTGAGGCCGAGAGACCGACAAACGACGCCGGAAGCAAGAAATCCACAGACTTTGCAGGTGGTGTTGGTGTGCGTTTTCCTAGCGCTGGCGGTTTTGGCCGTATTTGGCCAGACGGCGAGGTTTGGGTTCGTCAATTACGACGATAACAAATATATATATGAGAATGAAGTAGTACAGAAGGGTTTGACCTGGCAGGGGGTGCGTTGGGCCCTTACTTATAGCGAGATCGGTCACTGGCATCCCTTGACTTGGCTGACCCACATGGCGGACTGCCAATTCTATGGGCTTCGGGCGGGCGGTCACCACGCCACCAATGTGGCGCTGCACCTCCTCACTACCCTGCTTTTATTCCTGGTCTTGCGCCAGATGACAGGGCGCCTCTGGCGAAGCGCCTTTGTGGCGGCGGTCTTTGCGATACATCCTTTGCGGGCGGAATCGGTGGCATGGATCGCGGAGCGAAAGGACGTGCTCAGCGGGATGTTTTTCATGCTGACGCTGTTAGCCTATGTGCATTATGTGCGGCAACCCTCGATTTGGCGTTATCTTTTGCTGGCGTTATCTTTTGCTTTGGGGCTTTTGTCCAAAAACATGCTGGTGACACTGCCGTTCGTGTTACTGTTGCTGGACTGGTGGCCCTTGGGGCGGATGGAGGGCCAAACGGTTCTGGTGCTGTTTCCGGATTGGTGGAAGTTGGCCCAGATGAGGCGCCAGCGGCCCGGGGGTGCGGTGACAGTTTCGCGGCTTCCTTCACGGCTTCCGGGTTTTCCCTTTTGGGTATTAGTAAAGGAAAAGATTCCATTGTTGGCGCTTTCAGCAGGGTCATGTGTCGCAACGGCTCTGGTAGCCGAGAAGCTCGGGGACGTGGATCGCGTATCGCTCCTGCCGCGGCTTGGCAACGCCGTGGTCTCCTATGCTATCTATTTGCGGCAAATGGTTTTTCCGGTGGGATTGGCCGCCCCTTATCCCTATCCTCACAGCGGTCCGCCGATTTGGGAGATTTGTGTCGCCCTGGTCGTCCTGGCCGTTGTTACGGTGGTTGTGTTTGTCTGGCGCCAAAAGCGCCCCTTTCTCCTGGTGGGTTGGCTCTGGTATTTGGGGATGCTGGTGCCAGCCATCGGGATAGTTCAGATATCCTACTACTCCCACGCGGACCGCTACACCTATCTGCCAGAAATCGGTTTGGCCATCGCGGGCACTTGGGCGGTGACGAGTCTGAGCGCGAAGTGGCAGAACCGGCGCACAGTCTTGAGAGCTTTAATGATCGCGGTCATTGGTGCGCTGGCCATCTGCGCCCATACCCAGACTTCGTATTGGAAGGACGGCGAATCGCTGTGGACGCACACGCTCGCCTGCACCTCCAACAACTTCGTCGCCCACTTGGACCTGGCCGATCTCCTTCGCTTGGAAGGCAAGCTTGACGAAGCAACCGCCCAATACCGTTTAGCCTCCGACATCTCGCCTGATAATGTCGAAACCATCAACGATCTTGGCATTATCCTCGGCATGAAGGGCCAGGACGCCGCCGCCATTGCGCAATTCCAGAAAGCACTGGCCATCCGGCCTGGTTACGCCGACACCTACGTCAATCTGGGCAATGTCCTTATGCATGTTAATTTGGATGAAGCTATCGCCGACTACCGCAAAGCCCTGGCCATCACCCCTGACAAGGCGGAAATCCTCAACAACCTCGGTAAAGCCCTGGGCATGAAGGGTGATGATGCCGCTGCGATCGCCCAATATCAGAGAGTCCTGGAAATTCAGCCCGGTTACGCCAACGCCCACTTCAACCTGGCCAATCGCCTGCTCAAGGTGGGCAGATTGGAGGAAGCCGCCGCGCAATACCAACAGGCGCTGGAAATCCAGCCCAATGACGCGGAGGCGCGCAACAAACTTGGCAAGACGCTTCTCCTGAAGGGCGACTTTGACGGGGCCATGTCTTGCTTCGAGAAAACCACCACCTTGAGTCCGGACCCATTCTCAAGATGGCTCAACGTCGGCAGCGGTTTTCTGCAACAGGATGATTGGCAGACGGCCATAGTGTGTTTTCACCAGGCGCTTAAAATCAACCCGCGCTCCGCGGAAGCTTACGCGAATCTCGGCATGGCATGCTTCAAGAAGGGCGGCGCCAAAGAAGCCATTGACTCCTGGCAACAGGCCCTTTCCATCAATCCCGACCAGGTCAATGTGCAAATCAGCCTGGCGCGATTGCTGGCTACGACACCCGATACCAAACTCCGCGATGGCCCAAAAGCGATTGCGCTGGCCACACAGGCCAACCAATTGAGCAAGGGCGGCAATCCGGTAATTCTGCAAACCTTGGCTGTAATTTATGCGCAGGCTGGGAATTACGGTGAGGCGGCGAGCACAGCCCGGCGCGCTTTGGAGTTGGCGCTGGCGCAAAATCAGGACGCCTTGGCCGCTGCCTTGCAAAAAGAAATAAAGCTCTACGAGACGAACACGCCGCCGAATGCGCCGAAGTGAGCAGTTCGACCGGCTGGGGAAAATATCGAGAGGCCCAACGAAGCGGGCCACAGATTGACACAGACGCGCACAGATTTGAAGGAGTTGCGGAAGATACTTGAGTCACTCAAGGCAAGCTGCACTCTTCTCTTAATAATCTGCCTTCATCTGCGTCAATCTGTGGCTTAACTTTTGGTATATGAGTGAACTCCAGCTATCCGACATCCTGCTGGCCAAGTTGGCTGGGTGGGAGGTCGTCAAGCAGGCGCGCAGCCTCGTTGCGTCGGGGCGCGTGCTGTCGTCCGAATGGCAGCCGCCCAACTTGCGCGGTGCCGTGCAGGAGGGTTCCACCATCTATCGCGCGGGCTTGGTCATCCGCAGCGCTTCGGATGCCGACAATCTCTGCACCTGCCGCGACGCTCGTCAACGTGGGCTGATTTGCGCCCACTCGGTCGCCGCCGGCCTCCATTTTCTCAAACCGTCTGCCGTGAAGGAAGCGCCCAAAGTTCCTGCGCCCAAGGAAGCGGGTTTGCTTCGCGCGTCACCCAGCCAAGTCGGCGAAACGCTGCAACTTTTTCTTATTCTGCCGCCCAACTTCGCCGATGCCGCCGCGCGGGGAAAAGTTATGCTTTACATCGAGGCGAAGTGGCGCAAGGGGCGTTCGCCGTTGGACGCGCTCCCATTGGACACCCCCTTTTCGCTCGACGACCGCGACACCGCTTTGCTGGACGCGCTGGAGGAGATCAATCACGGCGGCAAGCCAGCCATGGTGTTGCTGGAGTCGCGCCAGTTGACCGAAATTTTGCCGCGCCTGACCGGGCATCCTCGCGTCACCTTGGGCAAAGCGCAGCCGGTCGAAATCGCCCAACAACCGCCAGGACTGCAAGTGAAAGCGCACCTGGAGGCCAATGGCGAAATTGTCCTCACTCTCGCCGCGCCGCTGAAGGGCAGTTTGATCACCGGTGCGACGCCATGGCTTTTCACCGGGCAAAAATTGCAACCGCTCGGTCTGGCGGCGGAGTTGGTCGAGGTAGTTCATGGCGCAGTTCGCATCGCGCGCGCACGCGTGCCGGCCTTTCTAAATTTGGATTGGCAGAAGCTCGCGGAGCGGGGCGGGGTCGAGGCGGACTTCGCATTGGAAGATTTCGAGTTGGAACCAGCGACACCAGAATTCAAACTGCATCTGGCCGGAGGATTGGCGGTGCTGGACGCAAAGCTGGAATGCTTTTACGGCGGCACCTCCGCCGCGTCGCTGGCAACCGAGACGCCGTGGTTGCCGGACCCGCAATCCCCTACGCGTTATACCATAAGGAACTTCGTTGCGGAACAAGCGGCGACAGCGCGCTTGCTGCGGGGCGGGTTCATCGGGCCGGATGCGCAGGGATGTTATCACATGCGCGGCCAAGGCCCGGTGCTCAATTTTTTCGCGCGCGATTTTCCGCGTCTGGAGAAGGAATGGAAAGTCACGCTGGAAGAAAGGCTGGAACGAAGCACGGAAAAATTGGAGCGCGTCGAGCCTCGTTTTCACATCACGCCTTCCGGCGAACAATGGTTTGATCTTCACGTTAGTTACGACACACCGGGCGGCGAACCGCTCGCCCAGGCCGAGATTCAGCGGCTGTTGCTCTCAGGCCAGAGCCACACGCGCCTCAAGAACGGCAAGTTCGCGTTGCTCGACACCGGCGCGGTCGAGGAATTGCAGCAAGTGCTCGTCGATTGCGCTCCGCGCCAGCACGCGGCTGGTTATCGTCTTGACAACGTCCAGGCGCCGTTCCTCGAAGCAACGTTGCGCGAACAGAGCGGCTGGGAAATTCAAGCGCCGCCGGGGTGGATGCGGGGGAAAATTGAACTTCCGCCACCGCCGCTGGGAGACTTGGAGACGGTCTTGCGGCCGTACCAAAAAGAAGGCGCGGGCTGGCTGCATTTTTTGCGCAGCCACGGCTTCGGCGGAATTCTGGCCGACGAAATGGGCCTGGGCAAGACGGCACAAGTGCTGGCCCATTTGCGCGCTGTCAAACAGAGCGTCGGCGCGCCGGCTGGCCCCTCGCTGGTCGTCTGCCCATCCTCGCTGGTGTTCAATTGGGAAGCCGAAGCGCAAAAATTCACGCCCGATCTGCGCGTGCTGGCCCTGCACGGCGCGGAGCGGCACAGCCTCTTCGCCGAGATCGCGGCGCACGACCTGCTCATCACCAGCTACGGCTTGCTGCGGCGCGACGCCGAACATTATCGCGGCCTGGAATTTGACACCGCGGTGCTTGACGAAGCGCAGCACATAAAGAATCGCCAGACGCAAAACGCCCAGGCCGTCAAGGCCATTCGCGCGCGCCACAAACTGGTCTTGACAGGAACGCCGATGGAGAATTCCGTGCTGGATCTGTGGTCGATCTTCGATTTCCTGATGCCCGGCTACCTGGGTGCGGCGGCGGATTTCAGAGAGCGCTACGAAATCCCTATCATGCGTAATCGCGACGCCGAAACGCAGTCGCGCCTGGCCCGGCGTCTGCGCCCGTTTGTTCTGCGCCGGCGCAAACGTGAGGTCGCCGCCGATCTGCCGGAGAAAATCGAGCAGGTCAGCTTTTGCGAGCTGAACCCGGAGCAGCGCGCGGTCTATCAACAAGTGCTGGACGCCGGCCGGCGCCAAGTCGCGGAGTCTGTCAATACTCGCAGTTTGGCTGGCAGCCGCATGGTCGTCCTTACGGCGCTGTTGCGTCTGCGGCAGATTTGCTGCGATTTGCGCCTGCTCAAGACCGGCGGCGAGGCGGCTGTTTCGGGCAAGGTGGAGTTGTTCAACGAGTTGCTGGAAGAAACTCTCGACGGCGGCCATCGCGCGCTGGTCTTCAGCCAGTTCACCAGCATGCTCGCGCTGTTGAAGGAGGAATTGACCGCTCGCGACATCCGGTTTTGTTATTTGGACGGATCGACCACGGATCGCGCGCGCGTGGTCAACCAATTTCAGCGCGACGCCGCTGTGCCGGTTTTTCTCATCAGCCTCAAAGCTGGCGGCGTGGGCTTGAACCTGACGGGCGCCGACACGATCATCCACTTCGACCCTTGGTGGAATCCGGCCGTCGAAGCACAAGCGACCGATCGCGCGCATCGTCTCGGGCAAAGGAAGGTGGTGACCAGTTACAAGCTGATCGCGCGCGGGACGGTTGAGGAAAAAATCCTGAGTTTGCAAACCCGCAAACGCTCATTGACGCAAGGCTTATTGGGCGGCGAGGAAACTTTGGCGGAGGCGGTGAACTGGGAGGACATCCGGGAGCTTTTAGAAATGTGAGGCAATTAAGGGAAAGCATGGAGTAAAGAAAAAGTTTTACTATCTTCCCCTGCTCCGCCCCATGAGTCCTATAGGTCCCTAGAGGCAAGCACCACTCTCACTTCAGCAACCCCAGCAAAAGATCCGCCACCGCCGCGACGCCGCTATGGCGCATGGTGCCGTCAAGTACTGCCGGCGCTCCTTGCCCCGCCAGGAACTGGTCCGCCCTCGCTAGCCGCCGATCCTCCTCCAGATTTCGAATCTCCCTTGCGCGCGCCTGGTCCATGCCGCCGGCGCGGATAAACTCCACGATGCGCCGCAGCTCGTCGCGATCAAACCAGGTGCCGTGCTCGCGGCAAACATCCACGATCACGTTGGAGAAATTGGCAAAGTTAACCCGGTTCATCAATTCGCCGCAGACGGGACACGGCAGGTAGCGAATTTGCTTTTCGAGTTCCACGCCTTCGTTCGACGGCAGATGGGTCGGCATGCCGAGCACGGCCGCTTGTTTTTCGCGGTCCGCGCAAATTTGGCGCAAGGTTTCCCCGTCGGTCCAAATGCCTTCGCACCTGGGGCATTCGCGCACGTTGCTGGCGCCGATGACCACGGCTTCCAGATTCGTTTTGCAACGCGGACATAATTCCGTCTGTGCTGCGGCAGACGAATCCGTGCGATCGGCCTTGGCGCCGCAATGCGGACAGAACTTCTGGCCCAGGAACATCATGCCGAAACAGGAAGGGCAGGCCACGGTCGCCAAACGCGCGCCGCAATGTTCGCAGCGCGTGGACTCGGTCGCCGCCGCCGCGCCGCACATCGGACAATTTAAAGTTTCAGCAGGCATAATTTCACCGGCAGTTGACGAGTCAACGATACCGTGTCCCTGCCGGTGAGTCAAGTCGAGACTCATTCCAAACCGAATCCAATTTTGGAATTGAGAGCGGCGGACGTCCATGCCGAAATCGACTCCGCCCAGCCCAATATCAACGAACGAACCTTTCCATCCTGCACTTTGCAAAACCCGCGTGACTCGTGAGGCGGCTTGACGTATTTTCGCCCGACCAAGGCCAGCGGGCCTGGGCTTTTTATGCGCGCCAACGCCGTTGCTGGTCTCGTGTATGCCGTCATCGTGATCGGCTGCGGCCTTGGAATTTATTTGACTCTGCAATCAGGCCGGCGCCTGGAGCCAGTCCAAGCCGCGCCAACAATTTCCGCCCGGCCCGAACCTTCCGCCGCAGCCTCCACCTCCCAAGTTGAAAGTTGGTGGCAAGGAACGCGCGACGCGTTGCGCGAGCCGCTGGCGCTGCTGCTCATTCAATTAATCCTCATTGTGGCGCTGGCGCGATTTTTTGCGGCGCAATCGCCGCGCCTGGGCCAGCCCGCGGTGATCGGAGAGATGATCGCGGGAATTGTGCTGGGTCCATCGGTGGTGGGCGCGATCGCGCCGGGTTTTTTTGAATCGGTGTTTCCGGCGGGTTCGATGGGGGCACTGCGCATGCTCAGTCAAGTAGGAATTATTCTGTTCATGTTCGTGGTGGGCATGGAACTGGATCTGAAGCAGATGCGCGGCCAGGCCCAGACGGCGGTGTTGGTCAGCCATGTCAGCATCGTCCTTCCTTTTTTTCTGGGAGCGCTTTTCTCCTTGTTCATCTATGAATCCTTCTCCAGCCGAGGCGTAACTTTTTCTTCCTTCGCCCTCTTCATGGGCGTGGCGATGAGCATGACGGCCTTCCCGGTGCTGGCGCGCATTCTGGCGGAGCGGGGCTTGACCAAATCGCACCTAGGCTCCATGGCGCTGACTTGTGCCGCCGTCGCGGACATGACGGCATGGACAATCCTGGCCTTTGTAGTGGCGGTGGTGAAGTCTCGCAATCCGGACAATTGCCTGATCTCCATCGGCCTCTTGATTCTTTTTGTCAGCGCAATGTTATGGGTCGTTCGGCCATTGTTGCGCCGCCTGCCCGTCGCGCAAATGGGCGTGGCCAATGCCCCAACGCAAAACATGGTGGTGGCCGTATTGGTGGTGGCGTTCGGAGCCGGCTTGCTCACCGAAGTCATTGGCATCCACGCCTTGTTCGGCGCTTTTCTAGCCGGCGTCTGCATGCCGCAAGGATCGGATTTCCGTCAGCGCGTGCGCGAGCGATTGGAAAGTTTCAGCGCGGCTTTTCTCCTGCCGCTCTTCTTCGCGTTCACCGGCTTGCGGACGCAAATTGGTTTGTTGAGCGGCTGGCAAAGTGTCGGCGTTTGCCTAGGCTTGATTGCCGTGGCGACCCTGGGAAAACTCGGCGGCAGCATGTTAATCGCCCGATGGTCGGGCATGGACTGGCACGACTCTTTTGCCTTGGGCGCCTTGATGAACACACGCGGGTTGGTGGAGTTGATCGTGCTGAATATTGGATTTGATTTGGGCATTCTGTCGCCGAAAGTTTTCAGCATGATGGTTGTCATGGCGCTGGTGACCACCTGCATGACCGGGCCGTTGCTCTCCCTTGGGGATTTCCTGCGCCGCCGCAGCCGGGTGACCCTCTAACTCTTTATTGTTTACAACGGCGGCATCCATTGACGCGCAATTTGCGTCGTGGCTACTCGTGCCTTCAAGATATGCAGCAAATTGCACATGCCGGATTCCGTGCGCGAGAGGAAGACGAATTCCGGCGACAGAAACTTGTTTTTCATCAGCACCTTCGCCAACTCGGTTAGAGCATCCATAAATTTCGGATTCCCAAGATCAAGCTCCGAGGGCGTCTTGTCCAAGGGATGATATTGATCGTAGAAACGCTTGAGTTCAGTCAAGCATCGCCGGACGTGCGGTGCTTCGGGCGACATTTTGGCGCCGAAAACGACGCGGACGATTTCGCGATAGAGCTTGGCGTCACTGGTCCACTCGCGCGACCAGAATTGGGAGTAGCAGCGCACCACTTCCGGTTTCAGATGTTTCACGCACCCGAAATCAACCAGGCTGATGGTCCCGTCGTGATTGAAAAGGTAATTGCCTGGATGCGGGTCGGCATGAAGCGCCCCTACGCGGTAAAGTTGGAAGAAGAACAAGCGCGACAGCTCCGCGCCGAGCTTGTCGCGCAGTTGCTGATCAGGACCCGTCTTCACGAAAGCCTGCAACGGCAATCCAGACACACGGGACATCGTCAGCACCCGATCCGAGCTAAGAGCCTGGTGAACCGTGGGAACGCGGACAAAATCAAGCGGCGCGAGCGCCTGCCTGAAATGTTCAATGTTTTTTGCCTCTTGGACGTAATCCGTCTCTTCGAGAATTCCCCGCTCGACTTCTCGTATAACCGATTCACGAAGGTGGCCCGTCACGCGAGCGGCAAAACCGGCGGCGCGCAGCGCCTGGAAATCACTTTCGATAGTCTCGCGCATGGCCGGGTACTGAATTTTCACGGCGACGTCCTCTCCGTCCTTGGTGACAGCCCGATGCACTTGGCCGAGAGAAGCGGCCGCGAACGCTTCAGTGTCAAATGAACGGAACACGTCTTCAGGATATTTGCCGAGAGCGCTCTTGAATTGGGCGCGCATGAGCGTCGGATGCATCGGCGGAGCCTGCATCTGCAAAGCCGATAATTCCTCGACCAATTCCGAGCCGAGGAAATGGGTTTGCATGCTTAAAGCCTGGCCGAGTTTCATGATGGGCCCGCGAAGACCTTGCAGTTCCTGCCGCACCTTTTTGGCCTGCTTCAGGCGCAGCGCGCTTCTTCGGCTCTGCGCACGCTCCTGGCCGAGGAAGGGGCGTTGCACGCGGTAGGCCAGATAGCTGCCGGCCAGACTCGCACCCAATTTCACGAGACGGGCCGCGCGTTGCACCGGACCTTTTCTTGTTTTTACCATTCCCAGCCTCCCGTATTCAGTATCTTCGTCGCAAAATTCAGGGAGTGATCCAGCAGCGCCAGAGTCTTGCCTTTACCCCGTGAACCGTCATGCAACCAATGCGTGACGATGCCGAGGTAAAATAGGCCGACGGCGTATGCGCCCAGGCCGCCCAAGCGCGGAATCTCTTTCTTCTCCTCGGCCTCGGCCAGTATTTCGCGGATAAACCGAAGATACTTGAGGCGCAATTCCTGCGACTCGAAGCTGAGAGGGCTTAGCGTCGAAGTGGGCTGCAAGGATCGGTAAAAGACTGCGCCAATGAAATCCTCGTAAGGCTCGATATATTCGAGCTGGCGATGAATGATGGCGAACAGTTTTTCGGGCAGCGGTGCTTTTTGCAGGCGCGCCTCCGCCCGAAACCACTTGATCAGGTCCTCGGTTTCCTTCTGGAAAAAGTAAAGTGCCAAGTCTTCCTTGGTCTTAAAATAATTGAATAATGTGCCTTCGGCGATGCCCGACTTCTTGGAAATCTCTTTCGTGGTGGTTCTTCCCAGGCCCTTTTCCTTGAACAACTGGAGCGCGGCTCGCAATATGCGCTGCCTGGTCCGCTCCTTGTTCTGCTCACGTTTGCCGCCGTGCGTTCCATCAGCGGCGGGTTTTTTCCGCCCTGGCCTATTCGTTGCACCTTTTTTCATTAAAATGAGGATGCTCATTTTTCAAAGAATGGGCAAGAAGAAAGTTGAGCATACTCACAAATATCTGGTGTATGTCTTGGAAAGACTTGCCAGAGAAACGGTTGCGGTGTCGCCGCCAGGTGGTCACCTGGCGTTTTGACGATTGGCCGTCCGCACACGGTGGAGCCGCTCCGTGAAGCCGCCTCCGGTTACGAACGCCTTTTCAAGACTGCTCAACTGCCGCTCCAACAAGCTGCAGGCCACCGTGATGAGCACCAGAACTCCGTTGGCGGCGATCTCGGCATAGGTGGACGAAATGGACTGAGTGGACGGCGTGGCTTGCGTCTCTCGCTGGCGCACTTCCTTGGCCCAGGCGGCCACATCATCAGCGGTGGCGGGGCGCCGGGTAATGAGTGCGGCCCGCCGCGGGTCCTGGCGCGTCCATTGCGGAATCCGGCGTTGCCGCAAAAAATCTTCATAGTCCAGGCGTAGCTCCTCCAAACTGGCCCGGGCCACGCTGGTCAATTTAAGTTCAAATTTCTTTGATGTGCCGGAACACTGGCTGCCTTCGGCAATATTCTGGACGCCGCTCCGTGCAGCCTGAGTCATCTGATCCCGCGTGCGGCTGCGGCGATCAATGTAACGGTCGCAGAACCGCACCGTGACATCATAAACCAACTGCGCCACCTGGAAACTCTTAAGCTGCCGATAGCCGCCGTGTTTGGGAATTAGTTTCTCCGGCTCACGCATGCTGTCTATTTTGTCCACCTCGTCCATCCTGTCCACATTTATTGCTAAGGTAAGATCCACTGCGTATAGGCCCGCGCTCCATAATACTCATAGCCTTTGCTCTCGTCAGCGGTGCCGGCGACCATGGCGTGGATAAACCCGTTCCGCTCAACTTGCACCGTGTGCAGAATTTCGCGGCCGGGATTCTCCATCAGCAAGAACTGCACCCGGCCGTCCAGCGCCGAATACAGCTCCAGGCCGGCGCTATTGGTTCGGCTCTGGAATTCAAATTGCGCTCCAAGATCCTTGAGCATGGCGTGGCTTCGCCCCCAGGTTCCGCCCTCGGCGCTGACGAACGGCTTGCCTTTCAGCAAAGCCGCAGCGTCATCGTAGGCCAGCACAGTCAAGTAATGGTTTGGCGAGCCTTTGAGCCAGGAAATCAATTTTTCCGCGTGACCGCGCGCAGCGTCGTAGGCATAATCGCTGTCAAGAAACGCGATACGCTCGATGTTGTCAGGAATGGCACTTACCGCGTTGAGATAGCCGAAGGTGAAACTGCCGCCGCCGCTATGGCCGGTTAGCACGACTTCCACCTGGTTGGATGCCCAGCGCGCTTTCACCGCGTCAATAATGGCGGGGATGCCTTCGTCGCCATGTGCTTGACGCCACGCGGGCCAGCTTTTCGAGCCAGCTTCGAGGCAGATAAGCACGATGGTGCGATTAGTGATGAGCGCGCGCAGGAACCTTGTTTGCGCCGCGATATGCTGGATGTCGAAATGCCAGTCGTCGCCGGGTTGCATTTTATGGCCGAGAGTTTGCGCGGTCGTGTTCCCATTGGGCAGCGCATAGAAAATCAGCCGCACCGGTTTGTCGGGCGCAAAGTCCGCGGCGGGCGGCGAGTTGATGTAAGCCTTCACCTCCGGTTCGATCACAAAATTGGTTTCGCTCTCTCCGAAGCGCGAGGTCGCCGCGGGCTGAGATGTACTCTCGCCCGTCGCATAACGTGGCTGCGCCACCACACCTTGATCGCTCAACACATCGCACAATTTTGAATCGGCCAGCACTTGCGCGACCGTCGTAGTGGCGCCGTTGAGAATCATGCTTTGTTGCACGAGTCTAATGCACTGGCTGTAATCCACCCACGAGGCGGCGTGGCCAAGATAGAGCGGTTGAATGGCCACGCCATTGGTGCGATGCCAGCCGTAAATGGCCACTTTGCCGGGCGCACCGGCCAGTTGCGGGCAAATCACCACGTCCTTTTGGTGGCCGGCGACCAGAGCGCCAAGCGGATGCGCGGCAAGCGACTCCAGCCGCTGCGCCCGCACCATTTCATTGTGCTGCGCGAAGACTAGCACGGTGGTCATTGCGGTGCTGGGCGCGATGCGTATCGGGGCCAGCTTCACCTCGGCCGCGGAGTAAATCGCATCGACCATTTTACGTGTTGGCAGGATGCAACTCAATTGGTTCGCGATGCGTTGCGCCGTGGTGGGCCTCATCGGTGCGCGGAAAAAATCATCGTCGGTTCCGATGGCGAGGTAGTCCGGCGTGACAAATATTGTGGCGATGTTGGTCGTGCCGCCAGCGACGTTTGTCATCGTGACTGGGCAGAGATGGCGCAGGAACGGCGGGACGTTGCCTGCGAGAATTTGAGCGGCAACTTCTTGATCGTAAGCGCTGGGCGACAGAGATTGGACGCGTTGGACGAAATTGCTCCCGACCGGCGCATCGGCGGCGCGGGCGGCCAGCGGCAGGGATTGCGCCCGGGCCAGAAGACCGGCGGACATCGCGCAGAGGAACCAGGCAAAGGCGAGGCGCATCCGGCCTTTGAACCATGAACCGGCCATCGTGCAAAGCCCTATTTCATGCCGGCAGCGCCAGCCAAAAAAAGCTCGCCATTGACGCGCGACAGTGATGTTCTCACAGTATGAAACGCAACGATACTCGCTTTTGTTTCTTCCTCACTTTGCTGGCCAGTTGCGCCGCACTCGCAGCGCAGGCGGCCGATTTGAACACGCTGACCGCCGCGGAAAAAGCCGGCGGCTGGCAACTGCTTTTCGACGGCACGGATACCAACGGCTGGCGCGCTTACGCTCAAACTAATTTTCCCGAGGAAGGGTGGGTGATCGAAGACGGCTGCCTGAAAACCGAGCCCGGCGGGCATGGCGGCGATTTGGTCACGACGCGGCAATTCACCGATTTCGATTTGAAATTCGAATGGCGCATTTCTCCCGGCGGCAACAGCGGTGTCAAGTATTTAGTTAAGGAAGGCAAAAAGGGCAAGGCCGGCGTCGGTTTTGAATATCAGGTGCTCGACGACGAGAAAAATGAGGACGCGCAAAACGGCCCCAACCGCCGCGCGGGCGCCTTGTATTATCTGATCGCGCCCAACGACTCCAAGCACCTCAAGCCCGTCGGCGAATTCAACCAGGGCGAAATCATCGTGCGCGGCAATCATGTCGAGCACTGGCTGAATGGCGCGAAAATTGTGGAATGCGAATTGGGCAGTCCCGAGCTCAAGGAAGCAATCGCACGTAGCAAGTTTGCCAAAATCAATTGGTTCGGCCAGAAGCGGCCGACGGTGATTCTGCTTCAAGACCACGGCGACACCGTCTGGTTCCGCAATCTGAAGATCAAAGAACTCTCGCCGGAGTAAAGCTCGCGCGCTGACTGTGAGGAATTCGACAGGACGCGCCGAGTGCTCCGCCGGTTTTCAAGCCTTGGCCGCAGGCGGGGCATCCTCGATGCGCGCGAATTGCACCAGCAGTTCGACCACTTTCTCGGTAAGAATTTGATTGACAAGATCGTCGATGCGCCCGGACTTCTGCATGTCCTTGTAGAGCTTATCGACCGGCATCTTGTATTGCGCGGCCATTTCCTGCAGGCGCTTCAGGACATCCATTTGCTCCACGCGCACGCCTTCCTTTTCCGCCACGCGCTGGAAGACGAAGAGCGCCTTGACGCGACCGAGGGCGGCCGATTTGGCGGTGGCGTAAATCTGGTCCTTCTGCGCGTCGATGTCTTCCTTGGAGGTGCCGCGCTGTGTGTTTTCGTGGACGATGCTATAGACGATGCTGCGCGTCTCCTGCTCGACCAGCGACTCCGGCAGG
>DASYNM010000147.1:0-1888 GCA_036008545.1 Verrucomicrobiia bacterium
TTCTTCCGCCAGACGTAGCGGAATCCCGCCAGCACCGTATTCAAACTAGCGGCTTCGTACGCCGGCGCCTCCGTCCGCAATTTCATCCATAGCGTTGACACGAGCGCCGCAGACGCCATCAGCATTGCCGTCAGGTACACCATCGACGGACCGTGTGAGATTGTATAAATCAGTCCGCCCGCCATCGGTCCGAGAATTGTCGCTCCCTGAAAAACGCTAGCGTTCCAGGCCACTGCATTGGGAAAATATTCCTCCGGAACCAGTTGCGGCAGCATCACCCGTGTCGCCGGTCCGGCGAACGACCGCACCGTCCCCAGCAAAACCAAAACTGCATAAATCGAGTAGATGCCTGCACCCGGCGATTGCCCCCCGCGCCACGCAATCACCAACAGCAAACCTGCGCAAACCGCGAATCCGCCGTAGCACGACATCAGCAGCCTGCGCCGATCAAAACGATCCGCCGCGTGTCCGGAAGCCAGAAACAAAACAATTCCCGGCAGAAACTGAGCCAGCCCGACCAATCCCAGATCCAACGGCCGGTGCGTGATCTCGTAAACTTGCCATCCGACGGCAACCGACATCATCTCCAACGCCACTTCAATCAGAAACAGCGCAAACTCGTAAACGGTGAAATCCCGATAAGCAAAGACCGCCCACCCCTCGAGTTTTGGATCTTCCGCTATGGCCATTGCCTACTACTTTGCCATAGAACCCGCTATGGAGGACGTGCGTCTCGCCCCACCCGCCTTTCCGAAAATATTTATTCCCAGTTTGTCGATAATGAAGTGACCAGTTCGACTCACCACCAGTGCAGGCGAGGAGGCCTAACCAAATGCAATATCTGCTGCTTATTTACGGACACGAAGACCAATTCGACAAGATGAGCCCGGCGGAACAAAAGAAAATCGATCAGGAGTACATGGAATTCTCCAAAAGCATTGCCGGTAGCGGCCACATGCGAGGCGGCAACGAACTGGACCGCATTTCCAAGGCCAAGACCGTGCGAGTGCGCCAGGGCAAGCGCTCTGTCCTCGATGGCCCATTCGCTGAAACGAAGGAACAGCTAGGAGGCTACTACCTCGTCGAAGCCAAAGACTTCGACGAGGCTCTGGCCCTGGCCGCGCGAATCCCTTCGGCACGCTGGGGCTCGATCGAAGTCCGGCCCATCATTCCGCATGAAATGCCCAGCTAGCTTGATGGAGGCCGGGCGTCCCCGCCCGGCCTCCCAGCGAAAAGTCGCCTTCCATCTATAATTCATTGGGCCGACACTAGAGTGTCCGATGAGATTTGAACTTTTTGTTGCGTCCAGATATTTGCGCGCCAAACGGCGCCAGGCCGTCATTGGCGTAATCACTGGCATCTCCATCGCCGGAGTCGCTGCCGGAGTCGCCTCGCTTGTCGTCGCTCTCGCCATCAACAATGGATTTCGCCAGGACCTCCAGGACCGATTGCTCGGCTCCACATCTCACATCAATCTGCTTCGCATTCAAAGTGACGGGATCAGCGACTGGCGTCCGCTCATGGACCGGCTGTCGAAAGAGCCGCACATCGTCGCCGCTGCCCCGGCGATCTACGAGCAGGTTTTGATCTCCCGCGGACCGCGCGCTCGCGGCGCCGTCCTGAAGGGAATGATTCCGAGTGAAGAAAGAAAAGTGAGCGATCTGTTGAAAAGCGTAACCATCGGCTCAGCCGAGGCGCTCGGTTCCACAAATGCGGGCGAGGGCGCCCGCAAGACTCAAACGAATCCATCCCCCACCGACCTTCAAGGCGTAGAAAGCCGCATCGCCGCCATGCCTCCGATCATTCTCGGGAAAGACATGGCCGACGAGTTAGGCGCGACCGTCAGCTCTGTCGTCCTCGTCACCAGCCCGCAAGGCGAACTCACTCC
>DASYNM010000148.1:0-5036 GCA_036008545.1 Verrucomicrobiia bacterium
CAAGCCCGATCTGGTCATCATGGACGTGCGCATGGGGGGCATCACTGGCCTGGAAACTTTGCGCCGCTTGAGGCAAGCCGACGCCAAACTGATGGTCATCATGATGACGGCCTACGGCACGACCCAGACCGCCATCGAGGCCATGAAACTGGGCGCCTACGATTATTTGCTCAAGCCCTTTGACGTGCCGCGCCTGAAAGAAATCGTGCTCAACGCGCTCAAAGCCGCGCGCGACATGAAACAGGTCGTCTCCTACCAGCCATTGCTGGAGTCGGAGGATTACGATGTGGGGATCATCGGGCGGAGCGAGCCGATGCAGAGCGTCTTCAAAACCATCGGGCAATTGGCGGGCAGCAACGCCACCGCTCTGATCACCGGTGAAAGCGGCACCGGCAAGGAACTGGTTGCGCGCGCCATCTATCATCACAGCAAACGGAGCGACCAGCCGTTTCTGGCCATCAACTGCGCCGCCATCCCGGAGAACCTGCTGGAGAGCGAGTTGTTCGGGCACGAAAAGGGCGCGTTCACCGGCGCCGCCGCCCAGCGCATCGGCAAATTCGAGCAATGCAACTGCGGCACGATTTTTCTGGACGAAATCGGCGACATGGCGGTGGCAACGCAAGCCAAGATTCTGCGCGTGTTGCAATCCGGCTCCTTCGAGCGAGTCGGCGGCAACCAGACTATCAAGGTGGACGTGCGGGTCATCGCCGCCACGCACCGGGCGCTGGAGCAGGCGGTCGCGGCGCGCGAGTTCCGGGAGGATTTGTTCTATCGGCTCAACGTCGTGCGGATTCACATCCCGTCCCTGCGCGAGCGGCGGGAGGACATTCCCCTGCTGGTCAATTATTTCCTGAAAAAATTCGCCCACATCCAGGCTCGTCCGCCCAAATCCATCTTTCCCGCGGCCGTGGAAATGCTGGAGCGCTTCCATTGGCCGGGCAATGTGCGCGAGTTGGAAAACGTGATGCAGCGGGCCGTCGTCATGGCTAAAGGCGACGTGATCCTGCCGGGCGATTTGCCGCCACTCATTTCCAGCGCTCCCACACCCGGCACCGAAAGGGTGCCCGCGCCGCAGCCTACGGCCGTGGCCGTCGAAGCCGGACCAGCGGATCTCGCTTCCACCAGTCGTCTGCTGTTCCAGTGGGCGAGAGAGAACTCCAAACTCAAGATTTTGCCCGCCGTCGAGCGGGAATTGATCATCCAGGCGTTGCTGGAAACCAAGGGCAATCAAGTGCGGGCGGCGAAGCTACTGGGCATCACGCGCGCGACCTTGCGCAAGCGTGTCGAGAAGTTCCAGATCAAACAGGAACTGGCGATCCAATAAATCTTACTGCACCTGTGCGCGGTAGAAGCGGGTGCTGGAGGTGGCGTTGGTATCCGTCCATTGCATGGTCTGACCGTTGCCGATCAAGTTGGCGATGGTCGTCCAGCCGCTGCCCGGCGCAGAAGAAGATTGCACGGTATAATTTTTATTGACCACCGAGGGCCATTGCAGCGTGAACGAGGACCCATTCAACGGGGTGGCTGGCAAAAATTCAAAAATTGACGTGGCATCCAGCGGGTTGGTCCCGGCGATGTATTCGTCCCAGTTGGAAGCGCCGTCGCCGTCGGGATCGGCGTTAGCGGCGGAAAGTATGTTGGAAATGGTGCCGAAATAAACCAGCCGCCAAGTGTCAGGAATGCCGTCGCCCCAACTGGAGCCAGTGCGATTGCCCACCGTGATCAAGCCATCCTGCACGGTCGTGTGGAAGAGGGCGATCCCGTTGGGTGAGGCCGAGAAATGATTGAAATGGACCCGGTAGGCGGACTGCGCGGTGACGTTGGGCGGCAGTGTAACTGTCAAAGTGCCGATTAGATTTGCCCCGCTCACGCCGGCAACTGTTGAGTCCAGCCAGGCGGCGGCGTAATTATTGACTCCTTGCGACACATTTGCGTATGGAGCACCGAGGTTGGTCACGGGAGAAAAGCTGATTTCGTTGGTGATGGCCGGCGAGCCGTCGAGCGCCTCGATCACAACGTTGGCCATAAAAACCCGCATGGGCAGAGTGTCACCAGCCAGAACACGGATAGGCACCTGCACCGTACGGTTGCCTCCAGCCTGGACCTGATCTGCAGCCACGGTGATATAGCGCGGCGCAGACGTTGCCAGCTTCGACGGTGGCTCAGGCGTCGCTAATGACTTGCCGAGCGATTGCTGCACCGAGTACGGGTAAACGCTCGGCACCCAGGTCACGCCGGACCAAGTCCGTAAATAATCGGTGATGCTTGGATCCAGCGAACGGCGAAGCGTGACATAGACATCGTCCACGTTGATTACGCCGTCGCCCGAACTGACGCCTGAAATCGCTGCATCACTGGCGGTGTAATAGTTATTGATGAGGCCATCGGAGGAATCCATGGCGTCATAAAAAGGATTGTTCGCGAAGCCGGCGATGCCAACGTTCTCCATGGTTTCAATGACATCGTCGTTCTCCAGAACCGTATCCCCGAAATCTCCAATATTATACCAGGTGAAAGGGAAAACATCGCCGACCAAATGTGCGCTGGCCGGGGCATTGTTGGTGAGAACGGTCACCAATTTGATGGAGTTGGGGCCGGTGCCCGTGGTGTTGCCGTTAGTCGGAGCCTGAACCAAGACGTTGATCGGTGGCCCGGCAACGAGGGGCGCCACGTAGGAGCTCGCCGAAGTGTATTCAATCTTTATGGTGTAAGGCGTGCCAGGCGTGGCGGCGGCCGGGACAACAAAGCCCACTGTTCCTGGGACGGATACGTTGTCCACATCGAGGTCGAAAAACGTTTGGGCGGCGCCTGAGAACTGAAGCAATTCCTTGCTGGAGTAAAGGTTCGTGATGGAAGGATACACAAGCCAGAATATCTCCAGCGCATCAGGCTGCGTGGTGATGATGCCCGGGTTGGTAACGCCATTGAGGTACATACCAGGATTGATGGGTATATAAGTATTGGGTACGTTTTGCAAAGGTTGCAGCAAGTCGGAGACAAAGCTAAAAGCCGGTGGCGGAGTCGCGCCGTTGTTCGTGACAACCACATCGAACTGCATGGCGTAAATCTCAAGGCTGCTGGGAATCCCGGTAAACGCCACCGGAGCAGTAAACAACAGGTTGAGGGCGCTAATGAAATGAGTCGAAACAGGACCGCTGGCGAATCCCCAGATCAACTGATTGCCGACTACATTGGAGATCGAGAGCGAGTTGCTGACGATCTGGCTGGTAGCAAGCCCGGCCGTAAATGCGCGGACTTGGAGGACCACGTTGGACGTGATGTCGAGAGACAAGGTGGTTCCGCTGCTCACCGGCCCGGTGCTGCTGCCATCATTGGTCGGGCTGGAGCCGTCGATCGTGTAATACATATTCGCACCCAGCGTGATGTCGGTCAAAAGAACGTCGGCGGCATTGTTGCCGATGATCACTGGATTAGCGGTGATGAACTGAAATCGCGCGCTAACCACCGGACTGGAACGTCGGCCGGACTGCACGCTAATCGCGTAGATCGTGATGTCGTTGGTGCCAGGACCGGGTGAAATGGCGGAAGAAATAGCGCTGATGATATTACCGTCACCAGGATAGGTCGGCGCCGTCTCGCTTCCCGGGCCTGGTTGCGGGATGGCGGACCCCGTGGGTCCGTAAGTGATATAAGTCACCGTGCCTTGGTCTGCTTTGATCGCAATGTTCGTCAGATTGTTGAAAACGGCGGCTGAAGAGGCAACGAATACCGACGAATAAGGTGGAGCCGCATTGGCCGGGAAAGTAACATAACCGAACACGGGCGTGGCCACAGGCGGCAGTGGCGCGGTGGGCTGCAGCACTCGCAAGCTATTGTTGGCGCCATCCGCCACATAGAAGCCGATATCCGTCGGATCAACACTCAAGCCGACTGGGGCGTCGAATTGCGCAGACGAAAGCGCCCCGTCAACGAAGCCTGGCAGATGAGGGAGGCCGGCAATGGTCTGAACCGCGTAGCTTGGCGCGCCGTTGTAATTGGTCAGAAAAAGGCTGCGGACCGTGTCGTTGCCGGTGTCGGCAATGAGTAAATTGGTGCCTGCGGGCACCCACAGCAAACCTGAAGGTGACCGGAAATGGGCGCTTGTACCGACCAGCGAATCGTTGGTGCCCTGTTGTCCAGTAACCCCTGCCACCACCGTCACAGCTCCGTTGCTGATCATGCAGATGGTGCTGGCGCCGGCATCGGCCACCCAAATATTGCTATTGTTGTCCACCGCCACCGCGACTGGCAGGTTGAACTCGAAGCCGCCGGTTGCGACGGTCGAGACGATATTGTTAGTGTCGATCTCGCGGATGGCCCTGTTTTGGGAGTCGGCTACAAATAGATCACCCGCATTGTCCGCCGCGATTCCAACGGGGTAGCTGAAGGTGGCAGTGGCCGCCGGGCCGTTGGCCATGCCGTAAGTATAGGCCAGTCCGGCCAGGTTGCTGACGGCTCCCCCATAGCTTACGTAGCGGATGAGCTGGCTGTTTTCATCGACCACAATCAGTCCGCCGCGGGCGGCCACGATTCCTTGAGGATTGGAAAAACTGGCGGCCAACCCCAAACCGGCATTGGTTCCAGCCGTTCCAGATCCAGCTAGCGTAAACAGCTCGCCTGCGGAAGGGATAAACTCGGCGACGCGAAAGTTGCCAGGGTCGGTGATATAGACATTATAATTGGTGGAATTGACGACAACGCCTGCCGGCTGGCTTAGGCTGTTCGTAATGGCCGTGCTGACGAATTGCGCGCGGGCCGGCAAAGCGCACAGGGACGCGCCCAGAATGCCCAAGACAACGCGTTTCAGCAAATAGTGACTGGTAGCTGGAGTACTCATGGCTGGATTTCAATCTGGTAGAAGCGGGCGCCGCCGCTATAGTTAGTGACGATGAATTGATACTCATTGCCATCACCAGTGTTGCTGTTGATGGGTGTCCAGGCCGCGCCATTGAGAGCGGGGCTGGCCAGTAGGATGTAGTTCTTGCCCGGTGCCGTCAGCCAGTTGACCGCCGCCCCATTCACGCCGTTGGTGGAGA
>DASYNM010000149.1:0-2834 GCA_036008545.1 Verrucomicrobiia bacterium
TCCGCCGGCAACAGATTGGTGCTCCCACCGTTAGCGCAACGTTGGGCGCTCCGGGCGACCAACTGCGCCTCGGGCACCGGCGCAACGACACGGATCTCATCGCCGGCTTGCTCGAAAATCGGCACCCAGAACCCGGCTTCGGTTGAGTTGGCCACCAGATGAATTTTTGGGGGTCCGGGCAGCCAGCCTTCCAATTCGCCCGCCCACGCGATCTGCTCGATTTGTGTTCGCAATTGCGCGCCGCGTTCCTGCCCGCTGGGCAACGCCACCAGAGTGACGTTTTGCACCGAGCCTCCGTAGCACCACGCCACCAACGCCGGTTCGCCGGCGGCGCCAGGAACAAGCCAAACCCCTTCTTCGTGGATGTCCACCGCCAACAACTGATCCAGCCCGGGCGCTTCCAAGCGGTCGGCCAGGAAGCCCTGCGTTTCCAATTGCCCCAAATACTCTTCCACCCCGCTCCGTGCTGCGATAATGACGATGACCGTCTGCAACGCATCCGGCTTATTCGCCGGTCGCGGCATCGCGTACACGCTCCAAACCACATGCGTAACAGGCAGAGGCGAGAGCTTTTCCATCTGCAATTCGACCATCTGCGCAATTTCGGTCGGGTCGCCCGCGGGTAAGTGTACAGCCCGCAAAAAGACTTTCTCCGGCGGCAGCCAGGCGATGTTGAGTTTGGGGCGGAAAAGAGTCTGCCAATCCTTCGCCGCCGCGCCGGTGGGCAGCGCATCGTTGGCCAACAACGCCTTTTCCCCCTGAACGGTGAAGTGGTCGCCACTGGCGGAAAGCTGCCAGAAGCGCCTGCCGGCGACGCTGGTGTGAAGGAGGTTTGCGGATTGCCAGCGCGGCATCAGGAACCTTTCACCCAACCAGGTTGTTTGGAGTCTTCCACCAGCGATTTGAGGTGTTCCTCAGTCTGCGTGACGCGCAGGACTTCTTCGATCGTGGTTTTGGCTGCTTTGACTTTTTTCCAACCATCGTTGCGCAAGGTCCTCATTCCGTTTTCCATCGACTTGGCCGCAATGACCGAGGAGTTGGCGCGCGTCATGATAAGTGAGCGGATATCTTCATCCATGAAAAGCAGTTCGTAGATACCCATGCGCCCCTGGTAGCCCAGTTGTCGGCAATCCTCACAACCGGCGCCCTTGCGGAACTTGGTTGTGTCGATCTCGTTCTCCGGGAAACCGATCCGTTTCAAATAGGCGCGCTCGACCTTTTGCTCCGTCATGCACTTGGGGCAAATCGTGCGCACCAACCGTTGCGCCAGCACCGCTTCTACAGAGGACGCAACCAGGAAGGGCTCGATGCCCATGTCGATCAAACGCGTGAAGGCGCTGGGCGCGTCGTTGGTGTGGAGCGTGCTGAATACAAGGTGCCCCGTCAGCGCCGCGCGAATGGCGATTTCCGCCGTCTCCAAGTCGCGAATTTCGCCCACCATGATCACGTTGGGGTCCTGCCGCAGAATGTGCCGGAGCCCCATGGCGAACGTCAGCCCGATGTCAGACCGCACCGCGATCTGGTTGATGCCCTTAAGCTCATACTCGACTGGTTCCTCAATGGTAATGATTCGCTTGGTCACCGAATTGATCGTGCTCAGAAAAGCGTACAAGGAAGTCGATTTGCCCGATCCAGTCGGCCCGGTCACCAGGAAAATGCCGTGCGGTTTGACAATAATCTCGCGGATACGTGATTCCTCCGCGGGATCAAACCCCAGCTTGTCCAGGCTCAGAAAGATTTTGCCGCGCGTGAGCAACCGCAGCGAGACGCTTTCGCCATAAACCGTCGGAACCGTCGAGACGCGGATGTCGATTTCCTCACCTTTGATGCGCACGTTAATGCGGCCGTCCTGCGGCAGGCGCTTTTCGGCGATATTCATGCCCGACATAACCTTGATGCGCGAAATCAATGAGGCTTGGTAGCGTTTCAACTGCGGGGGCATCGGCGTCTGGTGCAGGATGCCGTCGATTCGGTAGCGGATGCGCAACTCATCCTCGGCCGGCTCGAAATGAATGTCCGTGGCCCGATCCTTGAAAGCCTCCCAAATGATCTGGTTGACGAATTTGATGACGCTGGCTTCCTGGTCCCCTTCGGTGATTTCCTTGTCCTCCGCCAGCAAATCCAGCGGCTCGTCTTCCTTGGCGATTTCATCCAGCGTCTCCGCGCCCACGCCGTAGAACTTCTTGAGCGACTTTTCGATCTCCGTCCGCGTCGTCAGCGCGAAGTTGACCGGCACACGGGCGTCAAACTGCACGGCGCTGAGCATGGCGGCATCGAAAGGATTGCTGACGGCGACCTGTAGTTGGCCCTTCTCAAACTGGATGGGCAGGACGTAATACTGGAAGGCGACCTTGGTGGAAAGCCTCTTGCGGGCTTCGTGCGAAACCTCCGTTTTGGCCAGATCAATGAAGGGCCAGCCAAGCGCGCCAGCCAGTTCCTGCAGGAAAAGCTCCTCCGTGCAACCCTTCTCGCGGGCGATGAAAGCCAGCAAGGTTTCCTGCGAACCTCCTTCGGCCATTACACGCCAGGTCTTGTTCCACTCCGCGAACTGCTGCGGCGTCGCCAAGTTATGCTTTTCCAGCAATGTCCTAATAGATGCAATTGCCATGATTCAGTATGCCAGTCATTGAAACAAAGGACGATACAAAAAGTTTCGACAAAACCGCACCTTTTAAGCCCTGCGCCGCCGGCCCACTGACCCTTAAAGGAGTCTCTCTGCTCGCGCGGGCTGCTCAGAGACGCCCGAAAGGGTCCGCACGTTGAAAAAATGGTGCCGCAATATGGGCCTTTTGCGGAGGAAAGTGAGAAGGCGGTCAGGTATTTAGGGACAAAAA
>DASYNM010000150.1:0-7767 GCA_036008545.1 Verrucomicrobiia bacterium
CCTTATTTGGCCGCCCTTACCCCCGAAGGATGGGATGTAAAGGTGGTGGATGAATTGGTGCAGCCGATCGATCTGGATGCGCCTGTGGATGTGGTCGCCATCACGACCTGGACCATGAGTTCCTACCGCGCCTACGATCTGGCCAGGGAATTTCGCAAGCGAGGCCGCAAAGTCATTTTCGGCGGCCCGCACGTTTATTTTTTCCATGAGGAAGCACAGGCCCATGGGGACGCCGTCGGCGTGGGGGAGGCCGAGCCACTCTGGAAAACCATGCTGGAAGACGCCGCGGCGGGACGCCTCAAACCCGTGTATCGAGCCGCGCAGATTCGGGATTTGAGCAATCTGCCCATGCCGCGTTATGATCTGCTCAATCTTCGTCCTTACGGCATGATCAAAACCTACGCCGTGCAGGCCACCCGGGGCTGCCCGTTGGCGTGTGAATTTTGCTCGGAGCGCCTTTACCTGGGGGGCGGCTTCCGCGTGCGCCCGGTCCCGGATGTGATCGAGGAACTCAAAAGACTGCCGTCCCGCAATATTTTCTTCGCCGAAAGCAATTTTGGCATCAAACGCAAGCACGCGATGGAATTGATGGAGGCTTTCATTCCGCTCCACCTGCGTTGGTCAACGCTGTGGTCGCTGAACCTTTGTTACGACAAGGAGTTTCTGGATTTGGCGCAGCGAAGCGGCCTGCTCCATGTCAATATCGGCATGGAAAGTATCGATAGCCAGACCATTGCCGAAATGCGCAAGGGCCAGAACAAAACGAACCGTTACAAGGAAGTATTGGCGGACCTGCGCCGTCGCGGTATTAGCTTCTCGCTCAACTTCATTTTCGGGTGGGATACGGAAACGCTGAAGGTGTTTCCCGACACCCTGCAATTCCTGGAAGAGCAAAAAGTCCCGGTCGCTTACTTCAACCTGCTCACGCCGGAAAAAGGCACGGCCTATTACGACCGGATGCGTCAACAAGACCGGATTATCAACGAGAGCGAGATCGGCCGTTGGCCCGCAGATTTCTGCCACTTCCGGCCTTTGTATTGTACGCCCCAGGAATTGGAGCAGCAAGTGCAGGGCGCGCACCGGAAATTCTACAGTCTTCCTTCCATGTTGCGCCGCCTGCCGCTGCCTTTGAGCACTGCCTCCGTGGCTTCATGGGTGCTCAATTTCTCGCAGCGCCGCGTATCCGCGTGCGCCGCCGAGGAGAACAACTTCACGGCTTATTGAATCGCAATCGGAACGGTTAGCGGGAACCGGCGTCTTTATCGCCCGCGGGGAAGCCATATCGGCGTCTATTTGATTTGGACTCAAGAGGCCCGGCCCTTTATAAGACCTCCATGAAATCTCGCGTTTGCCTTCTAATCGCAATGGGTCTTCGTTTCGCCTCTCTTGCGGGACAAGCCGCGGAAACGGATCTCAACGCCACATTGCTAGTCAAGACCCGCCAGCCCGGCGCCATCATCAACCGCAACATCTACGGCCAATTCTCCGAACACCTTGGGCATTGCATTTACGGCGGTGTTTGGGTGGGCGAAGATAGCACGATTCCCAACACGCGCGGCATTCGCAACGACGTCGTCGCCGCGCTGAAGGCGTTGAAGGTGCCGGTCCTGCGCTGGCCGGGCGGATGTTTTGCCGACGAGTATCATTGGAAGGATGGCATTGGGCCGCGCGACCAACGGCCTTCGATGATCAACACTCACTGGGGCGGCGTGACCGAGAATAACGCCTTCGGCACGCACGAGTTCATGGATTTCTGCGAGCAAATCGGCGCCCAACCTTACATCTGCGGCAATCTCGGCAGCGGCACGGTGCAGGAAATGATGGAATGGGTTGAGTACATGACCTCCGACGCCCAATCGCCGATGGCCAATCTGCGCCGCAAAAATGGCCGCCAGGAACCGTGGAAGCTCTTATATTTCGGCGTTGGCAACGAGAGCTGGGGTTGCGGAGGCGACATGCCGCCGGAATTTTACGCGGAGAATTATCTTCGCTACAACACCTTCGTCAAAGATTATTCCGGCAACCGCGTTTACCGCATCGCTTGCGGCGCTAACGGCACCGATTACAAATGGACGGAGACGGTCATGGCCACCGCCGCCCGCCATCTCAACGGCCTTTCGCTGCACTATTACTGCGGCACCGGCCGGGCGAGCCGTTCCGCCACCGAATTTGCCGAAGGGGATTGGATCTACCTGCTCAGCCGCGCCTCGCGTATGGAGGAAATCGTCAGCCGCCATTCGCAAATCATGGACCGCTATGATGCGGACAAAAGAGTGGGCCTCATCGTCGATGAATGGGGCACCTGGCACAGTGTCGAACCGGGCACCAATCCCGGTTTTCTTTACCAGCAAAACACACTGCGCGACGCGTTGGTGGCAGGCCTGACGTTGAACATCTTCAACCACCACTGCGACCGCGTCAAAATGGCCAACATCGCCCAACTGATCAATGTCCTCCAGGCCATGATCCTGACCGACCAGGAAAAAATGGTTTTGACGCCCACTTATTACGTCTTCCAAATGTATGCCGTCCACCAGAACGCCATCCTTCTGCCGGCTGAAATCGCTTCGCCGGATTACTCGCTCGATGACGAAACGATCCCTGCCGTGACGGTCTCAGCTTCGCGCGACAACGATGGCAAGGTGCATGTTTCACTCACCAACGCCGATCCTCATCACGCGATCAATCTTTCCGGCACCCTCGACGGCATGGCGGCGACGTCGGTTTCCGGGCGGGTGCTGACCGCGCCCGCGATCAATTCCTACAACTCGTTCACTGCGCCCGACACCGTGCAACCCGCGGCACTCGAAGGCGCCAAGATCGAGGGCGGCAAACTTGCCGTCACGCTCCCACCCAAATCGGTGGTGGTGCTGGAAATTCAGTGAGGCGCGGTAATTAAGGTTGAATTGCCGGGCGCAACGGTATTTAGTTCAGGCGAAACTTTTCGAACTGGACTCATGTCATGCGCTGCGCCGCCCTTGTTCTCTTCCTAGCCTTTGGGCAAATGGAGTTGCGCGCCCAAACGACGGCGAATTTTATAGTGCTCCACACTTTCACGGCGCCCTCCGGCACGCCTTTGGCCAATAGCGACGGTGCTTCCCCTGGCGCCGGCGTGGTTTTGAGTGGTCAGATGCTCTATGGCACCACGGCCGATGGCGGGAGCGCGGGTTTCGGCACCATCTTCCAGATGAACACCGACGGCTCCAATTTTCTCACGCTTTATAACTTCGCCGACGCCAACGATGGCGCCATGCCGATGGCGCCGCTGGTCGTGACGAACGGGATGCTCTATGGAACGGCCAGCGCCGGAGGATCCTCTTCTTTCGGCACGATCTTCGAATTTGACACGAGCGAGTCGAACTTCACGACACTCTACACTTTCACCAACGGCGTGGACGGCGCCGATCCGGTGGCGGGCCTGCTGTTGTCCGGCAGCAACCTTTACGGCACGACGCCGGGAAAGTTTTTAGGCCCGAACTACGGCACGGTGTTTATGATCAACACCAATGGCTCCAACTTCAGCGTGCTCCACCGTTTCAGCGCCCCGTCTTCACTGCATTATACAAACAGCGATGGCTTCCTGCTTTCTGGACCTTTGTTTCTGTCAGGAAGCACTTTGTACGGCGTGGCTACTGACGGCGGCGCCAATGGAGACGGCACTTTGTTCAGCATGGCCAGCGACGGCTCAAGCTTCGGCCCCACTTATGAGTTCGCCACAGCCTCAGGTTTCCCCCTGACCAACGGCGGCGGCGCCAATCCGCAAGGCGGCGTTGTTGGGTTGGGCGGCACTTTATTCGGAGCAACTTATGATGGCGGCGTCAATGGCTGGGGGACCGTGTACCAGTACGATTTTGCCAGCTCCGTTTTCAGCCCGCTCTACTCCTTTACTGCCGGTGCCGACTACGAAAATCCGCAAGGGCCGCTAGCCGCGTCGGGCAATATGCTCTACGGAACAACGCCCGCCACTATCTTCGGAGTCAACACCAACGCCATGGACTTCACGAATCTTTTTTTGTTTCCGCCCACATTTTCCGACGGGTCAGGCGATCTTACCAACGCCACCGGCTCCGCCCCCAATGGCGGGCTGGTTCTTGCCAGTCAGACGCTCTACGGCACGACGCAAACTGGCGGGAGCAACGGGTACGGGACGGTCTTCGCCTTCGACCTGCCTACCGTCGCCGTTCCATTGACAATCCAGCAAACGCCCGGTGCCGTTGTGTTGACTTGGAATAACTCAGCGTTTTCGCTCCAGTCCGCGCCGACATTGAGCGGGACCTTCACCAATGTCCCCGGCGCCACGAGTCCCTGCACCAACGCTCTGAGCGCCTCGCAAATATTTTTCCGTTTGCAGGCCAATTGACGCAAAGGATTCTTGCAGGCCGCCAGAGTCGATGGCTCAATGGCGCGCGTGAATGCTGACGAGTTCATGCTCCGGACGCCGCGGGTTCCGCCGCCCTTGGAACCGGGCTTTCGCCCAGCCGCGCTGGCCAGCCGCGCCTTCGCCGCCGAAGCTTCGGTGCCCGTTCGCATCGCTATGGAGCAGGCGGACGGCTCGGTTTTTCATTTTGCCAAACGCATCCTTCCAGCCCAGCACGCGGCGGCCGGATGCAATTTCCTTTACCTGGAACGCCTGATCAAATTCCTGCTCTGGTCCCGTGGCGGCTTCCGCGTCTATTTCGATGGCCCGCCCGATCTGGGCGCGCGGCTGAAGCGATATTACCAGGAAACACCGACAGGCAAATTCGACGCCGATATCATGGGCGAGCGGATATACGAGCGTCCGTTCGAGGTCGTCGCGACCAGAGACCTGCCCCCGCCGCGCGCCACGACCACCCCGCTGGGCCGACATTGGAACGGCTGCCGCATCGGCTTCGATTTGGGCGCTAGCGACCGCAAGGCCGCCGCCGTGCAAGATGGCCAGGCTGTATTTTCCGAAGAGATCGTCTGGCATCCCGTGCCGCAGACCGACCCGCAATGGCATTTCGATCAGATCATGGATTCGCTCAAACGGGCGGCGGCGCACTTGCCGCGCGTCGATGCCATCGGCGGCAGCGCGGCGGGTGTGTATGTCAATAATCGCGTCCGCGTGGCCTCCCTTTTTCGTGGTGTGCCTGCGGACTTGTTTAACACGCGCGTCAATAATCTTTTTTTCGAACTCAAGCGCGCCTGGGGCGGAATCCCCTTTGAAGTGGTCAACGACGGCGAAGTCACCGCCCTGGCCGGCGCGATGGCGCTTGGGCAGAACGCCGTGCTGGGCATCGCCATGGGCTCCAGTCTGGCCGCGGGTTTTGTCACGCCGGAAGGGAACATTACTTCCTGGCTCAACGAGCTTGCCTTCACGCCAGTAGATTACAACCCCGCCGCTCCCATCGATGAATGGTCCGGCGATCGCGGCTGTGGCGCGGCGTATTTTTCGCAGCAATGCCTCGCACGATGGCTGCCCGCGGCGGGAATCGAGGCACCCGCCGGACTGGCGCTTCCGGAGCAATTGAAATACGTGCAGGGGTTCATGGAAAAGGGCGACGAACGGGCGGAAAAGATTTATCAAACCATCGGCGTCTGCTTCGGTTACAGCGTCGCCCAATACGCTGAGTTCTACGATTTCAAACATATCCTGGTCCTGGGGCGAGTCACCACCGGTCGCGGCGGAGACGTGATGTTGCATCACGCCAAAGAAGTTCTGCGCGCGGAATTCCCCGAACTAGCCGGCCGCATCGCCTTCCAGGTTCCCGATGAAAAGGACAAGCGCCACGGCCAGGCCATCGCCGCAGCCAGCCTGCCGGCGACGTGAGAGGCTCGGTTCCGGTTATTTCAAGCCGTTGCGCTTCTTGACTTCCGTGGGAGTGAGACGAGGCCTGTCTTGGTCACGCACACGGGCTTCAACTAAATCCAAGTAATCGTTCAAATCCTCCAATTCCTCGCGTAAAGTGGCGAGTTGCTCACGCTTGCGAGAGATTGACCGAACAACAGTTTGTTGAAGGGCTTTAGTCATAAACGTCTTTTCGATTACCGATTTTACGGATTATAATAACATGTCCCTCGACATCGAACAAGATTCGGTCGCTGGAAAAACTAGCCCCATCGCCAATGATATGGTAAAGAAAGTGGATGAAGACGATCCACGCAGTCTATGAACGCGGCGTGTTCCGACCGCTGGAGACGGTCGAACTGCCGGAGCGTACCGAGGTAGAATTTGAACCCCGCCCGGTTGTGCAGCCGGAGGATCATGGAGGCCGCCTGGACAGCATTTACGCCATATTGAGCGAGCGTTACCAATCCGGCGAAAGTGATGTGGCCGCCCGGCATAATGAACACCAGCCATGACCGTCTTCTTGGACACGGTTGGTCTGTTGGCCGTCTGGGATGAAAGCGACCAATGGCATCGTGCGGCGCAGGCGTGTTTTTCGGAGTTGATGGATTGTCGGGTAGAATTGGTTACAAGCAGTTTCTTCTTGCTCGAATGCGGCAACGCTGCCGCCCGCAGACCCTACAGATCCGCCGTGGGCCGATTGCGCAAGCAGATGGAGGCAGGGCATGGCTTAATCATTCCAACCGTTGAAGATTGGCAAGCCTCTTGGCTAGCCTACGAGCGGGGTGGGGCTGATAGCGCCGGTATTGTGGACCTCGTCTCGTTCACGATCATGCGGCGTTTGCAGATATCCAAAGCGTTTACCAACGACGGGCACTTCCGCGCCGCTGGATTTGAAGCGCTGTTTTGAGACTGTTTCTGCGGCATTATTTTCGACATGAATCCCTACTCAAAATTGGTTTCAGACTTCACCCGCCTCGTCGCGGAAGGCAAGTCCCTGCCGCTGGGAGGATTTCCCCCGACTCAACACCCCGCTCTCGCCGCGGATGCTCCCACGGCGCTTTTTTTCGCTCCGCATCCGGACGATGAAACCATTCTCGGCGGCCTGGCGCTGCGCCTGTTGCGCGAGGCAAAATGGAAAGTGATCGACGTTGCTGTCACTCTCGGCAGTCTCAAGGAGCGCAAGGCCGGGCGCTGGCAGGAATTGTGCAACGCCTGCCAATTTCTAGGCTTCGGCCTGGAACCGACCGCGCCCAACGGCTTGGATGGCGTTCGCCCCACTACTCGCGCCAGCGACCCTGCGGCTTGGTCGGCGATGGTCAGCGTCATCTCCGCGCTGCTGGAGAAATACCGCCCCAGTGTGGTTTTTTTTCCGCACGAACTGGATTGGAACGGCACTCACATCGGCGTGCATTTTCTGGTGATGGACGCTCTGAAGGCGACGCCCGGCGTCTCCTGTCACGTGGTCGAATTCGAATTTTGGGGCCAGATGCAAACGCCCAATCTCATGGTTGAATACAAGGCTGAAGACGTGGCGGACATCATGGCAGCGACTTCTTTTCACGTCGGCGAGGTTAAGCGCAATCCTTACCATGTCCTGCTTCCGGCCTGGATGATGGACAACGTGCGGCGCGGAGCGGAATTGGTGGGCGGGCAGGGCGGGGCCGCGCCGGCCTTCCTTTATGCGCAGCTTTTTCGACTGCGCCGCTGGACTGGGAGTCAAGTGGAAAATTGTTTCGCCGGCGGCCGCTTTCTGCCGGTTGCCGAAAATCCGGCGGACTTGTTTAAAGCGTGAGCGTCCTTAACCGGAATGATGCATTTAAGGCACTGCTTTTTCACAGGATGAACAGGATGGATCGCCGAACCAGTGGCAATCACAAAATAGCGTGGCTACGTTTCCGACAGCCTTCCTACTTTTTTCATCCTGTAAATCCTGTTCATCCTGTCAAATGTTCGGC
>DASYNM010000151.1:0-3514 GCA_036008545.1 Verrucomicrobiia bacterium
TCTGAGGTCCTCGCGGCCTAAATGCCTTCCGTGGGTTCCAAAAGCTTTGTGGCTTGCCAGCCAATGCGCGATTCGCTTCGCTTTCTTCTTGCGGTCTGGCTGGTTCTTGAACATATAACGCTCAAGCCATTCTCTAACGAGGGATTCTGATAGCTTAGAGGCGTGGCGGCATTTTTGCAGCAAGTCGGGTCCGTAGCCTTTTAACATGGGGAGCCATGCTCCCATTTTCGCGGGATTAGCACAGTCCTTCTGAGCTTGTTTAAATTGATCTTCCACATTTTGTGCAGTTACTTGGCGTGGTCCCTGTTCGCTTTGCAAAATAAACTGAGGGTCAACAGGCCCCAAGAACGAGTGCTTACCCATCATGATTGAATTTGCAGAGCAAGCAATCATAGTAGCGGCGGAAAGAGCTAGCTGGGGAACGATAACGCAAATATCATCGTGGAATTTTGATCTGAGATATTTTACTAACCCTTCTGCAGCTTCAAGTGACCCACCAGGGCTATGTATTATCAAGTCTAGGGCTGGTTCTTGAAGCCCATGCATCACTGTCATCAAGCCCTGTAAATCTTCGTCAGTAATGGATGTCATGTCCGGCTGTATGCCGGGACGGAAACCCTGAGTGAACCTAGTGGCGTACAAAATGATAGCACGCCCACGTCGCTCGTTCAGAGCAAACAGATATTTTCGACGGACCTTATCAAAAGCGTTCGGGTCGCTCTTTGCCAGAGCATTGATTTCATTTTGGATTTCCCCCCAAATAGGCATTAGGAGGGATCGCCTACGGTATTACACGAATTGCTAGTGACAGCAAATTTGTCCCAATTCAGATACGCTTCGTACTGGCTTGCCACCATTGCGTGCTTTTCAGCAGATTGCGCGATCTCCATCGCAACCTTGATGCCAGGTTGGTTTAGTGCTTGTTGCAACGCGGCGTTCGTATTGTCATCGATACGTGCTTTCTTTTTGGTGGCGGCCAACTTTTTCATAAGATTTTTAAGGTTAAGGGACTACGATCCAGGTGTCAACCGGGGCCAGATAGAGGGACATGGGCGGCAACAGCTACCACATCCTGGCCGGCAGCTTGGCTAATTTGCCCATTTTTTCTTCACTTTTTGCCCGCTGATTGTCATAACTCAATATTCAGCATTCCACATGCCAAGGTTTAGAAACGCTCAATCATCAGGAACTTGCCTTGCTTGGATACCACAGAACCGTGTGTAGCGCAATAGAAAAATACATTTTTGAGTAGTTTTTCCATTGATCCAGAAAAATCCTGAAAATCAACGACTTGCGTTTCTTCGACCACCCCACCTTCGCCCTCAGTCGGGCCGAACCGCAACGGAGTCGGACGGCCCACACAAGGTCCGCCCTCTCCCAAAGAACCTGCGCCATGGCGCTTCATGTCGTCACAATACCACATGTAGATGGGAACGCAAGCACAAACATTACGAATAGGAAAAGGGGGCGGTTAATGAGAAACTACACCATCGGGCTAAACGGTTTGACTTGGATTCCCTCGAGATTTATGCAATTGAAATGACTCGATCTTCTCTCCGTTTGAACCGTTATACCAAACTGCCTGCACCATTAGTCGCCTTTTTTGTCGTCGCTGCCACCGCGAACCTGCACTCAGCCGAACCGGACGATCCGGGCACTGAACTTTATCGCGCGAGTTCGGAGCAGACGCGGTGGGCCAGTTTTGAAAACCCCGGCGGGACCAAGGGCGGCGGCGCTCTGGAGAATCAAGGCGCGAAAGGCGACCCCGAGCAGGAGGTAAAGCCGGGGGAGGCCAAGGTTTTGCTTGACGTCAGGGGCTGCGGAACGATCCACCGCATCTGGATGACGTTGTTCGACAAATCGCCCAAAATGCTGGACGGCTTTCGCATCGATATTTTTTGGGATGATGCCAAAACTCCCGCTGTCTCCGCGCCGCTGGGCAGATTCTTCGGCCAATGTGCCGGAAAGATGTCCCGCTTCGATAGCGCGTTGTTCGCCAGCCCCGAAGCGCGCTCCTTTATTTGTTACATCCCGATGCCTTTCCGCAAAGCCGCCCGCGTCGTCGTCCGCAACGAGACGGACACGCTCCAACATTGTCTTTTCTACGACATCGACTACACGCTGTGCAATAAGCAGCCGAAGGACGCCCTCTATTTTCACGCCATTTGGCATCGGCAGAATCCCACCCAACTCGGCCGCGATTTTGAAATTCTTCCGCGCGTCACCGGCAAGGGCCGTTTCCTGGGCGCGAACGTCACCGTCGCCGCCGTCAACGCCTTTGGCGTCGGCGTGGAAGGGGTCGTCAAAATGTACCTGGATGGCGACGCTGCGCACCCCACGCTGGTCGGCACCGGCACGGAGGATTACATTGGCGACGGTTGGGGCGCGGGCGTGTTTGCGAATCGATACACAGGATGCCTGGCTTCCAGCGATGATTTTCTGGCCTTTTACCGCTACCACATTCCCGACCCGGTTTACTTTCAAAAAGATTGCAAAGTGACCATCCAGCAGATGGGCGGCGGCAGCAAGAATGACATTATTAAAATGGCGCAAGCCGGCGTGCCGCTGCAGGTTGTGGGCGGCGATTTCGGCAAGGGCCGCATCACCGGCTTGCTGGATGACCACCCCGGCCTCAAACCCGAGGACGCGCCGGAGGGCTTCGTCTATGCCTACACCTGCCTCGACTTGACTGCGACGGCCTATTTTTATCTTGACAGGCCGGAGAACAACCTGCCGCCGCTGGCTGGTCTGGCGGAGCGCACGGCGGGATCCGCCACGCCGCGCTGAATATCCGCGCGACAGGTTCACGATCAGTCACACGGCTCGTCCTCACCCCGGCCCTCTCCTCCAGGAGAGGGAGAATAATCCGCCGCTTTTTCGAATATCTGCGACTGCCGCAGGTCAGGAATTGTTTGCGAAACCTGCATCGTCCGTCGGCTTTTCCTTCTCCCAGGGGGGAGAAGGTCAGGATGAGGGCGAGCCAACAGTGCCCCGCTGTTGGCACCTCAAGATTCAAACCAAAACTATGCCAACAGGCTACTGAGGTTTGAAGGACTTAGTCGGTTTGCTTCTTGCAACTCGCCGCGTTGTGAGATACTATGATTGTCAGACAACATGAAAAAGAGCAAATGGCCGGACTTTTTGCTTACTGTCGCCTTTCGTTTTATCGGCGGCGTGATCCTGGGTATCGGGTTGGGCGTGTTTTGCACCTATCGCGTTATGTTGAGGTCCTTTGCCCGCAACCATGTGCTGGTGGCTGGCGTTCTGGTGGGCGTGTTCGGACTGGTGGGCGGCATTGTCGCCGTTTGCACGACGCCTTATTGGCAGAGGCCGTGGTACAAAGGAATTGACCGGGATGAAGACAAAAGAATCGCCAGAGCTTTCCTGAGTCGACGCCCGCAGAATCCTCCGCCAGAAGTTAGAATTGACTTGGAGCATTGAAAGTGGTGGAGAGCGATTTCATCGGGAGGGGCGAGCGCCGCGAGACCGTGAAATGGTCTGGCTTAGTCACGGG
>DASYNM010000152.1:0-6764 GCA_036008545.1 Verrucomicrobiia bacterium
GTTCCGTCGGTGATATCAACGCCATCGAAGGTGGTCACGCCATTTACGGCGGCTATCGTTTGCACGACATATCCGTGAGGAAATTTTGTTGACAAGCCCGAAACAGCTACTGACGGCGCGCTGCCGATGGCGTCGCTGAGATAACCCCACGTGACTTCATTATTACCCGGAGTCACCCTCTCCGGATCGGTATGGCTAAAACCAGCTACCAATTCTCCTATGCCCGATTGCCAGGCGCCTGGAGCGTTCACGTCGGCGAACAGTGTCACGTCAAACTGGATATTGGTGGAAATGGGAACGAAATTGGCGTCCAACGGGTCTGGATTGAACCAATTCTCAGGCGCAACGCCAAAGGCTGTCGCCGTGACTGGAAAACCGGTGGTCTGGTAACCTGCGCCATAACCCACGGTTTGAGGCGTCGTGCCCGAACTATAGTACCAAGCCTGGAAATTAAGTCCGACGGTGGTTTGGGCCTGGCTGGCGCCCAGCATCAATGCTGATGCAGGCACCGCGAGAAAAAGTTGTTTCATGGTTCGGCCACTGCTGTTTCTTCTTTTCATAATATTCACAATCGACGATTTGCCTCGAACGAGTCCGTGATGCGGACGCTTCCAGCCCTCAAATTTATACGCTTGAATGCCAATAGCTATGCGCTGAAGGCTAATTCACTATGCAGTTTGGTGAGCATAATACCGAACCTGATAACTGGGCAACCAGGAGGCGGCGATTGCGACGGGGTTGAGCTTAGGCGCGTTTGTCCGTGGATGCGGCACAAATGTGCGTGGGTGGAAGTGAGCCCATGTTGAATTCGTGATCTTCCGAATGGCGTGAATATCTGTCGTTCTGCAGTTGAGACGGAAGGTTAGCTCACTTTGACGCTATCGGCGATGATGCATCCTTGGCACGAGAGCGCTCCGCGAGAAGGAAAATGTCCCGTGCCGCAAGGGTCGCTATCGCTGCGGTGCAAAGGGCGCGACGGGCGAAAGTCAAAGGGTCGAAAGAGGTAGCCACGCCGAGGAAGCGGCGGAGAATGAGTGCCACGGCAAAAGCCAAGATGGCTGCCGCTGCAAGGAAGCGTTGGGCGAAGGTAAAGGCTCAAGGGAAGAACAGGCTGTAAGCGGGTCGAGGCGAAAGTGCGGTCGATTTCCTGGTGTTCGAGTTCAATCCGGCAATCATCACCTCTTGTAGTTAAGGACGTTTGCTTGGAATTAGCCGTCAAGACTATCTTCGAACTGTTGCAAACTCTCCAGCGAATTACTTGCCCGAGAGTCAAAATGAATAGCCAGTTACTGGATTTGGACTGTTTGCGGGTTTGGCCTTCCATTCGGCAGTTGCACCAAATAAAGAGGTTGCGAATAAAATCCGCACCGCATTTACACAGGGAGAATGTTCCGCGAATTACGCCAGAATCCTGGCAAATTCCGTCACTATTTTTCAGAGTTCGCCATAACTCGTTTAATGTCCAAAATGGTGTGCATTTTGGTGTCCGCAGTATTCTGATCACCTATTGAAAATCACGATGTTTGACGTTCACCGTCCGAAACTGTGCTGCGGCGAGGAACGCGGGAGGGTCAAAAGGCCGCGTGTTGGGAGAGTTTGTAACACGCCGCTTCCTGGTCGTTGCGGACGATTAAGTATTGGCCGGCCAGGGCAGGAGTGTTCCAGGTCTTGGCGTGGAGGGCCGGGATGTTGGCAAGCTCGTGAAACCCGGCTGGACTCGCCTCGACGAGGGTGATCGGGCCGGGCTCGGTTTGAACAAGGAGCAGACCGCCGGCGAGCAGAACCTGGCCTTTGCCATAGCGGCCGTCCTTCCATTTGCGTTCTCCCGTGGCGAGGTCAAGGCAGACGAGGATGCCGTCGTCGAGTCCGTAGGCGTAGCCATCGCGCGCCACGATGTTGTTGTAGGCGGCTTTAAGATTGTGGTTCTTCCAAATTTCGTTGACAGAGAATTTGCCGTCGGACCCGCGCGTCACCTGCAAAAGTGTGGTGGGATTTTGGAAGCTGGCCGAGAGCAGAATGCGATCCTCCTCCAACACGACGGGTTGCGCGCACTTGGGCCATTTGTCGCTTCCCCAGGCGTATTGCCAGAGTGGGTGGCCGTCTTTAGCGTCGTAACCGCCAACGTTGGCGGCGTTGACTGAGAGAATCTGGCGCTGGCCGCAGAGGGTCGCGACGGTGGGCGAGGTGAAACTCGCCTGGTCGCCGCCGGTCTGCCAGGCTGGCGCGCCGTCGGCGCTGCGGTAGGCCAGGAGCGTGCCCTTGTCCTTCATGCCGCCGGTGACGACGACCAAATCGTCTACGCGCAGAGGTGAGGAAGTTTTGCCGAACGGGGTGTTGGGAACGGAATTCTCCTTCAGAATGTCGTGAGTCCAGATGAGCTTGCCCGTGCCGAGGGAAAGGCAATCGAGAATGCCGGTGGCGCCGAGGGTAAACACCCGATTGTCCGCGATGGTCGGAGTGGCGCGCGGGCCGTCACCACCCATGGGATCGGAAAAGCGGAGCTGGTTGGTGTGCGCCCAAAGGAGCGAGCCGCTCTTTAACGAATAACAAATCACCAGCTCGTTTTCACCGCGCTGTTCCTGTGTGACGGCGCGTCCGCCGGACACCGCAAACCCGGACCATCCCAATCCGACGGCATGACGCCAGAGCTGCTGGGGCGGATGCGCGATCCAATCGCTTTCCAAACGCGCGCCAGCCATGCAGCCGGAGCGATTGGGGCCGAGGTATCCGGGGTAATCCAATTCGCCTTCCAGCGCCGGCCCGGGGCTCTCGGCAGAGACGGGCGCGCTGGCCGGCACGTCGCCCGTTTTTCGGGGCGTCCAACTCCAAACAAGGATCGGCTGCCCTGTGCCCAGCGAGCCATCGAGGCGCACGAGCTTTTCCAAAACCCCGACTCCTGCAGCGACCAGCACCACGCCAAGCAGCCGCACGCGCCAACGTAGCCGCGACAAGAACAGCCACCAGACCAGCAGGAATGGAACCGTCGCGAACACCGAAAGCAGCGACCAGAAGCGTTTTGGCAAAGCGTCCAAATCCGGCATCGTTTGCAACCGGGTGATGTTCGCCGTTGCCACCGCGATGATCAGGGCCGGAATCCACCAACGCATTCCGCGTTTGGAGGGAGGGGCGGTCTTGTCCGAAATTTGATCATTGCCCGCATTCATAATGCAATCTTAGCCCTGACACGCATTGAAGCGAAGCTCAAGAGATAAAAGGATCATTGGCGGTAGTTTTATCAACAGTAGCAAAGTGAGGTGACACAGTGTCGAAAGCGACAACCGCGCCAGCATCGAGTTGCCTCAAGATCAATGTTACGACCCGGTAGAGGCTCGGCGAAGCGGTAACGGCGTAAAGCTTTGACGGCCCGTTGACCTCGGCCGTTCAGGGCACCGGGACCAACACGGAACATCCCGCCATCCTTCGTAATGGCTGACCGTCAACGCCGCCCGATTCTATCGTGTGGGCGCTTCGGAACGCGGGTCGGCTTCGACGCGATAGAGGGCGGCCCTGGTACGCAGGTAAAATGATTTCCCAGATGCGGCGGGCGAGGCCATGAAGCCGTCGGCCAGGGAATTCGTCGCCAGCGGTGTAAACGTGCGGCCGGGCTGGAGCACGGTGGTTTTTCCTTCTTGACTGAAGAAATAAAGGCGGCCGTCCGCGACAATCGGCGAGGCCGCGTAGCTGCCTTCGATCCGGTCGGTCCAGACGACTTCGCCAGTCGCGGCATCAACGCAAGTGACGAAACTCTGGTCGGCCACCGTGTAAATCAAACCGTCCACCAGCAGGGGCGAGGCGTATTTCCCCACATGCGTACGCAGGCGCCAGAGCACTTTCGAATCAGCCACGTCGCCGTGACCGTCGGTCTTGACGGCGATAAGCTCTGTCTTGGAGAGGCCTGTGACAAAGTAGGCGATCCCGTCGTGGAACAAAGGCCGGGGAGCCGCTGAATAATCGTTGTATTGCACGCGCCAGATTTCCTTGCCGGTCAGCGGGTCATAACCGTAGGCGGCTTTGGCGCCGGCGCTGAGCATCAGGAGTTGATCGCCGGTTTGCACGACGAGCGGCGTGCTATGGGCCTTGCGACGATCACCGTCTTTGACCATCTGGCTGGTCGTGTCCTGATCATTCCATTCCACCGACCGAGTCGTTTTCCAGACGGTGTCGCCCGTTCGCTTGTCGAGAGCGGCCACGTACTGAAGATCCGCGCCGTCCATCGTGAGGATGATCAAATTCTTGCAGGAGACCAGGGATGACGATGGACCGCGATAATGACGGCAGGGCAGGTCGGTGCGTTTCCAGAGAACATTCCCGGTTTCGGTATCAAGGCATGCCGTGCCAAAACTGCCGAAATGGACATACACCCGGCCCAGTTCGATGACAGGGGAAGGCGTGGCGTAGCAATTCATCGAAGCTCCATTGCCCAACGGCTCCGGATTTTCGTAATGAAACAGCGGAACATTAAAACGCAGTTTGCCGGAGTCGGCCTCGACGCACAGGGCGAAGAAATCGTGGCCGTCCACCGTGGCGGCGGTCATCCAAACCTGGGTGCCCAGCACGACCGGCGTGGACCAGCCTCGATTCGGAAGAGGAGTTTTCCACCGCACATTTTCCGTTTCGCTCCAATGCAAGGGAAGCCCGGCCAGGTTGGTGTCGCCCGGGGCGGCAGCATGGCCGTCCCCCCAAGGTCCGCGAAACTCCGGCCAGTCCGCGCGGGCCGTCGCTCCACGGATGGCGGCCGAAGCAACCAGCAAAAGAGGGAAAAAGTTTCGGACAAACCGCACGACGCTATGCCAGAGTATCATGGCCGTAGCTTGTCAGAAACGAACCGCCAGCGCAAGCGGCGGAGCAGTGAAGTAGCCACGTCGAGTTGCACCAGCCCTTTCGACGAGAGTCGCGACAGCACTTACTTGTTCGCTATTCAGCATACAGGAAAACGAATCGCCCTGGCTTTCAAAAACGAGCGGTAAGGCGGTAAGAATAGCTTTGACGCCAGTTCAGTAAGCGAACCAGAATGGCCAGGTTCTTTTATGAATCGCACATCGACATTCTGTATCGCTGCAATTTCAGTCCTGCCCACGCTACTCCTGGCGGATAACTGGCCGCAATGGCGCGGGCCGCAACGGGACGGTATTTCGCACGAGACCGGGCTGATCGCCGAATGGCCCAAAGAAGGGCCGAAGCTCCTCTGGGAGGTCAGCAACATTGGCCGAGGGTACTCGACTCCCGCCGTCGTTGATGGCCGCCTCTACTTGATGGAAAGCGAAGGCTTGGAGAACGAATCGGTCATGGCCCTCGACGCCCGCGATGGTAAACGGATTTGGTCCACCCGTCTGGGAAATGTGGGCAACCCAAAGCAGCAGCCTAACTTTCCCACAGCCCGCTCCACGCCCACGATTGACGGTGATTTTCTTTACGGGCAAAGTTCCGACGGGGATTTGGCTTGTCTGGACGTTAAAACGGGGAGCGTGCGTTGGAAAAAGAATCTCCGCGCCGACTACGCCGGCAAAACCGCGGAATGGGCTTACGCCGAGTCGCCCTTGATTGATGGCGACGCGCTGGTGTGCGCCCCAGGAGGCAGTGAGGCGACAGTAATCGCGTTGCGAAAGAGCACGGGAGATTTAATTTGGAAATGTCCCCTGCCGGAGGCGGACGATGCCGGGTTTTCATCGGCCATCGTTGTGGAGGTTGGCGGGATTCGGGAATATGTGCAGTTGTTGACCAAAGGCCTGGTTGGAATTGAAGCCTCCACGGGCCGTCTCCTGTGGCGTTATAGCAAGCCAATCAGCAAGTATGGGGCAAATATCCAAACACCCGTGGCCAGCGGCGAATACCTGTTCTGTTCCTCGACTGGAACCGGGGCAGGAATCGTCAAGCTCAAGGTCGAGGGAAAACAGGTCGCAGCCGAGGAGGTATATTTCTCGCCGGCATACCCCACCGCCATCGGGGGCGTAGTCAAAGTCGGAGATTACCTTTATGGCGCGACGAGCGAAGTCCTGCTGTGCGCTGAGTTCACCACTGGCCAGATCAAATGGAAGGAACGCGCTTTGGGGGCCGCGTCGCTTTGCTATGCCGATGGCCGCCTCTACCTTCATGGCGAAAACGGCGAAATAGCGTTGGCCGAAGTGTCACCTGAGGGCTACCGCGAGAAGTGCCGGTTCACTCCGCCAGGCCAACCTCAGAGGATTAACACCATGGAAAAGGCCTGGGCGTATCCTGTGGTAGCCGACGGGAGGCTCTACATCCGGGATAATAATGTCCTTTGGTGCTACGCAGTGGGATCTGTCAAATAGGTGATAGATGGGCTTTGGCGATGTAGAACAATTTCGCGGGTTGAGATAGTCGGCTATATCCATAGACCGTTTGAAGACATTTAATTTTACGCCCATTCGGTTCGGTTTGTCTTTCTTCCCGTAATTCTTCTTTCAGGACATTGGATGTGGAAAGGCCATGTCCTTCGACGACTCGTTTCGAACAACTCGCCCCGTATACGGTAAGAACCTGCACTTTGGTCGTTTTTGGATCATTGGAGGCGAAACCGGTACGATAAGGCCAAAGCGGCGAATGCGAGAGGCCCCGCAAGGAAGCGCCAGAGAATGAATGCCGCGGTACGAGGCAAGATGGCTGCCGCTGCAAGGAAGCGGTGGGCCAAAGCAAAGACACAAGGGAACAACAGAGGGCATAAGCGGATCATTTACAACACAAGGCTGTAGATGCGCGTGTGCGTCGTTAAAATCCTTTACTGCCAATTATTGAGACTCGCGCAA
>DASYNM010000153.1:0-2987 GCA_036008545.1 Verrucomicrobiia bacterium
TCTGGACTGGCGTTTATGGCATCAGGCAAAGGACAAAGGCGCCAAGTGCGTCATCAACTGCGATGCCCACCGCAACGAGCAGGCGCATTATCTGCGCCTCGGCGCCGGCATCGCGCGCAAAGGCTGGCTGGAAGCGAAGGATGTGATCAACACGCTGCCGCTCGACAAACTGCGCAAGGAATTGAAGCGCAAACGCGCGCGCAAGTAGCGGGGCTGAAAAACGTAGCCGCCGACGTCAGTCGGCGGAGGCCGGCCCGTTCGCGGTGAAAATCCGCCGTCTTACGTCGGCGGCTACGGGTGGACGTGGCGGTCACGGAGAGGGCGGCTGGGCTTCAATTTCGAATTCCTTCCCTCCGCCCACCTGTACTTTGCCGGTGATGCGCGAGCGTATCGGGGTTGGAACAGCCGCCGCTGCGGGCGTATTTTGGGCCGGCGACGCGCTTAGGTTCTGCTCAAACGAGCTACGGGCACCGCCGGCCGCCCGCATCGGTCGCACGCTGCCAGTAAAGATAACTTTTTGCTGGAGCTGCATGTTGGTTCCCTCGACCGTGAACCGCCAGTTGGCGTTGTCATTGATATCTTTGCGCGTCTCTGCCGTTCCTGCGCCGGCGATGCTGCCGGCCCCGCCGCGTCCCCTGCGGGGGGAAATTTCGTTCAGCACATGCCCGACGTAAACCGAGCCGTCGGCATCGACAATGCTCACATTTTGGCCGGACCTCCGCACCTGAAATGAAGAGAGCACATTCGTCAGTGTTGACTGCTTTGCTTGTCCCCTGGTTCCTTGAGGAATTTGCACGAATTCTCCGGCAGAAACGTAAGACGCATCGCTCTTTGGCGTTGCCTGGGTAGATTCTCGCGTCATCGCGTTTGCTGCATTCGGCGGCGGCGCGGAAGCGTCTGTCGCAGTCGGCGCCGTCGTGCCTGTCGGCACGCTCAGGGCGGGTGCCAATGGCGCGCGCGCATCCACGGCTGCCGCGCCCAGCGCCGACCTCGCGCCGTAGGAGGCGCCCACGCTCGCCGGTTGGCCCGACGCAGCGGTATCCTGCAGCAGTGTCTCCGATCCTTGCGCCGGGGCGGCGGGTGCTGCTGCGGCAATCGACCCGGCTGCGGTTGCCGGGGGTGTTCCTGGAGGTGGGGCAGGGGACTTCTTGAATGCTGCCACTTTATCCTCAGCCGCCGCAGCCATAGGCGCAGGAGAGGCGGTGCCCTCCGCGATTGACGCTGGCGCGCCATGCGCCGATTTCGCTTGAGCAACTTCTCGATCCGCCGTAGCCGTGACCGGCATGAGGCTCCGCATTTGCGTGTTGATCATGGCAAACATCACCATCAGCGCCGCGAATCCGACGCCCATGGCCGCCAGCGGCCATCGCAACGTCCGCCAGCTTCGGCGCGGTGCCGCTGGCGCAGCAACCAAGGTTCGCTTCACCTCATCCTGCAACAGCTTGCGCGTCGCCGGATGCATCTGCAAAGGCGGCTCGCCTTGCTCCCTGCGCTTTTTCGCGTAGGCCCTGAGCAATTCGTCCATTTTACTGTTGGGTTCCTCTGACATTATATAAGGTTAGACGGAAAATGGGGCCGTTTTCTTCCCGCCAAAGACCTCGATGGCGATCTTTTCCAGGCGATCCAGGCATTTGCTCAAGCGGGAGCTGACGGTTTTGGGGTTGAGTTTCAACTCGGTCGCCAATTCATCATAGCTCAAATCGGCGAAATATCGAAGCTGGATGATCTCGCGGCACGGTTCTTCGAGGCGCGCCAGCGCGTGGCCCATCTGCTCAGCGCACTCGGCGCGCAGCAGCATCGCATCCGGCGAGGGCAAGTTGCCGGGGACTTGCATCGGAAGGCTGTTCTCATCGTTCTCTTCCTGCAACGAGATCACGGTTTGACCGCCGCCGCGCTTGGCCGCCTTCTGGCGTTCGTGGTAATCGCGCGCCTTATTGGCGGCAATGCGGAAAATCCACGTTTGCAACCTGCTGCCGCCTTCGAAGGAGCTGATATTCTTTATGACAGCCAGAAAGGTGTCTTGACAAATCTCCTCCACGTCTTCGCGGGAAAACGTGGGCGACAATTGGAAGACAAACCGCGCCGCGGCGGCATAATGAAGATCGAACAGCGCGTCCCAGGCTCGCTCGTCGCCTTGCCGGCAGCGTGCGATCAAGGGCGCTTCCGAATCTGCACTCATGACCGGAGGTTACTCAATGGAACGGAAAAAGCCAGTTTTGCTGACACTCGCCCGGCCCACCATCCTTCTGGCGGGAAAGTCCGCCGGATGGTATCCTGGGAGGCGAAGATGAAAAACGGCACGAAGAAAAAGACACCTAAAAAAACATATTCCGACGAATTTGCGGCCGCCGTGGGCCGCGCCCTGCGCCGTGCCGCTCGCGTGGCGCGCAAAACTGCCAAAATGTATGGCACGCCGATCTATATCGTGCGCGACGGCAAAATTGTCGCCGAAAAACCGTAATCAGTGAGCAAGCGACACTGGAATTTCCACCGTGAAGCGCACCGATGAGCCGCCGGGAATTTTCCACCATCCCTTGGCCTCGGGCGATGGTGCCAATGCACCGGCCACAGTGGCTTCCGGGCCGCCGTTGAACCAGACGTCCTTGTCCACCGCGCCCAGATCAAAGTGGCACGCCAGTTTATTCGCCGCGCCCCCACCCTCTTGCACATTGATCAATTCTCGCACCAGCACGCCGTTGACGTCGAAGCGGAATTGGGGATAGCCCTGGATGAGGTCGTAGCCAAGATATTGGACGCGCGGAGTTGCGGCAGGGTCGCCCACTCGCAACGGAAATTCCGCCGGCGCGGTGTAGCATTTCTGCCCCAAAATCTTGACCGGCCCCGCGCCGCGCAAGGTCCACATCGACTTGACATCGAGAAATGGGCCGGTCCAGACGTAGCGCAGTTGAGACGTGTAAGCGTCAAACGCATAGGAGATTTTTCCCGGCAGACCGACGGCGATAGCGCGCGGCGAAACATCCGTCAGG
>DASYNM010000154.1:0-7795 GCA_036008545.1 Verrucomicrobiia bacterium
GAAAATGTACGTGGATGACCATCAATCGACATTTCCGTACTATCTCGGTCCCGCTGGATCGTCGTATGGCGATGCGAAAGGAGGCAGCGCCGCTGACTTAGTCTATTGGTCATCAAAATTGTTTCCTTATTATCCGCTGAACTGGACGAACAGCTTATTTCACTGTCCTGGATACAGGGGGACAAATGCGGGCCCCTATTACGAAAAGAGCATCGATCGCCTCGGCAGTTACGCCTACAATATATGGGGCTCTGCCGGCATCAGAAAGTTAGCGGACCAGGACTTCGGTCTGGGGCCGGTCATATATTGGAAAGTGCCACCTGTTTCTGAAGGACAGATCAAGGTGCCGAGCGAGATGCTGTCTATTGGCGAATCCAGATTCTTGACTGCCCAAAAAGTGGTTTTCGCAGACGGTTCGGCCTACGGCCCCGCTCCAGGCGGTGATGACACGCTGCGTTGCAGCACGATCGTGAATGATCCTCCATTTGACCCTGCCCGGCATGGGAAGAATTACAATCAGCTCCTTTGCGATGGTCACGTGTCATCGATGAGTCCGGCAATTCTGTTTAATCCGACGAATACCGCCTCAATGTGGAACTATGACCATCAGCCACACCGGGAACTGTGGTGAGAATCACCGCAACACGACGTGCTCGACCAATGGCGAGAATTCGGAAACGGATTGCGGGCATCACTTTGACGGAGCTGGTCTGCGTCATCGCCATCATTGCGATTCTCGCTTCGATGTATATCGGTGTTATCGTGAGAGCATTTGCCAGAGTGGTGAAATTTCTTAAGGGCATGTGACGTGGCTTCGGGCGCGGCGAGAATTACGCTGGCAAATTTGGCTTCTTGGCTGTAACCAACCCGCGTTTGCATGAAAGCCGTTCAACTCATCGCCCACGGCGCGCCGGGTCAATTCAAATATTCTGACGTGCCCGACCCCGTTCCCGCCGCCGGCGAAGTCGTCGTTCGCGTGCGCGCCTGCGGACTCAACCGCCTCGATTTGTGGCTGGAAGAGGGGAGTCTGCCCATGCCAATCCAACTGCCGCGCATTCCGGGTTCGGAAATGGCGGGCGAGGTGATGGCTACAGGGGGCGATGTAGCGGATTGGCGCCCAGGTGACCGCGTGGCTGTTCAGTCAAACCTGTTTTGTGGCCAGTGCGAGTTTTGCAAGCGAGGCCAGGAATCGGTCTGCCTCAACGGCCAGCTCCTGGGCGTGCAACGCGACGGCGGGTTTGCCGAACAGGTCGTCGTGCCTGCTTCGGCGTTAGTCCGGTTGCCTGCGGAGGTTGATTTTACCGCATCGGCCGCGTTGACACTGGCCGGTAGCACCGCCATGCACATGCTCACCCAGCGCACGTCGGTGCGGCCTGGCGATTGGGTGCTGGTCATTGGCGGCGCGAGTGGCGTGGGTTCGGCGGCGATACAGATTGCCAAGCAACTGGGTGCGCAAGTCGTCACCACTGGTTCGACCGAAGCCAAGCGCCAGTTCGCCCTAGGTTTGGGCGCGGGCCACGCCCTCGATAGTTCAAAACCCGACTGGCCCGCGGACGTGCGTGAGATCACGCAAAAGCGCGGCGTCGATCTGGTGGTGGAACACGTCGGCGGGGACGTCTTGCTGCAATGTTTTACTTGCCTGGCCCGTGGCGGGACGATTGTGACTTGCGGCGCGACGGCTGGGCGCGAAGTGCAGCTCAAGCTGTGGTCCTTTTTCGTCAAGGAACAAAAGTTGGTCGGCAGCTACGGCCGCAGCCGCAAAGACATGCAGGCCATTCTGGATTGGGCGGCACAAGGCAAGATCAAGCCCGCCATAGCGCAAGTTTTTCCGCTTGAGCAGACCGCGTCCGCCTTTGCCGCGTTGCGCCAGCGGCAAGTGATGGGCAAGGCGGTGGTCGAACCGGGCGCTGCCTGAGGCAACGAAGCAGCCGGTTTGCCGAAGTCCGTGCTTGCCAAAACTCGGGCTAACGACTATAAATTACTCTTAGCCATGAGGAATTCTCTTTGTTACATACAGCGCCACATTGCGGGCGTCACTTTCGTCTTCGTTCTGCTAGCCGTCATAGGTTGTCCCGATCGCGCTGGCGCGCTGCCGGGTTCCAATATGACGCCTATCGCTTTGACCGGGTTCAATCGCGACGTCGTGGTTGAGAATACCGCCATTGGCCCGCCTTTTACAAATTACGCCTCCGAAATGAACGCGGGAGAAGGGACGGCCTTTTACCAAACTGGATTGCCGCAGTATGCCTGGGGCTTGCCGCCATCCGGGGCCTTCGTGAGCCTGGTGGGTGACCGCACCATTTTTCAATTTCAGCCCTATACGACCAACAATGCGCTCGTCCTAAGTCCCGACACCGGGTTGACTAAAGGCACGCTCACTTTGGTCACGCCGGAGACTTACGCCAGCATTGCCATTCTGGCCCATTCCGCCGATGGCACGAACCAAACCGGCACGCTGACGCTCAATTTCTACGATGGCACTTCCAATGTGACCACCTACTACGCGCCGGACTGGTTTAGCGGCACGGAAAACGTGGCTTGGTTCGGTCCCGGACGCATCGACCTGACCACCGGGGCGGACACAACCGGGCCTGAAGATCCGCTGTTTTTTCAAACGACAGTCAACATTGCGGCGTTAATGGGCGCGACTAACAAAACGCTGGTGAGTATCACATTTGGCAAAACGGTTTCACAATCGACCGCCATCTACGCCGTCTCCGGTTTGGAGCCAACCAACGCGCCGCCGCCTGCAACACCTATTGCCGCCACCGGCTGGAATCGCGATCTGGTTATAGAAAACACCGCCAGCGGCCCGCCCTACGCGTCTTACGCATCCGAGTTGAATCCAGGAGAGGGCACCTCTTATTATCAGGCGGGCTTGCCGGGCACGACGTACGGGCTGCCGCGCACCGGATCGTTCCCAAGTCTCGTTGACGGCACGCTATTCCAGTTGCAGCCTTACACCGGCAAGAACGCGCTGGTGATGAGTAGCGAGACCGCCATCACCCAAGGTACTCTAACGCTGGCCGCGCCAAACGTCTATGACAGCCTTTCGGTGATTGCCAATTCCGCTGCCGGCGGCGGAATTCCCAATGTCACGATCAATTTCTCCGATGGCACCACCCTGGTGACGAACTTCAACGCCCAGGATTGGTTTGACAGCAGTCTCAACGTGGCCTTGGCGGGCTTCGACCGAATCAACCTTACCAACGGGGCCACCTTCGGCGGGCCTACCAGCCCCCGTTTTTACCAGACGACGTATGATTTGACCGCGTTTTTCGGTGTCACCAATAAACCCATTTCCAGTCTGACGTTTAACCAGGCCGCGGGTGCTGGCGCCACGGCGATCTATGCAGTGAGCGGCGTGGCAGGCAATCAGGGAAACGGCTCCTACCTGCTTCCTGTAATCACCAACACTCCGGCAGCGAGCATTCTTGTCCGAAGCGCAGTCTTGGGAGGCAATCTCGTGACCACCGGCGGGACCGCGCCCGAGGTGTTCCTTTATTACGGAAACACCGACGGCGGGACGAATGCCGCGAATTGGAATCAAGAAATTTATTTGGGTTTTCAAGGAGGAGCCTTCACGCAAAATGTGACTGGGCTGTCCATGGACACCACCTATTATTACCGTACCGCGGCCGTCAATCCGGCCGGTGTCGCATGGGCGCCGAGTTCGCAATCGTTCACCACTATCAACCCGTCGCTGGCCGTGGTGACGAACCTGCCTGCCACCAATTTTGGCCCGAATTTGGCCTTCCTCTCAGGCGCTGTGCTGGCTACAGGCGGCGATGCGCCGGTCGTGACTATTTTTTACGGACCGACCAACGGCGGGACAACCCCCGGAGCGTGGTCCAACAGCGTGGTGCTTCCCGGCACGCAAAGTGGCTCGTTCGGCCAGGCTTTTTCGAGCCTGCCCCCCAGCACGACTTATTTTTTCACGGCGCAAGCCGTCAACGCGGCCGGCACTTCATGGGGCACACCAGTTCAAAGTTTCACCACGCCGGTGGCCACAGTCCCTCCACCGCCTTTCGTCTCCGTTCCAACCGGGCGCTTTGACAACAACCGCGACGGTCAGAACACCAATGAACTCATCCTCACGCCCGCCAACGTCAATACTAATAGTTTCGGGCTGGTTTATTCCCAAGCAGTGGATGGTTATGTGTTGGCGCAACCATTGGTGCTGGCTAATGTGGCCCTTCCTGGACAGCAAGGCCCGAAGAATCTCGTCTTCGTCGCGACGGAGCACGACAGTGTTTATGCATTTATTGCCGGTGGTGACGGCCCGCCGGTTTGGCACGTCAGTTTCGTTGATCCTGCGTCCGGCGTCACAACGATTCAATCCACGACCGACCTCCAGGCTTCTTCATCACCCGGATTCTACGGGCCGGAACTGGGTATTAGCGGCACACCCGTAATCGATCCCGCCACAGGCACGATTTATGTCGAGGCCAACACGAAGGAAGTGACGGGCGGTGTGACCAACTTCGTGCATCGCTTGCACGCGCTGGATGTTGCCACCGGTGCGGAAAAATTCGGCGGCCCTGTCGTCATCCAAGGCGCCGTGCCGGGTGTGGGGGATGGTTTTAGTTTCCTAAACGGGGTGGAATTCAATCCGGCCAAGCACATGGATCGGCCGGCTTTGTTGCTGGCCAACGGCGTGTTGTGCGTCATGTTCACCTCGCACCAGGATTTTCCGCCCTACCACGGCTGGGTGTTCACGTTCAATGCCTACACTCTGGAACCGGAAGGCGTCTTCTGTACCACGCCCAACGGTTCGGCGGGCGGCATCTGGCAGGCGGGCAGCGGGCCGGCGGCGGATGCGTCGGGAAACATTTATGTCGAGACTGGCAACGGCACCTTCGACTCTGCCAATCAAAATTATGGCGACAGCGTCGTGAAGCTCTCGCCGGTGGGCGGGCTGCCGCTGCTGGATTATTTCGCGCCCGCCAATCAGCTTGACCTGAATCTGCAGGACCTGGACATCGGTTCTGCCGGGTTGATGCTTTTGCCCGATGCCGTTGGCAGCGCCGCGCATCAGCACTTGTTGGTGGCCGGCAGCAAGGCGGGCGTCTTCTGGCTCTTGGATCGTGACAACCTCGGGCAATTCAATGCCGCGGGCGACACGCAAATCGTCCAGGAAATCACCGGCGCGACCGGGTGGATGTGGGTCACGCCCGCTTACTTCAACGGCACGATTTATTATTGCGCTTCCGGGGACTCCGCCAAAGCGTTTGCCATCTCCAATGGAGTCATCAACACCACCCCGACCAGCGAGTCCACCGCGACGGTCGGTTATCCCGGTTCTTCGTTGATGGTCTCGGCCAACGGTGTCAAGAATGCCATCGTCTGGGGCATCGATTCATCGGCCAATCAAAGCGGACCGGCCGTGCTCAACGCTTACAACGCCACCAATCTGGCTCAGGAACTCTACAGTAGCAGCCAGATTCCGTCGCGGGACAATGCCGGATTGGCAATCAAATACACGATGCCCACGATCGCCAATGGGCTGGTCTATGTCGGCGGCGTAGGTTCCCTCTCGGTCTATGGCAACCTCAGCAATCTCTCCCCACCGGGCATTTCGCCCGACGGCGGCGTTTTTACCAATTCCGTGACGGTGACGCTTTCCTCCCCCCTAGGTGGCAACACCTACTATACGCTTGACGGCAGCGCGCCGACGACCAATTCCATTCTTTACAATGGACCCTTTTCCTTGAGCAACAATACCATGGTGCAGGCGGTCGCCACCGTGCCAGGCCAGGTTAACAGTCCAATCGCCTCCGCCAGCTTCACGAGCATCGCCTCGTTGTCTCCTTACCCCGCTGCGGTGGTGGCGGATGGACCGCTGGCTTACTGGCCTTTGAATGAAACGAATGGCTCGATCGCTTATGATCTTGTCGGCGGTAATAATGGCACCTATGAAGGTAATGTCGCTCTTGCCCAAGCGGGTGTGCCGTTGGTGGGGTTCGGCTCGCCCAGTTATGCGGCGCTCTTTGACGGATTGTCGGCTTATGTGGACGTTCCGGAAGGCCCGTTCAACATCACCGGCGCCATCACTGCGACGGCCTGGGTGAATGTTCCATCCGCACTCCCCCATTTTTCAGGATTAATGGGGCACGGCGACAGTTCCTGGCGCACGAGCGTCAATAATAATGGCGATCCCGGTTCTGCCGATGGCGGCAATCCTGACGCGACCAGCTCAAACTCCATTGTCGGCACGGGCTGGCATATGGTGGCCTATTCCTACACCGGCGTTCCCAACGTCACCGGCAATGGCTCGCTCTACGTGGATAGCGTGCTGGTGGCCAGCAACACCGTCGGCGTTCCGGCCGGCGACAGCCTCGATGTCTGGATTGGCGGCTCGCCCGACTACGGAACGCAACGCCTATTGCCCGGCAGCATCGCGCACGCGGCCATCTTCACCGAAGCTCTCTCTGCCTCTCAGATATCCGCGCTTTATCATGCGGCATCCATTGCTCCGATTGTCACGGTGAGCATCGCGCCAGCCAGCGCGGGGAGCCTGAACCTGACATGGTCGCAAGGCACGCTCCTCCAATCGACCAATCTGGCTGGCCCATGGACCACGAACACAGCGCCTTCGCCGGTTACGATTGCGCCGACGAATTCCCAGATGTTCTTCAAGGTCGTGGTCAATTAGCAAAAAGGTCCAACAATTGCTGAAATTCGTGCATCAGCCCGTTGACAGCAGCGGCATTGTTCGTGTATGATTCGTGTATGAGTAAGACGATTACCATAGACGATGATGTTTACAAATTGTTATCCTCTCTCAAACGGGACCACGGAGATTCCTTCACCAAAGTGCTGCGTCGGTATGTCCATAAGCCCGCGGAGACGGCCGGCGAGTTGCTGGATGCGTACGAACATGAGCCACCGCCCAAAGTGCAGGCCTTGGCGCTCAAACGTTTGCTGAAACAAAGAGGCCGCCGATCGGGCGGGCGCAAGTGATAGCCGACACGACATTCCTGATCCACTTTGCCCAAGAGGGAGAGCAAGGCCGACGGGGACCGGCGCGGACGTTCTTGGCGCAGCAGCGCAGGGCAAATATCCGAACTTCGATCATCAGCCTGGCGGAGGTCGCTGCCGGTTTCGAGAATTCGGCGGCTGCTTGGGATTATTTCAAGTGGTGGAAAATCTACGCGCTGCACCGGGGAATCGCAGAGACCGCGGCGGATGTGGACCGTGAGTTGGCCCTGGTCGGACAGCGCCTCGGCGAAAATGACAATTGGATTGCCGGCTTCTGCCGCTTTTACCAGGAACCAGTGATTAGTGCGGATATCGCTTTTGATCGTGTACCCGGCCTCCGGAGAGTCCGATATTAAGCGCACTGAGCCACGGAGCTCGACCAGCCCTCCCAACAGGCTGAAGGCCCGGGCCGTCGGGGCATTTTCCCCCTCGACGGTAATGGCTAAAGAAATGTTGGCATTTTGCCGATAGGGAATTGCGTAGAACGGGATTGATTTCGGAACACCACAGGTTAAGCTTTGTGCGTCAACATATTGCATGTTAGGCACCTTAAATCCGGGGGAAGAGGCGCAATTGCGGCAGACGATTGAGATGTTCGAGGTCATCACTCAATCGCAGCCGCAAGACTATCAGTCCCTGGAAATCCTCAAGGAGGCCTATCTCAAGCTGAACATGGAGAACGAGGTCATCCAAACCTCCAAACGCATCGCCGAAGCTTACGTGCAGTTGGGCCAGCTCTCCTCGGCCATTCTTGAATACGAAACCATCCTCCAACGCCATCCCGAGGACGTGGACGCCATGGCCGCCATGGCGC
>DASYNM010000155.1:0-3766 GCA_036008545.1 Verrucomicrobiia bacterium
GGGCGAGGAAAGTGGCCAGGATACGCAGGGTGGTGGTCTTGCCAGCGCCGTTCGACCCGATGAATCCAAAGAGATCGCCGCGGTTAATCACCAGGTTCAAGTCGTTGAGCGCGGTGATCGTGCCATAGAGGCGCGTCAGATGAAGGGTTTCGACGGCTGGAACGGGCGGTGCGTCCATAGGCGGTTTGGAAGGTTGGGGGGTCGCGGTTTCCATCACATTTTCACCGGCACGACCAGCCGGTAAAGGGTGTCACTGTGGTAACGTTTCGGGGTGAACTGATTCAAGTCGCTAGGTGAATGGCCGGTGTCCCAGGCCAACAAAATAGCGTAGCCCTCCCCGCTAAAGCGACTGAGATCCAGATTGGAAGGGCCGGTGAAATTATTCCAGGTCTGCTGGCCGCCCATGTTGACGTAGGTGAGAAAGGAAGCGGCCAGCGAGGCCTGCGGCACGTCGGTGATTGGATTAACATTGTTGCCGAAGCTGCTGCGGAGATTGCCGACCGCCGTGCGGAAGCGGTCTCCGTATTGCCGGGCCATGTCGCTGACCAGCGTGCCTTGGCCGGTCTTTAGGGTAAAGGTCTTGGATTGGCTGGCGGGAATCTCGCCCATCGTGTAAATGCGCCCGTCCAGCACGGCATGCAAGGCCGGCAAGGGATGGTCCAAGCCATTATTGACAGTCACTTCCCACCCGTTGTTAGCGGGCCGAACCGTCATCTCCAGCGGCAGCGGCGAAGGCTGGACCCAATCGCTGACAAACAGCTCGCTGGTCCAAACGGGCACAAAGGTGTCGGCGTGAAAGTTGTTGCCCGTCTGATCAACGGTGGCGCGGCTGCCTTCCTGGTTGCCGCCGAAATTGCCCAGGTATTCGCCGCGCAAGGAGGCGAATTTCTGGCTGCCGGCCATCTGGTAATGGGCGTTGTTAGGCGAATAAATGGACACGTAGGTCTGGCCCCGCAGCACGGCCCTGTCGCTGTCAGGAAGAATATCGACCACGTTCAATTCGTTCCATTCCAGCTCGCCTGCGCGCAGATGGAAGCCGATGAAATAAATCAGCGCGGAAAAAAAGACGACGTAGCAGGGGAAAGTGACCCAGGTCAGCATCTGCCGGTTGATTTTCTTGAGCCAGTATTGGTCGAGCGGTCCGATGACCACGAGGTAGGCGACCAGCAATGCCAGCAGCCAGCCCAGCGGCAATTTGCGCACCTGCTTGGTTTCTATCATCGCTCGGAAAATCCCATCGCTGCTCAAGCGGTTGGCGACCACCATGGCGTTCGGATTGAGAAAGGCGTCCGATTTTACATCGGCCAATTTGGCCCAAAACCAGGTGCGGTTTTTCCAGGAGACGAACGGCTCACGCTCCGGGCTAAAGGTCAGCACGGTGATCCTGCCGCGCCCGCGAACAGCGTCAATCGCCAGCGGTTCGGCCGCGCCGCCAATCAATACCTTGCCGTCGCGCAATTGCCCGGTGGCCACTTGCATGGCGGTGGCGTCAAATTGGGCGTCATCGGCAGCAGTGTCGGCGGCGTTGATGGACGTGGGTGGCGATTGGGAGCGCTGTTGACCACGAGGGCGATTCTGGTCGGTGGTGTCGGGAAGCACGACCGCGCTGTGCGCCCATTCCAGCAAAGATTGGTGCGCGCTCACATTGACGATGGCGGAAAGGGTGCAGGGCATCAATTCATGCAACCAAGGCGTGCCGTTGACATCTGTCAACTGCTCGACACCGATGACCAGATGCCCGCCCCGTTGCAGCCAGGCCACGAGCGCGTTGACTTGGCCCACGCTCAAATCGGCCGCCTTTTGCGAACTGATGTAGAGCGTATCGATGCCTTCCAACGCCAAAGGATTGTCGGGGAAAAGAGAGGTTTGCAGGCGGGCGACACTATACTTGGAGTCGTCGTTCAGCCAGGCCGGCGATTCCGGCAGCACCGGCACACCTGCCACCGTGCGGGACAAGGCGGCGATCAGCGGCAGGTTGTTCTTCATCATTCGGCGCGGCGACAGCGATTGCTCGCTTCGGGGTCGGCCTCGTTCGTCCAACAGGCGGACATTCCAATTGCCCGAAGTGGCAAAGACCGGGATGGTGATGCGTTTGCGGGTATTGGTCGGCAAATCGAGCATGAAGCGGCGTGTCTGGCCCTCTCCGTAATCCCGTGCCGTCACTTCCACAACGGCGTTGAACGCAGGGCCATCGTTGAAGATCTCGCACGTGATGGGGAACCAGCTTCGCTCCGGGAGAATATCGTCGTAGCCGAGGAAGGCGTCGAATCGCAACTCCGCGCGCAGGGGGACCGTCAGCAGCGACAACACGGCCAACCACAGTATCAATGCGCGCCCGCTGGGAATCAAAGCGGCCTGGCAGATGACCTTCTTGAGCGGCATAGATTGCGTAACCGGGTGTGTTATAGCGCAATCGTGGCGGAAGCAAAGGGAATAATGCGGGCGAGGAACAGCAGGGCAGACGCATCTAAAGTTCGAGGTGGGGACGCCTCGACGAGGCGTCCCCGCCAGCCCATTGCAAAATCTGCTGGTCGATTTTCGATGGATGGAACGATTTATCTGGCGGCGCATCAAGAAGATGACGGGCATAAACACTAAGGCTTGTTCCGTAGGAACAATTGAGAATAGCCGGGCGATTTATCGACGGGACACCGGGCCGGCCATCGATTAGTCCCGCAGGGACGGCCGAGGTTTACAGGCCATCGTGCTCAGCCGTTCCTGCAGACTCGGACAATCAAATTATCCTTGCCGGCGATGAATCGCCGGGCTATTTCCAGTTCATCCCTCCGGGATGAGCGAATACCAAATGATTGGTTCAACTTTTTAATGACATCCTTCGGCTGACAGTGCAAAACATAAACTTGAGATTTCTAGAGGGCGCCACCGCTTCAAATAGGCCTTTAACAAAGAATTGAGATACAATGAAACGCAGGCGAAGGAATAGCGCGAAAACTACAGTTCAAGCCTACTCCGCAGACCGCCCAATTGTCTCGAAGCGGCAAGATATTCTTGGAAGGGCAAAGTTCGCTGCACGACTGGCGGATGACCTGCACAATTGGAGCGGAGATGATTCTCTCGTTGTTGCGCTATACGGAACATGGGGTTCGGGAAAAACGTCCGTGAAAAACCTACTTTTGGAGGCCAATCGCAAACGACGGCGCCTACCTCTGAAGATTGTCGACTTCAATCCGTGGCAATTGTCAGGGACGGGCGGTATTCCCGCTTCATTCTTTCGAGAACTTGGCTTGGCCTTAGGAGACCAAGGACCAAAACGCGATGTCGAAAAACGCGCGAAGAGATTGAAAACCTATGCCGGCACTTTGTCGGTCATGGGCACAACGACAGACTTGGTGGGAACGGCACTGCAGTTGGCCGGAGTCCCCGGCAGCACGATGTTGAAAAATATCGGCAGAGGTATGAAATCAGCAGGAACTACCGCGAAGGCAGGCAGCGAAACGCTGAGCGCTATGCACGATGCCGAGTCTAAAAGTTTGGAAGCCCAGAAAAGTGAGTTGGCCGAGCTTCTCGCCCGGCTGCCACAGCCGTTGCTTGTGGTGATCGATGATATTGATCGTCTGACAACCAGCGAGATTCTTCAGGTGTTCCAACTTGTGAAGGCAAACGCAGATTTTCCCTGTCTCATCTATTTGCTTTTGTTCGAGCGTGAGGTTGTCGGAAAAGCGCTAGATGAGGTTTCGGGAGGCAAGGGCACTGAGTTCTTGGAGAAGATAGTTCAGGTCGGCTATCACGTTCCGCAAGTTTCGCG
>DASYNM010000156.1:0-2982 GCA_036008545.1 Verrucomicrobiia bacterium
CGATCGGGCCGTCGATCGATTTCTTCAAATCCGCCATTCGCGTGTGGCCGTTCTCGTGCGTATCGAAATACTCAAACGGAATATATTCTGAGGTCACTTCAATGAAGCGCGCGCCGGCTTCGGTCAGCCGACGGGCCAGCAGGCAGCCCAATCCGAAGCGGCCGGTATTATACTTGTCGTAGCTTTCCTTCGGTTCCAGAGTCAAGTCGAAGGACTTCGCGGCCGGAGAACTCAAGAGGCGGTGGGCATTGTCCATCGAGCGCAGCAGCGACTCCCGTTGGTAGGCGCTGCCGAATTGGCCCGTCGGCGTTTGGGCCATGAGCGCTTTGTAAAGTTTCTCCCGATTCTCAAAGCGCGCAGGACTCATTCCTTCCGGCGGGCGGACGCTCTCGGCGGCGTCGGCCGGATCGGCAATGAGGAACGGGCCGAATTCGCTGCCGAGAAAACCCGCCGTATGGAAGGACTTCAATTCCTCGCCTTCGCCCACATCAAACCGCTGGCCGATGTCAATAAAGGCGGGCACAGCGGGATTCTTTGGGCCGAGCGTGCGCGCGATGACTGCGCCGATGTGCGGGCAGGCGACGGTTTGCGGCGGCGCGTAGCCGGTGTGCCATTGGTATTGATGGCGAGTGTGGAGGATGAAGCCGAGGTCGCCGGCGGTGTAGGATCGAATCAGCGTGCCGCGATCCATCACGCTGGCGATTTTTTCCAACCCTTGCGAAAACTTGATGTTGTCGACCGCCGTATCGATCTGCGGGAAAGTGGATAACATATCGGACGCCGGCATGCCTTTCGAAAACGGCACGTAGCGTTTGGGATCGAACGTCTCGGTATGCGCCATGCCGCCGGCCATCCACAGGACGATGACGGTGTCCGCCGTGGGCTGGATGGCGGGCTGATCTGCGGCCAAGCCCTGTCGCGGCGCGCCCGCGGCCAGGGCGCCGAGAGTCGCGGCACTGGCGGTTTTCAAAAAGTCGCGGCGATTCCAATTGTGCTTGATCATGTTCATAGTCTTGACTCAATAAATCAGTTGAAAATTGGGCAGCATCACCATCGCCCAAAGAAAATCCTCCACACCCGCGCGTGTGGGCTTGTTTCCGATCCATTCCTGCGCCAGCGCGAATTCTTCAAGCGTCGGCGTTCGCCCCAAGGCCTGCTCGTAAATGGAGCGGACCAATTCCGGTCCGCTGCTTTTTTGCCGGGTCAAATTGGCTGCGCCTTGATGCAGGACGCTGGCAAGCGTTTTGCCGTTCGTCAATTCCAGCGCCTGCAAGGTCGTGGCCGCCGAGGCGCGAGTAGTGACGACCTGTTCGCGGTTGGGACGACCCAACGCAGCCATCAGCGAGTCCGCCGCCACCAACGACGCTCTTACGCCACCCTTTGCCCTGCGCACGAACTGCCGCGCGATCGTGTCGTCCGGCAGCTTCCATGGGGCGAGGCCGCCCGGTCCTAGTTCGCTAGCCGCACGCCAACTTCCAGCGTCAAACTCGGGCTGTTCCCAGCCGGCGGACTTTTTATCGGTTGCAATCCAAGAGCGGTCGCTGACAAAGTCCATCACCCGCTCACTGCCGCGCGAATCGGCGCGAACGCGCGCGTAAATATACAATCCAGCGGGATTCGGCGGCGGCGCATTCGTAGTCGGCGCATTGGGTTCCGGCGCGCTGTTAGTCGCTTCCACGGCGATCAGATTGTCGCCCGTCTTTAGCCACGGCTTGAGATCGACCACGAAGGGCCTGGCAGAATCCGCGCCGGAACCCGCCTTGTGGCCGTTGACGAACAATTCAAAAACGTTGTCGCAATAAACAAGTGCGTCCGCCTGATCAGGCAGGGTGCGGAGGCGAACTGTTTTGCGCAGGTAAATGCTGCCCACTTTCGCGTCGTGGGCGGCGCCTGGCTCATTCCAAATCCAACGCGCCTGCTGCTTGGGCCCGAATTGCTTTTCAACTTCCTCGCTCACCACAATATTCGCATTCGGAGCCGCATAGCCTGCGCCGGTCAACGTGGCCAAGGCGTCCCTGAATTGCTCCGCCGTCATGCGCCGGATATCCGGGCCGGTGAAGACATAATTGGTGCTCTGTAGTTCGCCCAAATCAACGGCCGGCATCTGATATGCGCGCGACGCGAGGATGCGTTCAATCGTTTGTTTGACATCGTAATGGTGCGCCACCAAATCCTGCGCCAGGCAATCCAGCAGGTCCGGGTTCCACGCGGTTTGCTGCATGTCGTCCACGGGTTCAACCAGACCACGGCCCAAAAATTTGGCCCAGAGGCGATTGACGAGAGTGCGCGAGAGGCGTCCGTCTTTCGGACTGGTGATCACGGCAGCCAGCGCGCGCAAGCGCTCCTGCTTATTAGTCGTGGCGGGCAGATCGCCCAGTTGCGGGAAGATAAATTTGGTCTGCGCCTTCTGTCCTGTGGGCACATCGCAACGGTAAATTTCCAAAGGTTGATCGCTGAATATATTGGCGAGGCCGTAGGCGTCGGACAATTGCCAGTCGTTGATGAAGCTGTCGTGGCAGGAAGCGCACTTAAGATTCACACCCATGAAAACCTGCGAGACGTTTTGCGCGGCTTGCATTTGCGGCATTTGGCTGGCGTTAACCACGCCGCGCCAGACGATGCCCTGGGTGAAGCCCTCCGAGTCCTTGTTCGGATGGATGAGTTGGGCGACAAACTGATCGTAGGGCATGTTTGTCAACAACGCGGAATAAAGCCATCTGGTAATCTGCTCGCGGCCGCCGTCAATGTAACCCGTCCCTTTGTAGTCATTGCGCAGCATGTCGTTCCAAAAGCTCAGCCAGTTTTGCGCGTAGGCATCGCCGCGGGCGAGGAGGCTCTTGACCAGCGCCGCGCGCTTGTTGGATTTATGGCTGGCCACGAACGCCTCCAATTCGTCGGGCGGAGGCAGCAGGCCGATCGTGTCCAAATAAACCCGGCGCGCATAAACTCGATCATCGACCGGGCGAGGCGGCTCAAGGTGAT
>DASYNM010000157.1:0-6464 GCA_036008545.1 Verrucomicrobiia bacterium
CTTTTCGAGGCTGCGGGCGACCCGTTTTTGGGCTGTGACATCGCTTACGCCGAGGGCTTCGCCGACGGCGCGAAAATCCTGATTCTTGAAGTAACGCAGCAACAGGGCGTCGCGCTCCGGCTCGTCGAGCGTGGAGATGGCTTCATCGAGCAGGGGAGCGACGCTGAGCCAATCGGGCGCGGATTCGGAGGTGGAATCGAGTTGTTGCATAGCTTCTCTTTCGCGGGCGTGTCGGCGGCGTTCCTCCCGTGTCAAGTTGAGCGCGGCGAAGCGCGTGGCGCGATAGAGCCACCCGGCCAGCGAGGCGTCGTTCCGCAGGCCGCCGGCCAGCGAGCGCGCTTTGCGGGCGAGATCGATGAAGACGCTTTGGGCGATTTCCGCCGCGAGGTCCGGCGAGCCGGCCTGCCGCCACGCCGCCGAATAAACCAGGTCGGCGTGCCGGTGGACGAGCTCACCGAAGGCGGATTCGGATTTTTCCACGGCGTATTGCCGGAGCAGTTGAGCATCGGACTTGGCTTGCATCTCATTATATATACAGCCGCGCGGGGAGAAATCCGACAGGGAATCTTCCATTGGAGCCGCGCGTGGTGGATGGTACCTCTTCCTCCTAATCTTAATCCTAATCTCCTGCCTTCACGAAAGAGATTAGGATTAAGATTACGATTAGGATTAGGAAGGAAAACCGCGTTCCTGCATTTTTCGCTTTTCTTCTGGCGCGAGGTCGGGTAGGTAAACGGCATGAAATTACACAATGCTCTATTGATATCAACGTCGTCCTTGATTCTCCTGACGCTGCCGTCCCAGGCTCGGGAGAACAACACCTTGACCGATGCCGAAAAGGCCGCCGGCTGGGAGTTGCTGTTCGATGGCAAGAGTTTGGACGGCTGGAATCTGTTTAAACATCAGGGGATCGGCCCCGGTTGGGTGATCGAGGACGAAGCGATGGCGAAGAAGCAAGGCGGTGGCGACATCGTCAGCGTCAAGAAGTATGATTGGTTTGAGCTCGAATTGGATTACAAGATTTCCGCGGGCGGCAATAGCGGCATTATGTATCACGTCACTGACGCGGGCGGCGCGATTTGGGCGACGGGCCCTGAGTTCCAATTAGAGGACGACTATCCTCCTGAAGACACAGGCTGGCTTTGTGGATGGCTCTACGGCCTTTACAAACCACCCATCGACCCGGCCACGGGCAAGCCGATCGACGCCACCAAACCGGCCGACCAGTGGAATCATGTCCGCCTAGTCGTCACTCCCCAAAAGTGCGAGCACTACGTCAACGGAGTGAAGTACTTCGAATATGTCTTGCACAGCGACGATTTCAATGCACGTGTCGCAGCCAGCAAGTTTTCCCGAATGAGGGGATTCGCGAAGTCGGACATCGGATTTATCGGTTTGCAAGGAGACCATCCGGGCCAGGTCTCGTTCCGCAACATCAAAATCCGCCCTGTCAAACAGTAAGCCCGGCTGTTCCTGGTAGGGTCACTCGCTGAGGCATCCGCGGCTCGGCGAGCCGTCCCTACCAGGCCATTCGCCCTGGCGCTAATTCATTTCAGGCGAGAAGCGGTAGCCGACGCCGCGGACTGTGTCCAAGTATTTAGCGGCGGGGCCTAACTTCTCGCGCAAGCGGCGGATGTGAGTATCGACGGTGCGGGTGTCGATGTGCGTTTCGTATTCCCAAACGTCCCGCAAAAGTTGATCGCGCGATTGCACGTGGCCGATGCGCTGGAGCAGCAACACCAGCAGCTTGAATTCAGTGGCGGTCAATTCGACGCGTCGGCTGCGGACCGTGACCAGGTGGCGCGAGACATCCACCTGCAACGGACCGAAAGAATAAGTGCTCTTGGCCGACTCGCCGCTGCTCTGTTCCAGACGTTTCTTGACGCGCAAGACCAACTCGCGCGGACTGAACGGCTTGGGCACGTAGTCGGCCGCGCCCAATTCCAAGCCGACAATGCGGTCGATCTCGCTCGCGCGCGCCGTGAGCATGATGATGGGAATGGCGCTGGTCTTGGCGTCGCGTCGCAGCAATTTGCAGACTTCCAAGCCGTCCATCTCAGGCAGCATCAAATCGAGCAGGATCAAATCCGGCGTGGTGGAGCGGGCCTTGCGCAAAGCTTCGGCGCCGTCGGCGGCGGTGTCGGTTTGGAATCCGGCCTGGCCCAGGTTGTAGGTCACCAAGTCCAAAACATCCGGTTCGTCGTCCACCACAAGTATCCTAGTCTTCATGGCGCTAGTCTGCACAAGGGCGTAGGACTCGCAACTGCGGCAGCGTGACGATTCTGTGACAGTTTGGCGTCATGAGGCGTTTGGGCCTTGCTGGTGGCCTTCGATCAATTCCTTGATTCGCTTGGCATCGCTCTTGTAGTGGCCATGACTGGCCAGGGGGTCGGTGCCGCCCGAAGATTCGATGAGGATATCCGACCAGAAAATCCCGGTTTTAATATGAACCGAAGCCACTTTCTGCATGCTAAAACTCATCTCATCCTTGCTGAACCACGACCGCTTATGCCGCACCACGGCTTTATCCGTTACTTCGATGGTAGTGGGGAAAAGATGGTTCCCCTTTGTCCAGCGGCTGGCGGTGAATGTTTCTGACGGCACGGCTTCCATGGTACGGTCAGCAGAGTCGGGATGCAAGTCTTTTGCCGTCGGCTCCGATTGCATTTTTTGCACGAGCGCGCTCGTGGACTTGCCCGGCACGGCTGGCAGAATCACGATCTGGACGCCTAGTTTTTCGAGCAAACGCCGTTCGTCCTGGTTAATCGTGTCAATAGTATAATCCCCGCCCTTGACGTAAATGTCCGGGCCGACCGTCTGCAAAAAGGCGCGGGCGTCCAATTCGGGAAAGATGCGCACGGCATCGACCGCTTCCAGCGCGGCCAGGACGCCGGCTCGGTCGTTTTCGCCATTGAGCGGCCGGCCGGGGCCTTTGAGAGCGCGCACGCCGGCATCGTTGGTCACGCCAACCAACAGGGCGTCGCCTTGATCACGAGCCTCTTGCAGATAGGTCACGTGGCCCAAATGGAGCACGTCGAAGCAGCCATTGGTGACGACCAATTTCCGCCCGTTGCGCCGCAAGTTTTCGCGCCACGGCCCAAGAGTGGAAGCAGTCAGAATCTTCTCCGTGAAGTCCATCTCGGGGATTCTGGCTCCAATGATGCCACGTTGGCAACCTTGCAGTTCCTCTGCAAATCTCGCTTTACTGGAGAATCAAGGAACGACCGAAGTCGCGCGGGGCAAAACTTAACGCTTTCGCTCGCAACGATGGGGAATTGGATGCGGACGGTGCTGGCGTCTGACCGGCGCCTGATTCGAGCACGCAACGGAAGCCAAAGTAGTCGTATCGAGCATCATGGCGCTCGGCGGGAGTCAGCGCGCGACGGGAGGATTGCAGGGTTAGGGCAGGGGTGTCGAACCAGGAGCTGCCGCGAACAACATGCCGAAACGAGCCTGGTTCGTAAAGGTCTTGACACCATTCGCGCGCGTTGCCGGCCATATCGAATAATCCATAAGCGTTGGAGGGGAAAGTGCCCACCGGCGAAGTGTACGGGAAATCATCCACTTTGAGTTTCGGGTCGAAGTTGCCGGTGCCGCGCGGCGGCGGCCAGTCGGTGCCCCACGGATAGACGCCACTTATTTTGCCGTCTTTTTCTCGCGGGCTATTGCCAGGCTCGTGACCGAGTCCGACCGCCAAACTCCACTCCTTATCCGAAGGCAGGCGATAAAATTGATTACTACCAATGACTCCGGTCGCGCGCTCCCGTTGCGTCAGCCAGGCGCAGAAGTTCGTGGCATCCTCCCACTTCACGTTCACCGCCGGATGGGTCGACCCCTGCTGGAACGATGGTTTTTCCCAGGCACGACCCGTGTCATCGACCATGGCCTGGTAATCCTGCACACGAGTTTTCCAAATGCAAAAGAGCGCCTCGGTTTCGCGTATGGGCACGAAAACCATGCCCAGGCTATTGGTCCATCTTTCTCCCGCTGGCTGGGCGCGTGCCGGGACAGCCGCGGGAGTCGGGCGTGTCGAATGCACTTTGAGAAACCACACCCCAACCAGCAATACCATAACCGCGGCCGCCCACAAAATTTTTCCGCCGCCCGACTTCGGTGAAACAAGGTCCGCCGGGGGTTGGCCAGCTTCATCCTCCACCCGTCCTTCGTCGGGGCGGGCTCCCTCGTTGCTCAAGCCGAGCCACTCTACGATGGAACGCGCACTCTGCGGTCGCTGGGCCGGATCTTTGGCCAAACAGCTCATGACCATCGCTGCCAATTCGTGGGGAATTTCATTTTCAATGCCCAGCGCCGACAGCCTCTGCCGCAGCGGCTCTGGCGCCTGGTGCGAAATCTGTTCGCGAACGTCGCCTGTGTGGAACGGCGGCTGGCTGGTCAGCAATTCATAAAGAGTAGCTCCCAACGCATAGATGTCATCGGTGGTTTGCGGCAATTTGCCTTCGAGCTGCTGCGGACTCATGTAGGGCAGGGTGCCCCCGCCGCTCTTTACGCCAAAGCGAGCCAGTTCGCTCGTCATGGCGGCCAGGCCGAAGTCCGTGAGCTTCAATCTTCCCCGGCTATCCATCAGCACGTTGTCCGGTTTGAGGTCTCGATGAATGACATTTTCGCCATGGGCGTAATCGAGTGCCGCACACAATTGAGCCAGCACTTTGCGCAGATAATCCCACGACAACACTTTGTTCGACCGCTCCCGCCGCACCGCATCCAGCGACGCGCCATCGACGTATTCCATCGAAATGAACGCAGGCTCGCCGGCCGGCTCATGGAAATCGTAAAGGCGGGCGATATTCGGATGCGTCAAGCGATGATCGCGAGCCGCCTCCAGGCGCAAATGCTCGAGAGTTGGGCCGCTTTCACGGACTTCAGAGGGAAGGAATTTCAGCGCGACCTGAGCCTCAAGGCGTTGGTCGCGGGCCAGCCAGACCTCGCCCATGCCGCCTCGGCCCAGGATGCGGACCAATACGAATCGCCCGGCGCCAACGTTGCGCCCCGGCTGCAATGGATTCACATCGGGCATTTGAACACGCTAGATAAATGGTGGAGGTGAAAAACGACGAAAACAAGTCTCATGCGCCAACGGATGCAGGCCCAACCGATGTCGCGAAAGGCACGGACAAACAAATATCTAGCCTGACAAAAGCCTCTCCATTGATTATATTCAGAGCATGAAGACGACCGAGACCGTCAGTGCCGCCACGAGCTTGAGCGAAGAGCAGCGCCAGCGAGTCCGCCAGATTAGGGCACAAATCGAAACGATGGAGGCCGAACTTAACGCGATTTTGCGCGAGTCTGAGAAGCAGCAAGGTGTGGTGAACTTGCCAGCTCGGGGCATTGACGAAACTCAAACCGCTGATCTCCGCGCCCGGCTGAAAACTTTCTCCGAGGACTGGGATCGCCCTGAGGCAACCATTTATAATCAATCCTCGGCGGGGTGATGTTGTCCTGGTTCTGTTTCCCAATTCCGACCTTAGGACAGCTAAACGTCGTCCCGCGTTGGTGCTGCAGCGAAATGGGCTTCAAAGCGACCTCCGGCAAACAATTGTGGCGATGGTTTCCAGCAATCTCGCCCGACGCGGGCACCCAAGTCGCGTGTTCGTGAGCGCGGCATCGACAGAAGGCAGAGCAGGGGGATTGCGGCTCGATTCTGTCATCATGACCGACAACCTCGCAACGATATTCGACAATGAGTTTGATTCGCTTTTGGGACAGTTGCCAAGCATGGCAGCGATCGATTTGGCGCTGAAACACACACTGGCACTCACTTAACTAGCTCGCCGACATACAGATGCTTGAGTTTTTTCCGCGAGCGTTTAATGTGTGTGGATGAAGAACGATGTTCTGCCTGTGGAGATTCGCGGGATTTTGCCGGCCAATACCGGCTGCGCAATCTTCGTTGGCAATACGCGCAAAGTTTTTGTTATTCAGGTCGAGCATAATATGGGGCTGGTCATCGGGATGTTTCTCAAGCAAACCCCAAAGGAACGTCCCCTGACACATGACCTGGTGAACAACATTTTCAAAGGTCTCAACGTGACCGTCGAGCGGGTCATCATCACGGAATTGAAAAACTCGACCTATTTCGCCCGATTGATTTTGAAGCAGGAGAACGAGCTGGGCTGCAAAATTGTGGAAATCGACGCCCGCCCCAGCGATTGCCTCGCCCTGGCCACCGCCCAAAAACGCCCTATCTACGTTGCGTCCGCTCTCTTCGAGCAGGTTGAAGACATGAGCGAGTATCTGGAACGCATCAGCGACAACACTGGCGAATCCGAGGAATCGGAATAGACCTCGCCATGCCCTCCGCTCCCAGCGCCAAGGGGTCTGTCCTCCTCATCTGCGGCGATGACGATTTCGGCGTCAAAGAACGCGCCCGCGAGGTGTTCCGCCAGTGGTCGGCGGAAATTGGCGGCATGGACCACGAGATTGTCGATGCCACCGTCAGCAAC
>DASYNM010000158.1:0-11310 GCA_036008545.1 Verrucomicrobiia bacterium
CCTCGCCACTGGCGTTCATAAACGTCTGCGGCTGGCATAAAATCACGTCCCGCTCCTCCCGCTTCACCCTGGCCAGACGGGCCTGGAATTTCCTTTCCATGGCCCACTCCGCGTGCCAGCGCGCCGCCAGCCGATCCACCAACATAAACCCGACATTGTGCCGGGTGGCGGCATATTCGGAGCCAGGATTGCCCAGCCCCGCAATGAAGTGCAAATTCTCCAACGATTATTTTTTCGGCTTCTTGTCGCCGGCTTTGTCGGCTGGAGCAGCCCCTTTGGCCGCGGGAGCGGCGGCCGCTTTGCCCGCGGGAGCAGGCGCACCTTTGCCAGCGGGCGCCACCGCTGCTTTTTCGGCTCCCTTGGCCGGCGCTTTCTCCGCGCCTTTGGCGGGCGCTTTTTCGCCCGGCTTGGCTTCGCCCTCGGTGCCGTCTTCTTTTTTCTCCTTCATCATTTCGACTTCCCCAGCCGGAGTTGTCGCGGATTCCAGCGAGGCGGCCTCCTGCTCTTCGCTCACGGGTGCGGCGACAGAAAGCACAGGAATATCCTTGTCGCCCAATATCTCGACTCCCGGTGGCGCTTTCATTTCGCCGATATGAATGGCCTTGCCGATTTCCAAATGAGAAACGTCGGCGTAGAGAACTTCGGGCAAATCCTTGGGCAAGGCCCGCACCTTGAGCTTGAACAATACGTGCTCGAGCGTGCCGCCGCCCGTCTTGACACCGATCGCTTCGCCGGTCGCCTCCACGGGGACCTGCACCGTCACTTTTTCGTCCTCGGCCACTTCATGCAGATCGACATGCAGCACTTGGCGAGTCAATACGTGGTGCTGGACTTCCTGCACCAGGGCCAGACGTTTGGGCTTCGGGTCGCCATCGACGGAAAGGTCCAGCAGCACAATTTCCGAGGCGGCATGGTGCAAAACATTTTTAAAGTCCTTGAGGTTGACCTCCAGACTTTGCGGCGGGTTGTGCCGGCCATAAATAACGGCCGGAACCCTGCTGGCGGCGCGCAATTTCTTGGCGCCCCCGCGCCGATTCAATGTCCGCGGAAACGCGGTTAAAGCGACTGATTTCATTTTTTGCCTTTTCCTTATATGCGAAGTTTCGCCGCAACGCCAGCTTAACTGGTGCGCCCGCCCTTGAATTCAAAGAGCGAGGTGACCGACGAATTGCAATTAATTCGTTTAATCGCCTCACCCAGAAGCGAGGACACCGACAGCGTCGTAATCTTCACCCCGTCGATATCGGGGCGTAGGACACTATCAGTAGTTATTAATTCGTCAATCCTCGATTTTCGGAGCCTTTGCACCCCTAGATCGTTGAGCAGGGCGTGGGAAACGCAGGCGATGATCTGCTTGGCGCCCTTTTTCTTGAGCAAAACGGAGGCGTTGACGAGGGTGCCGGCCGTTTCGGTCAGGTCATCCACGAGCAAGACGTTGCGGCCCCGGATTTCGCCGATGACCGCCATGGCCTCGATGTCCGTGGCGCTCTTGCGGCGTTTGGCCACGATGGCCAGACCGGCCTCGAGGACTTGCGAATAAGCGTGAGCCATTTTAAGCCCGCCGACATCGGGGCTGACCACCACCAAATCGGGCAACTTCTTGGTTTTCAGATACTCATACATCACCGGCGCGGCGTAAAGATGATCGACCGGGATGTCGAAAAAGCCCTGAATTTGCTGGGCGTGCAGGTCCATGGTCAGGATGCGGCTGGCACCCGCAGCCACCAAAAGGTTGGCGACCAATTTGGCGGTGATAGGCACACGCGGCTGGTCCTTGCGATCCTGCCGGGCGTATCCGTAAAAGGGCAGCACCGCTGTGATGCGCGACGCGCTGGCCCGCCGCACCGCGTCCATCATGATGAACAGCTCCATCAAATTGTGATTGGTCGGCGGGCAGGTCGATTGCACGATGAAAACGTCCTCGCCTCGGACGTTTTCCTCAATCTTGACGAAGGTTTCGCCGTCGGGAAAGGACGAGACGGTGCATTTGCCCAATTCGGTGCCGATGTAGGCAGCGATATTCTTGGCCAGCAATGGATTGGAAGTGCCGGAAAAAATCTTCACAAATAAAAATCAATCGGTTGCGACGCAAAAACCGCCCATCGGCGGCTCCACGTGTGACAGCACTGTAACGATGGAGTCCTCCCGCGCAAGCATTTTTCGAGAGAAAGTCCGCCCGACAATATTCGGGAGAAGCATCTTCTTCTGTAACGCTTTTCCAACAACCTGCCAGAAAATCGCTGACATTGCGGCGGTGTGCCCTTAAGTTTCGGGCCGCGAATTATGCCCAAGCGCACTGACATTCATTCGATCCTGATCATTGGCGCCGGTCCGATCATCATCGGACAGGCCTGCGAATTTGATTATTCCGGCACCCAAGCCTGCAAGGCCCTGCGGGAGGAAGGTTACCGCATCATCCTCGTCAACTCCAATCCGGCCACCATCATGACCGATCCGGAGTTCGCCGACCGCACTTACATCGAGCCGATCACTCCCGAATGCGTCACGAAAATTATCGCGCGAGAGACGGAGGAACTGCGGCGCACGGGCGCGAAGGGCAAGCTGGTTCTGCTGCCCACGCTCGGCGGGCAAACCGCCCTCAACACGGCCATGGCCCTCTTCAAAGGCGGCGCCCTGAAGCAATACGGCGTCGAGATGATCGGCGCCAACGCCGACGCCATCGAACGGGGCGAAGATCGGCAGATTTTCAAGGAGCTGATGGTTTCCATCGGCCTCGATGTTCCAATCAGCGGCACCGCTCACAACCTGGAGGAGTCACGCGCTGTCGCGGAGAAAATCGGCCGATACCCGCTGGTCATCCGGCCGGCTTTCACCCTGGGGGGCACGGGCGGCGGCATTGCCTACAATCGCGAGGAGTTCGAAGTCATGGCGCGGCGTGGCGTAGAACTATCGCCTGTCTCGGAAATTCTTATCGAGGAAGCGTTGTTGGGCTGGAAGGAATTTGAAATGGAGGTGATGCGCGACAAGGCGGACAATTGCGTCATCGTTTGCTCGATCGAAAACTTTGACCCGATGGGCGTCCACACTGGCGACTCCATCACCGTGGCGCCGACGCAAACATTATCGGACAAGGAATTTCAGATCATGCGCGACGCCAGTTTTGCCGTCATTCGCGCCGTGGGAGTGGAGACGGGCGGCTCGAACATCCAGTTCGCCGTCAATCCCGATAACGGTCGCATGGTCATCATCGAGATGAATCCGCGCGTCTCTCGTTCCTCCGCGCTGGCCTCCAAGGCGACCGGCTTTCCCATCGCCAAAATCGCCGCCAAGCTGGCCGTCGGCTATCTGCTGGACGAAATCCGCAACGACATTACGCGCGAGACGCCGGCCAGTTTCGAGCCGACCATTGATTACGTTGTCACCAAGATCCCGCGTTTTGCCTTTGAAAAATTTCCGCAGGCCGACCCGACTTTGAACACCCAAATGAAATCAGTGGGCGAGGCGATGGCCATTGGACGCACGTTCAAGGAATCGCTGCAGAAAGCGTTGCGCTCGCTGGAGATTGGCCGTCACGGATTGGGCGGCGACGGGCGGCCCTGGCGGATTGGCACGGAAGTCTATGGCGACCGCGACATCCTGCCGCGCGATATCATCACGCAAAAGCTCGTCTGGCCCAACGCCGAGAGAATCTTTTTCATCCGCCACGCATTGCGGGCCGGCTTCAGCATCGAGGAGATTTTTCAACTGACGAAAATCGACCGCTGGTTTCTGGCGCAGCTCAAGGAGATCGTGGATTGCGAGGAAGAACTGGCCGCGACCGCCGGCGCCGCGAACCAATAACTATAGTTGACTACGCTGCCAAGGAGGTTGGCGCCTCCAAAACCGCCCAAAAACCGGCGGGATTTCCCGGTTGAATGGCGGGTGCTGCTCTGTCATTTTGACCTGATGAGTGTGACCAGAAGCAGGCCCTCCCTCGTCCACGCAGGGTTAGGAAAATGGCGGCGCATGAGGAGCAAATTCTTATCAGTAGTATCGGTATCAGTGGCTCTTTGCGCGCCCTACTCTGCCGCGGCACAGCCTGTCCCTCTTCGGCAACCGGTGGGCGTTTATGCCCGTCCCGACATAGATGGATGCGTCGCTCATCCGAACCAAGGCTCAAACACTTCGACTGACGAGTGTTTATCAAACCAAATCACGGCTCTCCTGAGCGACCCCGCGATTTCAGGTGTTTCAGCCTTTGTCAATTGGAACGACATTAGCCTGACGATCCCCACCAACTCACTGGTAGGGACCAACGATTGGAGTATCCTGGATGACATTTTCGGCGCGGTTGCACAATGGAACGCGGACAACCCGACTAATATTCCCAAAACCATCCAGCTCGGCCTGCAACCCGGATTTCATACTCCACAATGGGTTTTCAACAATCTGTCCTCTTGCGACGCCATGTTTCTGACGAATTCACAGGGGACGATCGTGAACTCGCAGGGGACCTTGGTGGGCGTGGATCCGTCGAAAGTCACCAATACCTGCGGCTGTGCGAGTTTCCTGGAAGCAGAGGACAAAGCAAACCCAACTGTCTTGCCGCTGCCGCTGCCGTGGAACTCCTTCTACACGAACGCGTGGGCGACCTTCATTCGCGCGGTGGCCGGTAAATACGGAACAAATTCCCTGCTGGTCTCCATGGCCGTGGCAGGCCCGACCGCTTCTTCGTGTGAAATGATCCTGCCCAATGAGAATGATGACCCGACAAACTATTTGAAATGGAACCCTCTTTTTGCGCTTGAATTCCCCAGCGATCCCTCCCTCGCAAACTCGGATACGCTGTTCATTCAAGAATGGGAAGATGCCATCGATGTGTATGGCGAGGCATTCAGTAATTTGACTCTGGTCGTCACGACGGGCACCGGACTCCCTAATTTTCTCGACACGAATGGCGTGCCATACCCGACTTATACTGTGCCGCCCGGTTTCGCCCCGGACTGCGCCGACACAAACCTGGCCAGAATAATGGATTGCGCGGCCGAGACGACGATTCTCGCTTACTTCGCGGACCCGAGACACGGCGGAAAGAACGCAAAGGCGACTCAGGAGAGCGGGTTGGGGGCGGTGGCACTACATATCCACCCGCTGGGTGGCGGCGATCTTGATGCCCACGGTATTAAGTGGCTCGCGCAAAGCACGCCCAGCGGCTCCGCGCCGCTGCCGGGGACAAGTAACGTCGTGTCCAGGGTGCTGGGCGGGTTGCAGTTTGACTATAGCTTCTCTATGAGTCCCCAGACCGAAGGATGCCCCCAGCTCGGTGGTTGTCCCACGAATGATCCGATCTCTCCGGAGCAGGCCTTTTACAATGTCTTGCGGGCTTTCTTCGACGGCACGCAGGTCGGAGGCTCTTACGGAGTCACAACGAGTAACCTACCTCTCAATTACGTGCAAATTTACGCCGCCGATGTTCTCTACGCCGAAACTAATAGCGAGGGATCCCTCGTGGTGGATGGCTCCGGTCTAACCAATAACATCACGGCTCAAGATGAATTCAATAACCTCAGCTTGCAGATTCTGGAAATTGCCCAAGTGCCCCTCAACGTCCAGGCGGTGGGCGATAACTTGCAATTAAGCTGGCCGCTCTCTGCCGCCCCGCTCCAACTCCAGGTCAATTCCGACCTTTCAAAACCCGGCCTGTGGATGCAAGTCCCGGAATCGCCAGCTCTCATCGGTGCCTCCTACGAAGTCTTGATCACCCCTTCCAACTCTGCGGCCTTTTACCGTCTCGCGCCGCCCTGACCATTTTTTGAACTCCGTTTAATACAGCGTCTTGTTCGGCAGGCGGCCCCATTCGGATAAGACTTCCACCGCTTCTCCCCGCAAGGCTCCTTGCATGGACAGGCTGCGCGCATCGAGCGGGCGCGCCAGTTCCTCATATATATGGGCGTCCTGGAAACCGACGGCGGCAGCATCGGTGCGCGTGGCGGCAAACACGATTCGGTCCAGGCGCGCCCAATAGGCGGCGCCCAGACACATCGGGCACGGCTCGCAACTGGTGTAGAGGACGCAGCCGGGCAATTGCGGCGATCCCACGGCGACGGTGGCCGCGCGAATGGCGCTTATCTCGGCGTGGGCGGTGGGATCGTTGGTGGAAGGGACTTGGTTCCACCCTCGGGCCAATATGTCTGCGCCGCGGGTGATGACCGCGCCGAACGGCCCGCCGTCCCTGGCGCGCATGTGCTCGGCGGCCAGGTCGATGGCCAATTGCAAGAAGGCGAGATCCTGGGCCGTCAGTGGCGAACGCATCCAAATCGTCTATCAGCTTTCGCCCTTGGAGGCTAGAAGGGATTGGGGCGCAAGCACACTCTTGGGGTCTCTAGCCAGACGGGAGACATCTCTTAAAACTGATGCTCGTTCAGAGCTCGGAAGAAGATGGATTAAGACTAAGAATAAAATGCCGATAAACAACTGTAGCAGACTGCTCATAATTGACTTTTGCCAGCGTATGAATTATCTTTTTGACTTGTCGGTTAATCAATATGACAGGTGACAACCATGCTCCCGAGGGAGTAAAACTACATGACTTGGATCAAGCGGCCCGCCTGGCCGCACGGAAGAAAGTCCTCATTCTTGACGATGATTTTGAATTCGCCGACCTGACCCGGCTCCTCTTGGAAACCAACGGCTACGAAGTCGATTTGGCCGCCGACGGCGTGCAGGGCATCAAGAAAATCATGGACAGCGAATACGGCATCATCCTTTGCGACATGGTCATGCCCAATCTGGCTGGCGACATGTTTTATTTGGCGGTCGAGCGCGTGAAACCTTACTTGTGCCGGCGTATCGTGTTCGTGACCGGTCATCAGGGAGATCGCAAGGTGGATGAATTTATCCGCAAAGTCAAAGGCCTGGTTCTGTGGAAGCCCGTTCAGGCCCACGTCTTGATCGAAACCGTCCAGGCCGTCGAGAAAAAGGCCGGCGAGGCTCCGTAATAGCTGATCAGACTGCGGCTTACCAATCTGCTCCAACCGGGCAGCTTCGGATTAGAGTTATCCTTTGCCTATCTTCCACAAGTGACGGAGTCGGCATAACGTGGTAGATTGGTGTATGCAAAGGTCGCGGAAATTCTCGCTGAAAGACAAAGGCGCTCCGAGGCGGAAGCGGACAGTTTCTTTGCCGCCAGTCGAAACGGCGGCTGCTGCCGAATGCTCGTTCGATGACATAGCACAACGAGCTAAGACCGAAACCACGGTTATGCTCCGGTTCCTAAGCTTTCCGATTCATGGGCCGAAAAGTTGACTGAGGTCCGCAGGAGAGGTGAGAGCGCGAAGTTTTGTCACACGCCTGCGCCGGTGATTCCATTTGCCCGGCGCATTCAGGCGCGCCGAGGGATATTATTGTTGTCTGTCCCCAGGGCAGGAAAGATCAATGACTGGCGGCTTCGCGCAGGACGCGCTTGGTGGACGGCAGATCGTTGGTGCTCCAGCCGCCGCCCAAGGCCATGACCAACTGCACGCTGGAAGTCATTTGTTGCAGTCGAATGGTCACGGCGGTTTGTTGGTTGCTCAACAAGGAAACTTGGGCGGTGATGACGTTGAGATAACTGTTGATCCCCAGCCTGTAGCGTTGAAAGGCCAGATCGAGGTTCCTTTGCGCGGCTTTCACGGCGACATCCTCTTGCTGAATTTCGGTGGCCAGAATTCGCAACGCGGCGACATTGTCCTCCACCTGTTGGAAAGCCGTCAGCACGGTTTGCCGGTAATTGGCTACGCCCGCGCGGTATTCGGCCCAGGCTTGCTGGGTGACGGCCCTGCGCCTGCCCGCGTCAAATATAGTTTCCGACGCGGTCGCGCCCGCCACCCAGTAGAAACTGGATGACTTCAGCAATTGGGAGAGCGTCGAGCTTTGGACGCCCATGCCGCCGGTCAAATTGACCGTGGGAAAATAAGCCGCCCGGGCCACGCCGATGACCGCGTTGCTCGCGGCCACGCCGCGCTCTGCGGCGGCGATATCCGGCCGGCGCTCCAAGAGTTGCGCAGGCAGCCCTATCGGCACCGCCGGCGGCCTGTACGCCAACTGCGCAGGCTTGAGGGAAAAGGTGGAAGCCGGCTGGCCCACCAGAAGCGCGATGGCGTGTTCGTACTGCGCGCGCTGGATGCCCAGGGCCGTCGCCTGCGCCAGAGTCGTTTCCAGCAGCGAGTCGGCTTGGGCCACGTCCAGATCGGAATCAATGCCCGTTTCAAAGAGCGTCTTGGTCAAATCGAGCGAATCTTTGTAACTCTGAATGGTGCTGTTGTAGAGGTCGATCAATTCGTCCTGGCTGCGGAGTTCATAAAAATCGACGGCCAATTCCGCCTGCAGGGTCAGACGCAGGTTTTCCAATTGCGCGGCGCTGGCCTGGGCGGCGTAGGTGCTGGCCGCGAAAGTGTTGCGGATGCTGCCCCACAAATCCGGTTCCCAGCTTGCATCCAGCGGCAAAGAATAGGCCGAGTAGAGGTTGCCGCCCGCGCTCGATCCGCCGCCGGCGGAGCCGCCGCCGTTGGAGGAAGCTTGACCGCGTGTGGCGGCAGGGTCCCCCGTGATGGTCGGGAACAATTGTGACTGGGCCTGTTTGGCCAAGGCCCGCGCGCCCAGGAAATTCTCGAACGCGGCGACGATGTTCTGGTTGGAAACGCTGACCTGGTCTTCGAGGGCATTGAGTTGCGGGTCTTCAAACATCTCCCACCACTTGCCTTTGAGCGCGGCGTCAGCCGGCGTGGCGGTTTTCCAGCCGTTGGTTTCCTTGTAGGCCACCGGCGTGGCCACCGGGGGAATAGTGTACGTCGGCGCGAAATTGCAGCCCGCCGCCAGCGCCAGCGCCGCCAGCAAACTCCAAGAAACCGCTTTGAACGTTGCCTTTGACATATCGTTGCGTCCACTCAAGCTGGGGCCGGTTGCGGAACCACTTCCCCTGTTTTGGATTTGCCCCGCACGCGCCGGTACCAAATGCTCATCCGGTCAAAATAGAGATAAACGACCGGAGTCGTGTAAAGTGTCAACGCCTGGCTGAATAACAAGCCGCCGACGATGGCTACGCCCAAAGGCCGGCGCAGCTCCGAACCGGTGCTGTGGCTCAACACCAGCGGCAACGCGCCACACGCGGCGGCCAAGGTAGTCATCAGGATCGGACGAAAGCGCAGGATGGAGGCCTGAAAGATAGCCTCCTCGGGGCTCTTGCCTTCCTTGCGCTCGGCTTCGATGGCGAAATCGACCATCAGGATTCCATTCTTCTTGACGATACCAATAAGCAGAATGACGCCGATGAGAGCAATGATGCTCAGGTCGATGTTGAAGAGCATCAGAAAGAGCACCGCGCCCACCCCGGCAGAGGGCAGTGTGGAAAGGATGGTGATGGGATGAATATAGCTCTCGTAAAGAATCCCCAACACAATATAGACGGCTAGGAGAGCAGTGACAATCAGGAACGGCTCGCCCGCCAGGGAGGACTGGAAAGCCTGCAATGTACCGGCAAAACTCCCGTGAATGGAGGCGGGCATGCCGAGTTTTTGCTCCATCGCGGTTATATTATTGACCGCCTCGCCCAGCGACACCCCGGGATCCAGATTGAAAGAGACGGTCACGGCGGGAAACTGGCCCTGATGATTGACCTGGATGGGCGCTGTCTGCGTCCGGAGGCTGGTCACAGCCGAGAGCGGCACTTCCCCGCCGTTGGTGGCTTGCAGGTAAACGGAGTTCAAACCCGCGGGCGATTGCCACCAGCGGGGCGCCACCTCCATGACGACGTAATACTGATTGAGCGGTGTGTACATGGTCGAAACCAACGACTGGCCAAAGGCGCCGTAGAGCGCGCCGTCCATACCCGCCGCCGTCAGGCCCAGGCGCATGGCCGTGGGACGGTCATAGGCCAAAGTCGATTCCAGCCCTTCGTTCTGCTGGTCGGTATTGACGTCCTTCATGCCGGGAAGTTTTTTCATATTGTCCAACAAGATCGGCCCCCATTTGACGAGGTCCTGGAGAGTATCGCTTTGTATGGTGTATTGATATTGAGCGCTGCTCATGCGGCCGCCGATGCGCAAATCCTGGTTGGCGCTGAAGATGCATGTGGCGCCCGGCACGCGTGCGCACTCGGCGCGCAGCCGGGCGACGACCACGTCTGCGGAGTTATGATTGGTCCGTTGCTCCAGAGGTTTGAGCGTGATGAACATCCGGCCCTGATCGATTGGGCTGCCGCCGCCGCCGCCGGTAAAGCCGACCAAGTGCTGGACGTCCTTATCTGTCTTAACGATCTGGATAAAGCGGGACAGTTTGCTAGACATGGATTGAAAGGAAATGTCCTCCGTTCCCTGCGCGATGCCGCTGAGCGCACCGGTGTCCTGCTGGGGAAAGAATCCTTTGGGCACGATGGCGAACAAATAGAAGTTGAGCGCCAGCGTCACCAGCAAGATGCATAGCACCAGAAACTGATGGCGCAAAACCCATCGCAGACTTCGTCCATAATGGTGGTGTATCCAATCGAAGACCGCGCCGGTGGCCTTAAAAATCCTTCCGTGTTTTTGTTCGCTTTCCCGCTTCAGCAGCACCGCGCACATCATCGGAGTGGTCGTAAGTGAAACGACCAGGGAGACCATAATGGCCACCGAGAGTGTGACGGCGAATTCGCGGAAGAGACGGCCGACGACGCCGCCCATGAGCAGGATGGGAGCGAACACCGTTACCAGCGATACACTAATGGAGAGCACCGTGAAGCCGATCTCCCCGGCGCCGCGCAAGGCTGCCTGTATGGGCGGCAAGCCATTTTCCAGGTGGCGCGTTATGTTTTCGATTACGACAATGGCGTCATCGACCACAAAACCGGTCGAAATCGTCAGCGCCATCAATGAGAGGTTATCCAGGCTGTAGCCGAGCAGGTACATGACGCCAAAGGTCCCAATGAGCGAAACCGGCACCGCTATACTCGGAATGAGGGTCGTGCGCGCATCGCGCAAAAAAACAAACACCACTAGAATGACCAATGCGACGGAAATCAGCAGGGTGATTTCCACGTCCTGTACCGAGGCGCGAGTCGTCGTGGTCCGGTCTGACATGATGGTAATGTCTATGCTGGGCGGCGACGCAGCCTTCAGCGCTGGCAGGGCCTTGAGGACGCGGTCCACCGTGTCAATAATGTTGGCTTGCGGTTGTTTGAAAACAATCAGCATAACCGCCGGCTTGCCATCGGCGAATCCCGCGGTACGCACATCTTGGACGGAATCCTCCACGTCGGCCACGTCTTGCAGTTGGACGGCGGCGCCATTGTGATAACCAACGACCAGGGGCCGGTAATACTCGGCTTTCATCAATTGGTCGTTGTCAATAATGTCGGCC
>DASYNM010000159.1:0-19896 GCA_036008545.1 Verrucomicrobiia bacterium
GATTGTGCCGATTGCCGACTCGGCGTTACTCTCGGCCAAGCTAGTGAAAAAGGCGACCCTCAAAATCTACAAAGGCGCGTCGCACGGCTTGTGTTCCACGCACAAAGATCAAGTCAACGCGGATCTCCTTGCGTTCATCAAATCCTGAGGAGCGCTCCGGGTTAAGGAATGAATTCCGACACTATCCATGATTTTTCCGATATGAACCAACCTGCCACGATGAAGAATGCGGTTCCAAGGATCGTGATAGTAGGAGGAGGATTCGGTGGCTTGGCTGCGGCCAAGGCGCTCAAACACACAGCGGCCAGCGTCATTTTGATCGATCGCTCCAATCATCACTTGTTTCAACCACTACTTTATCAGGTCGCGACCTCGGTGCTCACACCTGGACAAATCGCGACGCCGATTCGCGGGATTTTGCGGAATCAAAAAAATGTGACAGTGGTAATGGGGGACGTCACCGGTGTGGACCTGGATCGGCGCTGTATTTTCGTCTGCTCTGCGGACCGACAAGGAGTGCCGCTGCCATTCGACTATCTAATATTGGCAACGGGTGCGAGCCACAGCTATTTTGGCCGTGACGAATTTGAGAAATTCGCGCCTGGGCTTAAGAATCTTGGCGATGCCATAACCATTCGCAACAAGATTCTTGCGGCGCTTGAGATGGCGGAAGCCGAAGAGGATCCTGAGCGCCATCGCGACCTGCTTACTTTTGTTCTCGTCGGCGGCGGTCCGACAGGGGTGGAAATGGCCAGCGCCATCGCGATATTAGTGAGAGGCACGCTGCAATCAACATTTAGGAGGATCGATTCGCGCGAGGCCCGAATTATTCTGTTGGACAGGGCGAGTCGGGTGCTGGGCAGTTTTTCAGAGGAGCTTTCCGAGGCGGCGCGAAAGCGCCTCGCGAATTTGGGTGTGGAGGTTCGGTCCGGTCAAGGAGTGGATCAAATTGACGAGGGAGGTGTCATCGTGTCAGGTGAGAGAATCGCCTGTAAGACGGTAATCTGGGCTGCGGGTGTGGCTCCTTCGCCGGCTGGCAAGTGGCTCAATGCGGAAACGGACCGCGCAGGTCGCGTACGCGTGCAGCCGAACCTTAGCGTCCCGGGACATCCAGAAATCTTTGTGATAGGTGATACGGCGTCGCTTGATCAAGGCGGCAAGCCATTGCCCGGCGTGGCGCAAGTGGCGATGCAGCAGGGTCGATATGCGGGGAAGGTGATCCACTCTCGGATCACCGGCTCTTCGACGCCGCGTCCGTTCCGCTATTTCGACAAAGGAAATATGGCCGTCGTCGGCAAGGGCTTCGCGATTTTGGAAAGCGGCAAGTTTCGTCTCAGCGGCTTCCTGGCGTGGCTCGCCTGGGCGGGAGTGCATCTCGAGTTTCTAGCCACCTCCAGCCTGCGAGTAACCGTCTTCGTTCAATGGGTGTGGACGTATCTGACTGGTCAGCGCGGTTCCCTCCTCATTGTGAATCAGCGCGGTCACCAACAAATAAACCCTTTACCATCACATCCTGCGCCAGACGTGATCGCGCCGAAAGAAAAGGTGCTGGAACACCAATGATGATCGAACAAAGAATTGTCAGGAAAGTAACCTTTCGATACCGTGCGGCGCATGAACAATAAACTTAATCGTAATGTCACATTGGTCACCGGTGCTCAGCGCCGCATCGGATTATACAGGCTGATACGCCGATTCATCACCAGATCACACATGAACCATCGAACCAGACGACCGTTATTCGCCACTTTGGGCTGCCTCATTATTCAATCAGCCTTGGCCCAACCGGTTACGCCCGCAAAGACCAATGCGCCGCTGCAAATGGCTCCATCGAGCCCAGCCGAAGATACCGTTGTCCTTCCTGCCAGGATCAAAGACCCGATCGAACCCTTTAATCGTGCGATATGGGGGTTCGACAAGGGCTTTTTGACTTGGGCGGTGAGGCCTTTCGGCAGGGGGTATCGAGCTGTCGTCGTTAAGCCCGTCCGCAAGGGCATCGGGAGGATGGGGTACAATATGACTTATCCAGACCGGCTGGCCAACAACCTGTTGCAAGGAAAGTGGATTGGGAGCTGGGAGGAAACGGAACGCTGTCTCTGTAACACGGTGATTGGCGTCGGCGGATTCTTCGACGTGGCGACGCGGTGGGGCATCCCCAAAAACGACGCGGATTTTGGCCAGACCTTCAAGAAATGGGGCTGGAAGCCCGGGTTCTACCTCATGCTGCCGATCTTCGGACCGAGCGACGACCGGGATGCCGTTGGCTTGGCCGGTGATGCCGCCGCCAACCCGATGTTCTACTTCTTCCCCTACGAATTTATCAGTCCCTTCATTACGGCCAATAATCTGAGTGACACCGTGGAGGCTTCTGTCTGTTTCACCAAGGCCGAGCCGGACTCGTATTCGATCCTCCAATATGCGTGGAGCTTCGCGCACGAAAATCGGACGCCGGATATGCGCGTGATCGGCAAACAGGACGAAGCCTCGCTGGAGACGCTCCAAAGCGTCTTTTTCAATTATAAAAACCCCGAATTTCCAGCTCGAGGCAAGACGCGATCGGTTTTGATTCCTACCACTGGAAAGAAACTGGATTTCACTTTCTGGCTCCAACCGGGCCGCGCGCCGGTCGTGTATCTGGTCCCCGGTTTTGGCGCCCATCGTTTGGCGGGGAACGAATTGGGGCTGGCCGAACTTCTTTACAAGAACGGATTCTCCGCCGTCACTGTCAGCAGTTCATTTCATCCCGAGTTCATGGAGCACGCCTCGACAACCGACCTGCCTTCGTATCCTCCAACTGACGTGAGTGACGTTCACCTGGCCTTGACGGAAATCAATAACCGTTTGGAGAAAATGTATCCGCATCGACTGGGCGCAAAAGCCCTGATGGGTTACTCCATGGGCGGCTTCCAGACCTTGTTCATGGCGGCGCAATCGGCCACGAACGATGCTTCTTTGCTCAAATTCGAGCGATACGTCGCCATCGATACCCCAGTTCGTCTGCGGTATGCCGTGACGAATGTGGACCAGTTTTACGATGCGGCCTTGGCGTGGCCCGCCGCGGAACGAACGGCCAACATCGAAAACATGCTGCTCAAGGTTGTGGCCTTGAGCGCGCAATCTCCGGAGGCGGGGTCCACCCTGCCCTTCAACGAGATTGAAAGCCGATTCCTGGTCGGTCTGGCCTTTCGATTAAGCCTGCGGGACATCATTTTCAGCAGCCAATTGCGGCACAATCAAGGCGTTTTAAAACAACCACTAAAGAAATCAAGACGGGAGGCGGCTTACAACGAAATCATGCAGTATTCCCTTTGGGAATACATTCAGCAATTCGCCAAACCTTATGACAAGGCAAGGGGCATCGATCTTACGGATCCCGAGGTGGTGGACCGGGGCACGGATCTGCGCACCTATGCTGCCGCATTACAAGGCAATGCCAAGATCCGGGTCATCGCAAATCGAAACGATTTGTTCCTGGCGGCACAGGATGTGGCATGGATAGAGAACACTTTTGCTCCTGCCAACGTAACCTTCTTTGAGCATGGGGGCCATTTGGGCAACCTTTCGCAGACAAACGTGCAGAAGGCCGTCCTGAATGCGCTCGATGGCTTGGGAGCAATCCAGAATAAGCCACAGAGAGACGCGTCGCTAACATTCGATGATATCCACTTCACGCAATTCGCTGAACAGGAACAACCGCAAATATCCCCCGTCGAGCAGGAAATGAAATTATATGGCAATTCTATTCCGAAATGAATAGTCCGCTTCATCATGTAAAGGCGTTTGGCGCTCCGGGCATTGAGCCACGGTGGACCTCGAGCGCGAAAGAAGGGGTCGGCACGGCCTATCACACCAGTTGCCGGCTTTGGTTCACGCTCAGCCACGGCATCGTCAACGAGATTTACTATCCAAGAGTGGATCAACCCAATACGAGGGACTTTCAGTTTCTGATCACGGATGGCGAAACATTCTGTCACGAAGAAAAGCGCGATTTACATCACGTGGTCGAATACCCGGAGCGAGATTGTCTCCTTTACCGGTTAACAAATTCAGAACCGAACGGTCGTTACAAGCTGATCAAGCATGTCCTGACCGACCCCCATCGCTCCGTCCTGCTCATCCACACCAAGTTGGAAGTTATGGACGAGTCCTTGCGCGAAAAGCTGCGCTTGTATGCGTTGCTGGCGCCCTACGGAGCCAGCAATTCCGGGCAGTGTTTTGAAATCGGCGATGTCAAAGCCATCCGCGCACAACGGGAAAATGTTTATCTGGTCCTGGCCTGCAGCTCAGGATTCTCACGACGCTCGGTGGGTTATGTCGGCGCGAGTGACGGTTGGCAGGACTTGATGGACAATTTCAAAATGGACTGGGAATTTGGCGCGGCTGAGAAGGGAAACATCGCATTAACTGGAGAAATCACGCTTGCGGGCTCCGATGAATTTACGGTCGCCATTGCTTGCGGTGGGACCTGTCAGAGCACGGCCACCAAAGCGCTCCAAACTCTGGCCGAACCATTTGAGTCCCACCGTCAAGCCTATGTTCGCCAATGGCAGCGCGCGGTGGTCAATCCCAAATTCGACTTTAGCGAGGACACTTCCGATCGAGGTGGCATTTATCGCTTGAGCCGTTGCGTGTTACTCGCCCATGAAGACAAGGATTATCAGGGCGCGCTGGTAGCGTCCATGAGCATTCCTTGGGGTGAAACGAAGAGCGACGGGGACCGTGGTGGTTATCATCTCGTCTGGACGCGGGATTTGGTGCAGAGCGCAACCGCGCTTCTTGCGACCGGCCAGGTCAGCACGCCCCTGCGCGCCTTGATCTGGCTGGCGACCATTCAGAAGCCAGACGGCAGTTTCCCGCAAAATAGCTGGCTCGACGGGACTGCCTATTGGTCTGGCCTGCAGTTGGACGAAATTGCAGCCCCGATTTTGCTGGCTTGGCGGTTGTGGAAAAGAGGCCACGCGACTGGCCTCTTTGATCCCAAGTATATGATTTTGCGCGCCGCCGCCTATCTTATTCTGCAAGGGCCTGTGACGGGTCAGGATCGTTGGGAGGAAAATGCCGGTTACTCGCCCTCGACCCTGGCCACTGTCATCGCGGGCCTCGTCTGCGCCGCCGATGGCGCCAGGGAGAAAGGTAAAAGTGACTTGTCCGATTTCATTCTTGTTTACGCAGATTGGCTGGCCGCACACCTGGAAGAGTGGACGGTCACCTCCAGCGGCGAGATGGTCGAGGAAAAGCCCAGGCACTATATCAGAATCAATCCAACCGACCCCGGTTCGCCCGATCCGCACGCGGATCCAAATTCGACAATGATTCAAATTGCCAATGGCGGCGGCCTCCATCCTGCGCGCAACGTCGTGGGTGGCGATTTTCTTCATCTGGTGCGCCTCGGCATACGCAGCCCGCGCGACCCGATTGTGCTCGACTCGATTGAGGTCCTCGACCGGGTCGTCAAGCACGACCTACCGCAAGGCCCTGGCTGGCGTCGGTATAATCATGATGGTTATGGCCAGAAGGACGATGGCAGTGCTTTTGACGGTTCTGGTGTAGGCCGGTGTTGGCCGATTCTGACGGGGGAGCGCGGACATTACGAACTGGCGGCTGGTCGCGATGCCAGACCATTCATCAAGGCGATGGAGGAGTTTTCCAACATGGGCGGCATGATCACCGAACAGCTTTGGGATGCGGATGATTTGCCGGATGGCCGGATGCGGCGTGGCTGTCCCACGGGCGCGGCCATGCCGCTTTGCTGGTCGCACGCCGAATATGTTTCTCTGGTCCGCAGCCATCATGACGGCGTCTGCTTTGATCGAGTCGAACCAGCGTTCCAACGCTATGTGGCAAAGCCCGTGGAGAGTCGCCACGAAATTTGGAGCTTTCGCCATCAGTTGCGGCGGATATCCAGGGGTAAGATATTGCGAATCATTCTCGCTGCGGAGGCAACTATCGTATGGACCACGGATGGCTGGGCGCACACCTCCAGATCGGTCTCCGCCCATGAACGCGAGCTTAACCTCTGGTTCGCGGATTTTCCGAGCGGTGAGTGGCCTGCTGGTTCAGTTTTTGAATTCACCTTCTTGTGGACGCACGATCAGCGTTGGGAGGGCCGGAATTGGCAGCTTAGTGTCTTATGAAAATGAGGATGCTTGGATCATGAATGGATGCATCGGATGAAAGAGCGCATGAGCGAAATTCTTCCAGAGACATATTTAGCGCGGCATGGTGAGACCGCATGGAGTCTGACAGGCCAGCACACAGGGCTCACCGATCTGCCTCTAACCGATCGCGGGGAACGGAATGCCCGAAGGCTTGGGGAGCGGCTGGCCAGTATGAAATTCGAGCGGGTGTTCACGAGTCCCCTGGTTCGCGCCGCGCGCACTTGCGAGCTGGCCGGCTTTGGCAGCGTGACCAAAGTCAACTCGGATCTGGTCGAATGGAATTATGGCCAGTACGAAGGCCGCCGCACAGAAGAAATACATTCGGTGAACCCGGACTGGCAATTGTTTCGTGACGGCTGCCCCGGTGGAGAACTGCCGGATCAGGTTGGAGCTCGGGCCGATCGCGTTCTGAAGCACGTTCGCGGGATCAAAGGACATGTCTTGATTTTTTCAAGCGGACACTTTCTCCGTGTGCTCGCCGCCCGCTGGCTTGGGCTCGATCCTGCTGCCGGGAGATTTCTCGCGTTGGATACAGCAAGCCTGAGCGCGGCCGGCTATGAAAACAATTTATCCCGGCCGGTGATCCGGTTGTGGAACGACACTCGCCACGTTGGCGAATAAATCGATCTGGAAATCAATAGGAAGAAAGCGACAAGTTATGAAAACAACTGTAAGACCCCTCCCCCAACGACCGGCTTGGAAGGCCCTCGGCGTTCACCATAAAGAACTCCGCAAATCTCATCTCCTGGAATTATTCGCCGGAGATCCAAAGCGCGGCGAGCGATTGACGGTTGAAGCCGCGGGTCTGTTCCTGGATTATTCGAAAAACCGCGTCACGGACCAGACCCTTAAGCTGCTCTTTCAACTGGCGAAAGAGTCCGGTCTGCGGGAGCGGATTGACGCCATGTTCCACGGTGAGAAAATCAACGTCACCGAGAACCGCGCGGTGCTGCACATCGCGTTACGCGCTCCCAAGGACACCACGATTCTAGTCGATGGAAAAAACGTGGTGCCGGAAGTCCATGCCGTGCTGGGTAAAATGGCGGATTTCTCGAATCGAATCCGTAGCGGGCAATGGAAGGGTCACACTGGCAAACCCATTCGGAACATCGTTAACATTGGCATCGGCGGTTCCGATCTTGGGCCGGTGATGGCCTACGAGGCTCTCAAACATTACAGCGAGCGTTCCATGAAGTTCCGTTTCGTGTCGAACGTGGACGGGATCGATTTTGTGGAAGCGACTCGCGACCTGGACCCCGGGGAAACTCTCTTCATTGTTTCCTCCAAGACCTTCACCACTCTGGAGACGATGACCAACGCCGAAACCGCGCGTGACTGGCTTCTGAACGGCCTGGGCGGCGACAAGGCGGCCGTGGCCAAACATTTTGTGGCCGTTTCCACCAACGCTGAAAAGGTCTCCGCGTTTGGTATCGACACGGCCAATATGTTCGGGTTTTGGGATTGGGTGGGTGGGCGTTACTCCATGGATTCAGCCATTGGACTTGCGACCATGTTGGCTATCGGGCCGGAAAACTTCCGCGCCATGCTGGATGGATTTCATCGGATGGATGAGCATTTCCGCACGGCCCCGGTCGAGAAAAATTTGCCAGTGCTCATGGGATTGCTCGCCGTGTGGTACACTGATTTCTTCAATGCGCAAACCGTGGCGGTGCTCCCCTACGAGCAATACTTGAAGCGGTTTCCGGCTTACCTCCAGCAGTTGACGATGGAAAGCAACGGCAAACACGTTACGCTTGATGGCAAGCAGGTTAAGTGTGACACCGGCCCGGTCTATTGGGGTGAACCAGGAACCAATGGTCAACATTCCTTCTATCAATTGATTCATCAGGGCACCCGGTTGATTCCATGCGACTTCATCGCGTTCGGCCATCCGCTGACTCCACTGGGACGTCACCACGACATCTTGGTGGCGAACGTAATGGCTCAAGCCGAGGCGCTGGCCTTTGGTAAGACGCCGGCGCAGGTCAAAGCCGAAGGCACGCCGGATTGGCTTGTGCCGCACCGGGTTTTCGAGGGAAACCGCCCTTCCAACGTCCTGCTGGCCGAGCGGCTCACACCCGAAATTTTGGGGACACTCGTAGCTCTTTACGAACACAGCGTCTTCACACAGGGCGTCATTTGGAACATCAATTCGTTCGACCAATGGGGTGTGGAACTGGGAAAGGCGCTTGCCCAACGCATTATCCCGGAACTCGAGGGCTCAGCCGAGCCCAAACTTGGCCACGACAGTTCAACGAACAATCTGATCCGTCGCTATCGCAAATTGAAAGGAACACCGTGAAAACGATCGGTTTCAATCAGCCTCTTTATATTTTGCCATTTGATCACCGCGGCTCGTTCGAGACGAAGATGTTCGGATGGCACGGCGATTTGAACGCCGCCCAAACCGCCGAAATCGCCGCTGCCAAACAAGTGATTTACGACGGGTTCAAATCCGCGGTTGCCAGCGGCGTGCCAAAAGAGAAGGCGGGTATCCTCGTGGATGAACAGTTCGGCGCGGCCATTTTGCGCGATGCGAAAGCAAACGGATTCATCATCGCTTGTCCCGCCGAAAAATCCGGCCAGGAGGAGTTTGATTTTCAATACGGCGCGGATTTTGCAAAGCACATCGAGACATTTGAGCCCACGTTTTGCAAGGTGCTGGTGCGCTACAATCCGGAAGGCGATGCGGCTTTGAACCGGCGCCAATCGGAGCGGTTAAGGAAATTATCCGACTATCTCCGGGGCAATAGCCAGAGTCGATTCATGTTCGAGTTGCTAGTGCCGGCGGAGAAAGCGCAACTGGACCGGTTGAAGGGCGACAAGACGGCTTACGATCTTGAACTCCGGCCAAAACTAATGGTCAAAGCCATCGCGGACTTGCAGGACGCCGGCGTTGAGCCGGACGTATGGAAAATTGAAGGACTTGACCGGCGCGAGGATTGCGAAAGAATTGTGGCCGTCGCCAAACGCGGTGGCCGCGAACAAGTAGGATGCATCGTTCTCGGTCGTGGCGAGAACGACCAAAAGGTTCACGAATGGCTGGTCACGGCCGCGAGCGTTCCGGGTTTCATCGGGTTCGCGGTTGGACGAACGGATTTTTGGGAACCGCTTGTCCATTATAAGAGCGGCGAAACCAAACGCGAAGCCACGGTGCTGGAAATCGGGCGTCGCTACAGCGCCTTTGTCAAATCATTTGAGGGGGCGCGTCCACGATGAATCCATCCGTCACCAAGAATCAAGTGAAACTGGCCCCATCGATCCTTGCGGCCGACTTCGCCCGATTGGGCGAGCAGGTGGCCGAGGCCGAACGATGCGGCGCGGATCGCATCCATGTGGATGTGATGGATGGGCATTTTGTGCCAAACCTAGCGCTGGGCCCGGTCATAGTTGAATCGTTGCGAAAGGTGACGCGGCTGCCACTGGAAATTCACCTCATGGTGTTCGAGCCTGATCAATTCCTGGGAGAGTTTTGTGATGCAGGTGCGGCCTCATTTCTTGTGCATTGGGAAGGGAACGCCAACCTGCATCGCACATTGCAAAGTATCAAGGCTGCAGGCAAGAAGGCCGGAGTTGTTATCAACCCCGCTACGCCCGCCGCCATGTTGGAAGAGATTCTGGTTGAGGTGGCCCAAGTGCTCGTGATGACAGTCAATCCCGGCTTCGGCCACCAGCATTTCCTGGCTTCGACCCTTGGCAAAATAAAGCGCGTGCGTCAGATGATCGAGGAGATCAAACCCGAATGCGACCTGGAAGTGGACGGCGGTATTGACGAAACGACCGCGCCGCAGGTCGTGGAGGCCGGGGCCAACGTTCTGGTAGCAGGAACATCAGTTTTCGGTGATCGCGAAGGAGTGACGGCAGCCATGAAGCGACTGCGGACGGCGGTCAACAACGTAGTGAATTCAAACTAAGATTGGAGGACCTGATTGTGAAAAAGAAATCAACGATGCAACTCGGGATGATTGGGTTAGGCCGGATGGGCGCTAACATGGTGCGCAGGCTCATAAGAGAAGGACACCAATGTGTGGTCTTCGACCGTTCTCAGGATGCGGTGAAAGCCTTGGTCAAAGATAAAGCCGTCGGCGCTGCTGCGCTGTCCGAGTTGGTGAAGAAACTGGATAAGCCGCGCGCAATCTGGCTCATGGTTCCGGCGGCAGTGGTGGATCAGACCATTGCTGATCTGCTGCCTCTGCTTGAATCGGGCGACACGCTCATCGACGGCGGCAATTCCTACTATGTGGATGACATTCGCCGCGGCAAAGAACTGGCCGCCAAGGGCATTCACTATGTCGATGTCGGCACCAGCGGCGGCGTGTGGGGATTGGAGCGTGGCTATTGCATGATGATCGGCGGCGAACCGGAAGTGGTACAGCGCCTCGATCCCATCTTCGCCACTCTGGCGCCCGGCATGGGCGACGTCCCGCGCACGCCGGGACGGGAGAAGTTGGGCGGAACCGCTGAACAAGGCTACCTGCATTGCGGCCCGAATGGCGCCGGTCACTTTGTCAAGATGGTTCACAACGGCATCGAGTACGGCATCATGGCCGCGTATGCGGAGGGTTTGGGTGTCTTAAATTCCGCCAATATCGGCAAACAACAAGGCGAGGCCGACGCGGAAACCACGCCGTTGCGCGACCCGGGACGTTATCAATACGAACTAAACCTGGCCGACGTATCCGAAGTTTGGCGGCGGGGCAGCGTCATCGCCTCGTGGTTGCTCGACTTGACAGCCACCGCGCTGGCTGCGGATCCGAAACTTTCGAAATTTGCCGGCCGCGTCTCGGATTCAGGCGAGGGCCGGTGGACTATCAAAGCGGCGATTGATGAAGGGGTGCCGGTGCCAGTGCTAACCTCTGCTTTGTACGAGCGGTTCACATCGCGAGGCGAGGCCGATTACCAGGACAAACTGCTATCCGCCATGCGTTTTGGCTTCGGCGGACATCTGGAAAAGACAGGAGATAAAAAACCATGAACATTCCCCATTCCGACACTTTGGTATTTTTTGGGGCCACTGGAGATCTTGCCTTCAAGAAGATTTTCCCGGCCTTGCAGGCCATGGTCAAACGCGGCACCCTCAACGTGCCAGTCATCGGCGTGGCCCGAGGGGACTGGAGTCTGGACCGCCTCAAAGCGCGGGCTAGGGACAGCTTGGAGAAGCACGGAGGAGTGGACCCGGCGGCGTTTGAAAAATTGTGCGGCCTGCTGCGCTACGCTGGTGGCGACTACAACGATCCGGCGATGTACAAGGCACTTTGTCGCCAACTCGGTTCTGCTGAGCAGCCGGCCTACTACCTTGCCATACCGCCCGCGGCGTTTGGCACTGTCGTAGAGCAATTATCGCGGACGGAATGCGCCCGCAACGCCAGGGTCATCATCGAGAAGCCTTTTGGTCGCGACCTCCCCTCAGCCCAAGCCCTGAATCAAATACTGCTCCAAACCTTCGATGAGAAATCGATCTTTCGCATCGACCACTATCTCGGCAAGCAACCTGTCAATAGCATGCTCTTCTTCCGCTTTGCCAATGCCGTGCTTGAGCCATTTTGGAATCGTTCTCATGTCGAAAGCGTGCAGATCACGATGGCCGAGAATTTCGGTGTGCAAGGCCGGGGTTCGTTTTACGAGCAGGTCGGCACCGTTCGTGACGTGGTGCAGAATCACCTGTTTCAAGTGCTGGCGAATCTGGCCATGGAACCGCCCGTCCGCGCGGACAGCGAATCCATCCGGGATGAAAAAGTGAAAGTTCTCAAGGCCATCGCGCCGCTTGATGCGAGAGACCTGATCCGGGGTCAGTTCCGGGGTTATCGACAGGAGCCGGGTGTGGCGCCCGATTCCCAAGTCGAAACATTTGCAGCCCTCAAGCTCTATGTCGATTCCTGGCGTTGGCGCGGAGTTCCGTTTTATATCCGCGCCGGGAAGTGTCTGCCCGTTACATGCACCGAAGTTCTGATCCGGTTACGCCAGCCGCCCACGATGTATAAGAATCACGACCTGAAGTCCAATTATGTCCGGTTACGCATCAGTCCGGACGTCGTGCTGGCGTTCGGTTTGAATGTTGTTTCGCCGACGAATATTGGGGTGAGCGAACTATCGGAACTGCTGGCCAGCCGTCAGCCTTGCGCCAACGAGATGGACGCTTATGAACGGGTGCTCAGCGATGCGATGGCGGGCGATGCCACGCTCTTCGCCCGCGAGGATTATGTCGAAGAGGCTTGGCGCATCGTTGACCCGGTGCTGAAGGCAGGAACCCCGTCGCACGAATACGAACCAAAGACTTGGGGCCCGGCGGAAGTCGAATCGGTCACGCCGCCAGGTGGATGGTCCAACCCGGTCGTCAACGGATGAAATCTCTCCTATGAAAATCCAAGTGTTGGCCGATTCCGATGCCGTCGCCAAAGAGGCGGCGAAAATTATCGCAGCGGAAGCTTCGACTACAGTGCGAGTGCGGGGTTTCTTCGTCATGGCCGTCAGCGGCGGCCATACTCCCTGGCAGATGTTGCGCGCTTTGGCCAAGGAACCGGTGCCGTGGAAAAACGTACATGTCGTGCAAGTGGACGAGCGGGTGGCGCCGGCTGGCGACCCGGATCGCAACCTGACGCATTTGAGGGAAAGTCTGCTCGAACACGCGCCGCTGCCGCCTGAACAAATCCACGCCATGCCCGTGGAAGAAGAGAACTTGGAAGCCGCCGCAGCGAAATATGCCCTGCTGCTCCAACAAATTGCCGGCTCACCATCTGTCCTGGACTTGGTTCATTTGGGCCTTGGGCCGGACGGTCACACTGCGTCGCTCGTACCGGGTGATCCAGTCCTCGAGATTACCGACAGGGATGTTGCTGTGACGGGCTTTTACCAGCAGCGACGAAGGATGACGCTGACCTATCCCATGCTGAACCGTTCCCGCCGCATTCTGTGGGTGGTAACTGGGCCGGACAAGGCCCAAATGCTCACCCGATTGCAACGTGGCGACGCCTCCATTCCGGCGGGTCGCGTGCGCCAAGGACAAGCCCTAGTACTGGCGGATCGCGCCGCGGCCGGGGATGCCAAGCCGAACTGAGAGAAAGGAAACTTATGCGAATTGGAGTCGCCACCGATCACGGTGGCTTCGAACTGAAGGAGAAATTAGCCGTCCGCCTCCGAGAGGCTGGCCATGAAGTAGTCGATTTTGGCGCCCACAAATTGACGCCGGACGATGACTATCCGGACTTTGTCACACCACTCGGCCAAGCGGTGGCTGCGGGAAAATTGGATCGTGGCGTGGCCGCTTGTGGTAGTGGCGTCGGCGCCTCGGTTTGTCTAAATAAAATCAGAGGCGTTCGCGCGTGTCTGATCGAAGATCATTTCTCGGCCAGGCAAGGCGTTGAGGACGACAATCTCAATGTGCTTTGTTTAGGCGGGCGCATTGAAGGACCTGAATTAGCGTGGGACTTGGTTCAAACATTTCTGGCTGCCAAGTTCAGTCAAGCTGAGCGGCACATGCGCCGACTGCGCAAGGTAGCTGCGCTGGAAGTCCAACCAGAATCCGCCAAATAGGAGGGAGTTCTTATGACAGAAGATAAAATGGTTCAGCAGGCGATCAATACGATCCGCACGCTTTCGATGGATGCCGTCCAAGCGGCGAAGTCCGGTCACCCTGGCACGCCCATGGCGCTAGCACCGCTCGTTTACACGATTTGGAACCGTGTTCTGCGCTTTGACCCACAGGACCCAATTTGGCCTAATCGCGACCGGTTCGTTCTTTCCAATGGTCATGCCTCCATGTTGCTCTGGTCAATCCTGCACCTCACTGGCGTGCAAGCCGTCAATGCCGATTATGAAAAACTCGGACAGCCATCGGTGACGCTCGATGATATCCGCCGGTTTCGACAACTGGGCAGTAAGGCCCCTGGGCATCCTGAATATCATTGGGTTTCGGGGGTTGAAACCACCTCAGGCCCGCTTGGGCAAGGAGTCGCCACAAGCGTAGGAATGGCCATCGCCCAAAAATGGCTTGCCAGCCGATACAACAAGCCTGGGTTTGAAATCTTTAACTACAACACCTATGCCGTTTGCGGCGACGGTTGCATGATGGAGGGAGTCGCCTCCGAAGCAGCCTCTTTGGCGGGCCATCTGGGCCTCGACAACCTCTGTTGGATTTGGGACAACAATCACATCACCATCGAGGGCAATACGCGCATCGCTTTCACGGAAGATGTGGCGGCGCGGTTCCTCTCCTACGGTTGGAACGTCCTGCGCGTGGGCGATGCCAATGACATTGATCGTATCGAGCACGCACTTGCTATTTTCCAGAAAACAAAGAGCCGGCCCACCTTCATCGTTCTCGACAGCCACATCGGCTATGGTTCTCCGCACAAACAGGACTCCGCCGAAGCTCACGGCGAACCCCTGGGTGATGAGGAAATTCGTCTGACCAAACGCAGTTACGGCTGGCCCGAGGACGCGAAGTTCCTTGTGCCAGACGGAATCCGTGAACATTTCGCCGCCGGAATCGGTCGGCGGGGCGCGGAAGCCAGAAAAACATGGACGGGACTCTTCGCCGCTTACCGCGCAAATTTTCCCGAACTTGCAACTGAAATAGATCAGATGCAACGTCGCGAACTCCCTGGCGGCTGGGATAGAAACCTTCCCGTTTTTCCGGCGGATTCAAAGGGCCTGGCCGGGCGCGAGGCTTCCGGCAAGGTGCTGAACGTGCTGGCGCAAAATATACCGTGGCTGATCGGCGGCTCGGCCGATCTTGGCCCATCTAATAAAACCACTCTGACCTTTGAAGGCGCAGGGAACGTCCAGCCTGAATCGCCCGGCGGGAAGAATTTGCATTATGGCATTCGTGAACACGCCATGGCGGCGACGGTGAATGGTCTTGCGCTTTCCAAATTGCGGGCCTTCGGCGCGACCTTTTTCATTTTCAGCGATTACGCCAAACCGGCAATACGCCTCGCGGCACTGATGGAAATACCGTCAATTTTCATCTTCACTCATGACGCGATGGGCGACGGCGAGGACGGCCCGACGCATCAACCCGTGGAGCAACTACTTACTCTGCGCGCGATTCCCGGCCTGGTCACGTTGCGGCCCGGCGATGCCAATGAAGTCGTAGAGGCTTACCGTTGCGTCATGCAACTCCGCCACCAGCCAGCCGTGCTCGTGCTGTCGCGCCAGCCATTGCCGACGCTGGATCGCGCCGAATACGCGCCCGCCTCGGGTGTCGCGCGGGGGGCTTATGTATTGGCTGACGCGCCCGGTGACAATCCCGAAATCATCCTAATTGCAACTGGCAGCGAAGTGAGTCTTGCTATCGAGGCCCACGAAGAATTACTCGCTGAAGGCATTCGTTCACGCGTGGTTTCGATGCCGTCCTGGGATATCTTTGAACATCAATCGAAGGAGTATCGAGATAGCGTTTTACCGCCCAAAGTGAAAGCGCGCGTGGCCATTGAACAAGCTTCGACCCTTGGCTGGGAACGATATGTTGGCAGCGAGGGTAGCGTCATTGGCATGAACACATTCGGAGCTTCGGCCCCGCTCAAGGAGCTGCAGAAAAAGTTTGGTTTCGAGCCGGATCATGTGGTGGCGGCAGCGAAGGAACAGTTAAGGAGGAGGCAATCCTAGTCGCGACAATATTGCAGAAAAAATTGACTTAAGGTAAACTCCGCCAAAAGAAAGCAAGAACGATATGGAAGCAAAAGACGGCATCGGATCATTAAGGCCAAAACTCATCGTTCGTGTACACTTGACGGACGGTTCGATTGAGTCCTTTGGCTCCACCGACGAAACCGAGGTTGCGCGAATCTGGGAGAAAATCGATCCCTCGCGACTATTTTCCCAGCCTCGCCTGATTTTCGCCGGCGAGTATTCTAAGTCAGTATTTGTCTCCTCTCAAATTCTGCGCCTGGATTTCATTCAGAAAACCTACGAGTGCTGGGGATTCCCGGGCGGCTACTCCGATATCGTTGAATTGTCAGAGGCGGATTTCAAGAAGCATGTGCATCTGGAACAGCCGGCGCTCATGGCGAAGCGCAAACAACCCACACCGGTTGGTGACCTTTTGGTGTCATTTCTCAAATTGCGCATCGCTGGCGGCAGCCAAATCTTTCTGATGGTTGAAGTCCCGGTCAAACTGCCTGCGGAGAGCCAGTCGTTCATGCAATTCCTGTTGTCCAAAGGTAGTTTTCACATGAGGCTGCGCGAGGGCGGTGTTGGGGTTGTAAATCTCGCCCATCTGGCAGGGTACACCGCCTACCCAGGCGTGGCGCAGACTCCAACCGACGCCTGGGCGTCCGAACCGGTTCCAAGCGAACCACCCGGAACTTAGAACCGATGCCGCCGCGAGCCCAAACAGAAAGTGCCTGGCGCCCTAGACGAGTAGTTCGCGCTGTACCCAAGCTTTCGGCCCCCACCCATGTAAAGGGCTGATGTGATCCGGCATGTTCACACCATCAGTTGAGGCCGCAACATTGACGCGCCCCCGCACGCGAGACGACAGTCCACCGCCGTGAAGGTGCGCTACTGGAATTACACAAGCGTGCCGGCCATCCCCGATGATGATCCAAGACGGTCTAGTCCAAGGGGAATATCCAACCGCAGGACCGCAGCCTTGTGTTTCATTGAGCTCAAAATTCCACTGAGGCGTCAACCGCACTGACAGCGAGTCTGCGTTCACTGTTCTTTGCTAGTCCAACCGCCCCCAAGGGATTTGTATAAAGAGATCAGCGCGACCGCGGTATCCCTGTCGCTTGTTGCCAATTCGTATTGTGCGCTGTTCAAACTCCTCTCAGCCTCAAGCACCACAAAGAAATCCTGCACTCCCCTATTGTAGAGCTGTCTTGAGAGTTCCAAAGTTTTCTGGTCGGCCTCAGCCTCACCTGCGAGTGAATCGTGGCGTGCTTGTGCTTGTGCGTATGATACCAATGCTGTTTCGACCTCTTTCAACGCGCTTAGCACTGTCGTCTGGAATGCGGCGGCAGCTTGGTCGGTTCTGGCTCGCTCCATCAACACTTCAGAGCGCACTTTGGACGCATCGAACACTTTCCAAGTGATTCCCGGTCCAACTGAATAATAGCCGCTGGCGATATTGAAAAAGGAGCTGAAACTCAAGCTTTCGAGGCCAGTTACGCCGGTCAGATAGAAGTGGGGATATAGGTCGGCCTTCGCGACCCCTATCTTGGCATTTTCGGATGCCACACGGCGTTCGGCGACGCGGATGTCAGGTCTGCGTCGGAGCAAGTCAGACGGCAAGCCCACCGGAACATCCGGAGGAACCATGCTCTGAAGCGATTTTGGTTCACTAAGCTCGGCCAATAGCTCTTCTGGATTCCTTCCGACAAGCACCCCTATCAAGTAAATTGAAGCATGCTCGTCCCTGACTAGCACTGGAATCTGCGCTTCGGCCGCGGCGACATCGGCTTGGGCCTTGCTAACGTCCTGGCTGGAAGCTAAACCGGCATTGAAGCGAGATCGGACTAAAGACAATAAATCACGCGCAATGGCGAGATTGTCACGACTGACCGCAAGTTGTCTTTGGGTGGAACGCAGATCCATATAGTCGCGGGATATCTCCGCAAACAGAGTCAAAGCCACATCGCGCCGGGACTCCACTGCAACCTGATATGCTGCGTTAGCCGATTCGACCCTGCGTCGCACGCCGCCAAAAACGTCAACTTCCCAAGAGGCGTCGAAGCCCGCCTGCCAAAGACTACTATCCACACCGGAACCCAGCCCCCCGGGTGGAATGCCGATGGGAAGTCCGACGCTGCCGCGGCTTCGAGCATAAGAAGCTTCGGAATCCACGGTTGGGTACTGGTCCGCGCCGACAAATCGCCGTAAAGCCCGGGCTTCAAGGACGCGCGCATTGGCTATCGCGAGGTCAGGCGCGGAGCGGATGGCCTCCTGCATCAGTTCATTCAGAGTTGCATCATTGAACACAACCCACCAACTTTCAGATAAAGCGGGGACGCTATTGCTCGCAGTTACCGGGACGGTGGATTCGGAAAACTTTGCCGGCAAGGCAGGCTTCGGCACACTGTAGTTTGGACCGACGGTGCAACCTGCCAGGATGAATATTAGGGCCGCGACGGTGGAAATATGACGGAAGCTCCTGCTAAGAGCTGATCGCGCGAGGGGCCAATCTCGCGCTCCAATAATCGAATGGGCTGAGGTCACTGTGCCTCCTTTGAAAAATATAATTTCGTCTCAACCGACATTCCAGGCGAGAGGTAAGGCAACGCCTCCTCAGGCTTGTCGAAAATGATTTTGACAGGCATTCGCTGGACGACCTTGACGAAATTCCCAGTGGCATTTTCAGGCGGCAACAAGGCAAAACGCGACCCGGTGCCACGCTGCAGGCTGTCCACGTGCCCGCGCAATTTGACGTCGGGGAATGCGTCCACACGCACAATCACTTCTTGACCCGGGCGCATCCGCTTCAATTGCGTCTCCTTGTAATTCGCTATCACGTAAAGCTCTTCGGGGACGATGGAGAACAAAAGCTGGCCCGGCTGTACATAATTGCCAGGTTCGACGTTTTTGTTGGCGATGGTGCCGGAAATCGGCGCGAACATTTTTGTGTATGATAAGTCTAATTCCGCGCGCGCCAGCAAAGCACGGGACTGCTCCACGGAGTCCTCGGCCGTCTTGACTTTTGCGTGTGCCACCTCCACCAGAGATGCGGTTGCGATGGCCTTCGCTTTTGCCGCATCCAGCGTGGCCTGGGCCCCATCGGCGGCGGCTTGAGCCGTGTCGAGTCGCTCGCTGGACACGGCCCTGGTATCGGAAACCGCGCGGAAGCGTTTCAAATCCGCGACGGCCAGCGTGGCGTTGGCTTGGGCCAATTCAACATTGGCCTTGGCGTCGCTTGCATTGGCGCTCGCCACCAAAACTTCGGAACGAGCCTCGAGAAGTGTGCTTTCGGCCACAGCAAGATTGGCGCGGGCTACATTGGACGCCACCAGATAATCGCGCGGATCCAATTCCACGAGCAGGTCGCCGGCGTTGACCCTGGTGTTATCGTCAAAATGCAACGTGACTACATAGGCCGGCAGCTTGGGCATTTCGGACACAACGTGACCCTCAACATATGCATCATCTGTTTCCTCCTCGTAGAAACCGGGCAAATAAAAATAAAGAGAGATGCCGATGGCAATTAATATGGCCAAAAGACCAATGCCATACTTCCTCAAAAATCCGCGCGGAGGCGGCTTTGGGCCCGTCTCCTGACTCACTGGAACCGCAGGTGGGGCCGGTTTGCCAGGAGTTGTTTCAGATGTTGGCATCTCGCTCATGTAGTAATTGCTTGCGATGAAGGACCTGCCGGACCGGGATGGACCGCCTTGTCAGAATTAGGGGCGGTTCCCGGCTTGCTTTGTTGTCCTGATGGTTGCCCCGGCGCGGGGGCAACTAGCGGAAGGAAACACAACGCAACCAAACCAACAAACGCCATGAAGAGAAAGGCGTCGGCGTCGCTAAGCGTGGTCGCTTGTTTTACGCCCGCCCCCCGCAACAGCCCAATTGCCGCCGCACGGGCAGCTACCATGCCATCTCCCAAATGTGAGGCCAAATAGGCATTCAACCCGGCAAGCCGATCCTGAGTCAGGATGCTGGACTGACGCAAGTGTTCAAACAAACGAGAAGAATGCAGCGTCTCCCTTTGTTCAATCAATATCGTTAGCAAGCCCACGCCCAGTGAGGCCCCGAATTGCCGAAAGGTCATATATAGCGAAACCCCGTCGAGAAGCTGGCGCTGGTC
>DASYNM010000160.1:0-32266 GCA_036008545.1 Verrucomicrobiia bacterium
GAAATATTCGCCGTCGAAAAGTTGCGTGACCAAGTTCTTCGGCCCGATCTCCAGAATGCCGCGACATTGCCGTTCAAACTCAGCATCGCCGACTTCACTGGCCATCTGCGCCGACGCCGACAGCGCCGCCAGATACAGCCCGCTCAACCACGCCACCGGGCCGAACCAATCGGTGTCAAGCGTGTTGTGCTGGTTGCTCTCGATGAGGCCGTCGCCGTCGCCGTCCTTGGCGATAAGCCATTGCATCGTAAGTTTGATCTTCGGCCAGGTGCGATTGAGAAAAGCCGCGTCCACCGACATCTGATGTTCGCGCAGCGCGCGCAGGATCGTCCCTGACATGGCGTCGATGGCGGGAAAGTCGTCGAACTCGCCGCGAAAATGAATCGAGCCGTCCGCTTGCTGCGCGAGGCCGAAATCAACATGCTCGCGCGTGCCGCGTTCAAGATCCGGAAACAGCCGTGCCGTCGCATGGGCGTATTGATAAACGTGGCCGCAAGTCCCTTCACAACAGCCCACGCCCTCCCAACCGTAATAACGATTATTCGCAAAACGGTAGGTCGTCGAGGTGGCGAGAATCGAGGTGTTGAGGAACGTGCGGTCCAGAAACCAGTATGGCAGCGTCGAATCATACCAGGTGTCGCGCCACAACCGCGTTTCGCGGGCGAGCCGCTCGAACTGCTCGGCTACATACTGCGCGACGGCTTGGGCCGAATCAAATTTGGTGGCGTAATGGCGTCCCGCCTTCTGCAAGGGGGCAGCGAGCGAAAGATTCGCAAAATACCACGTGATTACAAAAGTCACTGTGGCCGATTCGCCGGGTGCGAGCTTGAGTTTGCGGCCGAGCGCGCCGGACAATTTTTCCGAGAACGGCGCCGTCGCATCCGCGCTGGCCGGGTCGGCAGGTTCGCCCAACAAGGACAGGGCCATCGTGCCGTAGTCCGGCAAATCTTCCAGAGGACCGGCGCTCGCGAAATCATCCGTGAACGTAATCTTCCCGACGCCGGTATGGCCCCAGCCGCCGGTGGCGTCGTCGATGATTTCGAGGTGCGCGGTTTTGCCGGCGAAGGCGCGGACATCGAATTGCTTCATCGACATCTGGTTATTGTCTTCACCAGACGCCGTATGCACCGGCTTGCCATCGACCACCAGCGTCAATCCCAAATGCGATGACGATCGCGCCCTGCCGCCGCCAATCCAAAACGCGATGAAGCGGCGTTCGATCGTGAACTCGCGGCTGGTCAGCTTGCCGACGTTGCCATCCCTTGCTTCAACGGTATCGCCGGGCGCGGAAGCGTGCGAGTTGGCCACTCGATCCGAATTGCCGCCCACGTCTCCCTGATACGACGGCATGTCCGTTTTTTTGATCGGCCCCTTGCCGAAGGCCGTGCCCTCCACGGTCCAGCCTTCGTAAGTTTCCTTGTCCCAATTTTCAAAAACAATTTCCGGTCGCGGCGACGTCGCTGGCGCGGCTTTTTCCGCGGAGCAAAGAAGTGTGGTCAGACCGGGTTGGCGAACGACACGATTGCGCAACACCGCGTCCACCCAGCGATTAGTCAGGCAGACGCCATTTTCCAATTCGCCGGACAGCGTCGCGTCAACCGGTGCTCCGGAGGTATTGCGCGCGGTGAATTGGAAAATTGTGGCGGGCAAACTGGAGTCGTCGGTGTTGAGCGGAATGAAAGGCGAGAACGCTTCCAGCTTCACGGCCAGTGGCACGGCGGCATCGGCGTACTCCACCGTGGCGATGGGATATTCGCCGCGAAAAGAAACGTCTGAAAATCCTGCGCGATCCAGCACGCGAGTGTCGCCGCCGATTGTCAAGGTGAATTTTTGCGTCAGCGGGGAAGATGGCGTGAGGGGCTTGGCATAATGCTCGGAGCCAGTTGGGAAATGTTTATTGAAAATATCCCAATGCCAGAGCCGTCCATCGCCGCCCAGATAAAGCTGCCCCGCGCCAATGCCGCCGACCGGCATGCCGACGTATTTGAGATCGTTGCCGCGCAGAATCTCCGACGTGCCACGCTCGAACAACGATTTCACCCATTCCGGCGAAAGCTTTTTATCGGCGGGAACGAGGTGATCGAAATCCTCGCGCGTGAAAGGCCCGGCCATGACCGGCATGGGAGAGAACACCAACCCCAAAGTCGTGGCGGCTGAAATCTTGAGAAAATCCTTACGATTCCAGTTGGTAGGCGGCGTGTTCATCTTGGGCAAAATAACAAACGAGCGACCGAGGGCAAGCCTGTAACAAATAGCGGCCACCGTAGCCGCCGACGTAAGTCGGCGGATCCCTCGGATAACCAGGCGTTCTAATCGCCCTTCCTCGCGCCCTGGGCTGAAGCGGTTTGCCGCGCGTCGCCTGCACCGCCTCCTCACGTCGGCGGCTACGCATCTGCTTGACCTTGCCGGATGCGCCTTCCGCCCGTGCAATCCGGGTCATTCAGATTGACAACGCGAAAAATAGTCGGTAGTCTCAGGGCGAGTCAGCAGATTTGGAACCCGTTGCGTTGCCAGCCGCTTGTTTGACCGCGCCGGGGGCTCGGAAGGGGAAACACAATATGTCTCGGCAATTGATCGGCCCGCCTCGGTCTTCCTGGCCGCGCTCATGCTCGCGCATTGGTCGGGCGAGACAGCCCGCACAGTGGTCCGCTCTTAATTTGTTCTGTCTCTGTCGAGCCCTGACTGGATTTAAGGGGCCAAGGATTAGTCAGGCCTCGACGGAGTCTCGGCCCACCGTCAAGGACCGCCGACTCACGTCGGCGGCTACGAGACACCGCGCCGCAAATCCTGTTCATGTAGCCGCCGACGTAAGTCGGCGGATCCGGGGTGGACACGGCTTCCCAAATCCTGTTCATCCTGTCAAAACCTCGTCTTCTCCACGTTCTCTACGACTCGGCGCGAGCTGTCTTTTCTTGGTGTGGCTGCTCCCTTTCTCGGCGATCTCTCAAATTCAGCAAGCCTGGGCCGTCCATTACAACAACGGCATCCTGAACGGAACGAACCAAGCCGTGAAAATGACTCTTGATGCAACTGGCAACATTTACGTCCTTGGTTTCTCCCAAAACACCAATACCAACCTTGGCTATGTCACCATTAAATATGCGCCTAACGGCACACAATTATGGGCCGCCCGTTACGACGACACCAACGCCCCGAGCGCAGTGCCCGCCGGCCTTGTGTTGGATACCAACAACAACGCTATTATAACCGGCAGTGCCCTGACGGTTAAGTACGACGCTAACGGCAACCAGCTTTGGACTGCTCCTTACAATGGTAGCGCAATAGCAATCGATCCGGGTGGAAATCCTGTCGTGACCGGCGTTGGGTCGAATTTCAGCACAGTGAAACTGAGTCCTGCAGGGAGCAATCTTTGGCAGACGACATATCTTGACCCCGTTGGCCCGGCTTGGTCGCAAGTGGTGCTGGCGGACAGTAGCAGCAATGTATATGTTGCTGGCTCCTATACCTACGTGTGTTACAGCACGGGATGTTATGTACTGTTGCAGATAGTCAAGTATGGCCAGAATGGCAACCAGCTTTGGGCACCAACATATAACCCAGGTGGTCCCATTCCCTCTGTCCAAGTTGGGGGGGCCGCGCTCGACGGCACAGGCAACATGTATCTCTTGGCCAAGTTTTTGGGTTACGACGAAGTCTACGAAACGATTAAGTACTCATCCGAAGGCAATTTAGATTGGTCCGCCGACCCTAACGACAACGGTAATAGTAGCGGAATCGCTCTAGCCTTGGACGCGAAAACAAATGTGCTTGTGACCGGACAGTGCTTCGCCTATGATCACCAAACAACAGCATACGGTTTTGGGACATATAAGCTAAACACAAGTGGGATTCCTGTATGGACGAATTATTTTCCATCGACTCCCCTCGGTTCGACCTCCCCGACTTCAGTTGCAGTCGATTCAGCCAACAACTGCTACGTCACCGGTTACTCTCCAGGCAGCAACTCCGCCAATGACATCGTAACAATCAAATACGGTCCGAACGGCAATCAAATCTGGCTGCAACGCTACAGCAGTCCGGGCAGCGGCAACGCCGCCGGCAACGCCATCGCAGTCGATAACAACGGCAACGTCTATGTCACCGGCTATGACAGCACGGCAGCAGGTGGGACGGAAATCGTGACCATCAAATACTCCCCCATTACCGTCCAGCGACGCTCGGACGGCACGGTGATCTTGCAGGCGCAAGGCTCCCCCGGCGAGAGCTTTGACATCGAAGCCAGTGTGGACTTGCTCAACTGGCTGGACCTCGGCAGCGTCCTGGCCGACACCAACGGCCTCATGCAATTCGACGACACCAATGCCCCCGCCTACCCCGCCCGCTTCTACTACACCACCCCGCAGTAGAATGTAGCCGCCGCCGTAAGGCGGCGGACGAAGAACAGAAGCCATCGCTATCCAAGAATCCGCCGTCTCACGACGGCGGCTACAAGCATCGATTTCCGAGAATCCGCCGCCTTACGGCGGCGGCTACGGGGCGGATTCTTGCTCGAAAAAACGCAAATTCAGAAATCACCGCAATTTACTCAGCCGCAGCATCTTAAACACAAAAACGCCTCGTGACAGATTAGTACTGACATAAAAAACGGGGCTTTTTTATGGCGTTTTGGCAGCTAAATCGATGTTTTAGGAAATAAAAAACGAGTTTGCTTTTGAGTTTTGGCGATTTTTCGAGATTTTCTGTGTTGCAAGTAGTTGCGGGGCAGTGATTAACATCGACTCAGACCCTCCGAAAAAAATCATACCAAAAAGCCTACGGGAGGTTTTTTGGTTTTCGCGAACTGTCGTAAACTCGTCCCCATGATCGATTATAGAAGTGTCGAAGGGGCTGAGGAATCTGGATGGGCCTGCGTCAAGGCGAGGCCAAGCCCGCTCGTAGCCGCCGACGTAAGTCGGCGGTCCGGGCGCAGTCGCGCAAACAGTGTCCGCCGAGGCCCGCTGCGGACGACCGACCAAAGCCGCATCGTCATCCAGAATCCGCCGACTCACGTCGGCGGCTACGAGGCTTCCCTCTCTAAGTCGTTGATTTTCCAGATATTTCCACTTATTTCCTGCGTGTCGAGTTCTCGAAAGTTCAAGATCGCCTTACGCAACTCGTTGATTTCCAAGAAAGTTTCAGATAGTTCCAGCATGAAGCCCGCGCAAAAATGGAGATTCACCCTTGCTCCGCTAGGCCGCGCTCAAGGTCTGCCGGGTGACTTCCTCGATGCTCGCCAGACGGAATGGCTTGGCCAGGAATGGTTGGCCGGTCGATCTGAGGAATGTCTTCGAGTCTTCGTTGACGGTGTCGCCTGTCAAAAAAATGAACCGCCGCGCCAGGCGCGCGTCGATCTCCATCGCCTTCCGGTAAAATTGCGGGCCGTCGATGTCCGGCATGCGCAAGTCCGACAGCACCAGATCGAACTTCGTCTCGCCAATCCTCTTCAGCCCTTCGCCCGCCGAATTGCAAAGGGCAGGCGTGTAGCCGAGCAGACCCAGCATTTCTCCCAGCATCTCGACGATTGCCTTTTCATCGTCCACCACCAGTATTTTCTCCATACGCGGCGCGGCCTGGCCAAAATCAGCAGCCGGCGCGCTCTCGATTTGCGTGGAGTCTCGCGGCACTTCGACCGAGACAATGGGCAGCTCGAGCACGAAGGCTGCTCCGCCCAGCGCCGCGCGCTCGTATCGAATCAGGCCGCCGTGCTCGGACATAATGCCGTGCGCAATGGAAAGCCCCAAACCGGTGCCGACGCCTACTTCCTTCGTCGTGAAAAACGGCTCGAAAATCCGGGACTCGACTTCCGGCGGGACACCTGGTCCGTTGTCTTCGACGGTGATGCGGATGATTCCCTCGTTGAGCGTCGTGCTCAACCGGATGCGGCGCGGATCGGGCGTGCCGGACATTGCCTGCATGCCGTTGTTGATCAGGATGATCAGCACTTGCTGGATTTGGTCTGGCTCGACGCTGGTGGCGGGAAGAATCCGGTCCAACACCGCCTCAAGTTTGACATTGGCGAGAGACAAGTCGAATTTTCGCAACTCGACCACGCCGGTGATCAAATCGTTGATGTTGGCCATTTGCCGATGCGCCGGTTGCGAACGGGCAAAGGCGAGAAAATTCCGCACCAATCGCGTGGCGCGGCTGCTCTCGTGGGCGACTTTGGCCAAATCCACGCGCGTCTTGTCGGGCAAGATGTGACTGGCCAGGATGACTTCCAGATAACCGCCGATGACCGTCAGCGGATTGTTCAATTCGTGCGCGACGCCGGAGATCATCTGACCCATCGACGAGAGTTTTTCGGCTTGACGCAACTGCTGCTCCAAACGCAAGCGATCGGTGATGGCGCGAAAAAAGAATTGATAGGCGCTCTGCCCGTCGAATTCCACCGGCGCGCCGATGGTGTCCGCAGGGATGAGCGTGCCGTTGCGATGCACCAGGTTCAGCGGCTGCTGCGAGCAGATCAATTCGAACCATTGATGGCCCGATTTCGGAACTTTATCGGGGGAAGTCTTTATTTGACAGAACGAGATCAAGGACTGAGTGGTGGCTTGGCGGACGCTGGTGCCCAGGAGGCTTTCGGCGGCGCTGTTCATTTCCATGATGCGCAGATCGTTGCGGGCGGCGATGACAATGGCCTCGTGCGCTTGCTGGAAAAGGCGCTGGTAGCGTTCCTCGGTGAACCAGACTCTGTTCTGCAATTTCTCGCGCACAAAGAGGTCGCGCCTTTGGTGGGTGTAACGCACCTGCTCCAGCACCAGGATAATCATGCTGACGGCGATGAGCAATTGCAGCACGGCCGAGATCAGGAATCCGGTGGCGGCCAGGGTCTTGGTTTCAAAGACCGGATGGGCGCACATATACGCGCCCCAAAACAAGAATCCGACGGCCAACAAGGACGCCCCCAAGAATTGCCGTATCCGGCGGTAACGAAAAAAGGCCACGGCCGTGATCAGACTGGCCAGGCCGATAAAGGCGAAGACCGACCAATGAACTTTGGTTTCCGCAGGCGTCAAGTCTGGCCAGTAGATGTCCACGTAACTCCACACCAGCAGAAAGCCGAGGCTCAAGGCAATAAGCCTTTGTTTGACACGCTGGCCTAGGAACCGAAAGCTGCCCCAAAGCAAGAATGCCGCCGAAACACACAGGCACCACTCGGCCAGCCATACCTGCCCGCGCGATACATCCTGCGGCGGTTGTTCTGTTCCCTGTGTGGGTTGTCCCCAAAGGAGAGTCAGCCAGAGCGCGTAGAAGAGCCACGCCGCCGTCCAGATGCTGAAATAGCGGCGCCGGGTATAAGTGTTCAGGAAATAAAAAACGCCGACCAGGACCCACACGCTCAAAAGGGAAATCAACAACGCGGGCTTCAGCTGGTCGGCTGAAATAACCAGATTGAACTCCGTGGCGCTCGGCCCATTCATTGTGACAAACTCAACCTTCGGACGGATTTAACTCGCAACAAAAATTTTAAGGAGTCCCGCCACCCCCGTCAATGCCTATTCAGGATGAAATATTTGACTTGCAAAAGGGCCGGAAAAAGGTTTATTATAGCTGGTAATCGGGCACTGCCCGGTTGTTTGAACAATTGTTGAATCGTACATGAACATATTCGAACCGTCGAGGGCTGCTTGAGCCGCCCTTTTTCCTCTCGTTCCTTTTCTCCGCCCGTCCCGCTTGCGCGTGTCAACGGGAAAATCCGCGCCCGCGAGGTCCGGGTCATCGACGGCGACCAGAAAAATCTTGGCGTCATAAGCTTGAGCGAAGCCATCACGATGGCCCGTGCCAAGGGCGTCGATTTGGTCGAAGTCAACCCTAATGCCGTGCCGCCGGTTTGCCGCTTGGTCGATTTCGGCAAGTTCCGCTACGAACAGGCCAAGCGGGAGAAGGAATCGCGCAAACATCAGCACGCCAACAAGGTCAAGGAAATCCAGCTCAGCCCGAACATCGACCCGCACGATTTCGCAGTCAAGCAGCAGCACGCGGTCGATTTTTTGTGCGAAGACATGAAGGTGAAAGTGACCTTGCGCTTCCGCGGCCGCGAGATGGCGCACAAGGAATTTGGTTTCCAGCAGGTGGAGAAACTAGTGCAAAGCCTGACTCCTTTCGGGCACCCTGACGCGCCAGCCAAACTCATTGGCAAAGGCATCAACGTCATGCTCAGCCCGCTGCCGCGCGCCAAACGAGGCCGCAATCCTCGGGAATCGGGGATCGAAGTCAACCATACGGCGCCGCTTCCGGCCGCATCCACACCTCCGGCGGCCGCGACAAACAATTCCCACCCCAGAGAGCTTCGTCCCGTGGAGGCGGATCAACGCGCCGCCGAGACGGCTTCGGTCGGCGGCCAAGAATTCGGCAACAACGCCTTTGCCAATTTGGAATTCAAGCCGCGCTCGTGAGGCGACTCTCACTGCGAGCGCCCGAATTTTTTCTCCAGTTCGCGGAAGTTCATCTCGATCAGCGTGGGGCGGCCGTGCGGGCAGGTGTAGGGCATCGCGCAATGGCGCAGGTCCTCGACCAGATTCTCCAATTCCGCGCCGGCCAGAGGATCGTTCGCCTTGACAGCGTGGCGGCAAACGGTTTTGGCGATGACGTGCTCCCCAAAACGCAGGGCGTTGACGCCCTGGCCGGCCGCTTTCAATTCGTCCACCAACTCCAGGATGAATCGGCGCGGCTGGCCGCCTTTGACAAACGGCGGCAAGGCGTCCAGCAGAAAAGTTCGCTCGCCAAATTCACTTAAGCCGACGCCCAGCCGGGCCAGCGCGGGCAGTTGTTCGCGCAGAAATTGCGCGTCGCGCGCCGCCAGCTCGACCGTTTCCGGCAGCAGCAATCGTTGCGAGGGCGCGGCGCCGCTGTCTTCCAATCGCCGGAGCATTTGCTCGAAGAGAATGCGTTCGTGCGCAGCGTGCTGGTCGAGGAGCACCAATCCGCGATCGGATTCGAGCACGACATAGAGGCGGCCAATCACTCCAACCAAGCGCAGCGGCACTTGCAGAAGAGCGGGCGATTGAGTCGGTGCAGTCGATGCAACCGACGAGGGAATAGAAGCGGGAACCGAAATTAGCGGCGGGGCGGAAGGTGGCGGTGGATAGAGTTTCGGCAAGTCCGGCAAGCGGACCGATACGGGGCGCGACGGAGCCGGAAGCTGGGCGACGGGGGGCAGGGGAGGCGCGGCCGCCTGCGCAGCGACATGGACTTTCGCTGGAGCGTGGAACTTCAGCAGCGTCTCACGCACGGCTTGGGCGACCAGTTGCCGCACCGTTTTTTCTCGGTGGAATTTTACCTCCCGTTTTGCGGGGTGAATGTTGACATCGACTTCCGCCGGATTGACTTCCAGGAAGAGGCAGCAGACAGGGTAACGCCCTTTCATCAGCGCGGTGTGATAACCTTCGAGCAGGGCGAAATTGAGGCCGCGATTCTCCACTGGCCGACGATTGACGAAAAGATGCTGGTCCTCGCGCGTGGCCCGCGATACTCCGGGCGCGCCCATGAAACCCCAGACCGAAAACCTCGACGGCGCGTCCGACGGCTCTTCGGTTTCCTCATCCTCGACGAAAGCGGGCAGGTCCACGGAAAAATCGACCGGCAAAAGCTTCTCGCCGCCGCCGCTGAGGGCGCGCAGGCGCTCGCCCAGGGCCGCAATTTTATCATGTGTATTGACAGCAGGGAATTGCCAAACGGGCCGCCCATCTTTGATGAATTCCATCGCCACCCCGGGACACGCCAGCGCGGCCAGAGTCAGGTAGTGCCGGATGTGGGCCGTTTCGGTCTCCTCGCCGCGCAGGAATTTTCTGCGCGCGGGCAGATTAAAAAAAAGCTGGCGCACTTCAACGCTGGCGCCCGGGGCGCTGCCGCAGGCCCGAACGGAAGCGATCTTGCCGCCATTGACGATGATTTGCGTGCCCTCGGGCGAATCGCTATCGCGCTCGCGGGTGGTGAGGGAAAAACGGCTGACGCTGGCGATGCTCGGCAAGGCTTCGCCGCGAAAACCAAGCGTAGCGATGGAGCTTAAATCCTCAGCCTTCTGGATTTTGCTGGTGGCGTGGCGTTCCAGACAAAGCAAGGCATCGTCGCGGCTCATGCCGACGCCATCATCGGTCACGCGCATGAGGCTGCGCCCGCCGGCTTGGATCTCAACCGTCAGCCGAGTGGCATGGGCGTCGAGGGCATTTTCAACCAGTTCCTTGACGACGCTAGCCGGACGTTCGATGACCTCGCCGGCCGCGATCTGGTTGGCCACCTGCTCGGACAACAGTCGGATGCGGTTCATCTTCGAGGGCCGAAGGTCCTAGAAGGCCTTCGTTTCAGTCGAGCCCAGAGGCAAACTGAAGCTGAAAAGCGCGCCACCACCGGGAACATTGCGGCCACTGATTCGGCCACGATGATCCTGGATAATCTTCTTGCAGATCGACAAGCCCAAGCCGGTCCCGTTGGCTTTGCCGTGAGTGGCGAAGGCTTGGAAAAGACGGTCCAGCATTTGCGGCGCGATGCCCTTGCCGGTATCTTCCAACTCCGTGACCACTTCCTGGTCGTTGACACTGAAGCGCACTTTGACTGCGCCACCCTCCGCTACCGAATCAGCCGAGTTGCCGATGAGATTGTGAAAGACGCGGCTTAGACGCTGTGGAATGATACGCACGAGAACATCAGGAACTGGAGTGAGGCGTTCGAGCTTGACCGATTTCAGCGCGATCTCCTGTTGGATTTCGTCCAGCAACGGCTCGACGAACGACTTGTAGCTCAATTGAGCGAGAATAACGTTCGTATTGGAGCGCTGGGTGAATTCCAGCAATTCGCTGACCATGTTGCTGATGCGCTCGACTTGTTTGCGGATGCGCACTTTGGCCACCGCGCGCGATTCCGGCGTGGAGGTAGCCATGCAAGCCATGTCCGAGGAGATGCCGATGATGTTCAAGGGGTTCTTCAAATCATGCACAATTGAACTGGCAAAACGGCCGACCAGTTGCAGACGTTCCGCCTCGAAGGCTTCCCGTACATATTTGTCATTGAACGTGCGCATACGACGGCTGATCTCACGCACCAGAGCCGCGGAAAGGCGCGGGATGCGCTCCAGTAACTTAAGCAATTCCTCGCGGCTGATGAAATAAACGGTCGTTGTCTTATCGGCCGTGGCGCTGGCCGAACGCGGGTCGCTGTCCAATACGGCCATTTCACCGAACAGATCGCCTGGGGCGATCTTCGTCAGTTCTTTGGATTCGCCGGTGCTGACGGTGGTCGCGATTTGCACCAAGCCCGCTTTGACAAAGTAGATGCCATCGCCCGGATCGCCCTGGCGGAAGATCGGTTGATTGGCCGCAAAGGTTAATTCGCGGGTCGCCCCGCGGAGCAGTTCCAGTTCCCCGTGGGAAAGGTCTCGAAAAAGGCTGTTGGACTCGAGCGAAATCATATCCGCAGTGTAGGGGCAATCCGCCTGACGTAAAGAAAAACGAACGGAAGTTTTCCCTGCTCGTTTGACAGCCCGTAGCGCCGGGCCTACCATGGCCGCGATGTCTTTGCGCGGCAAAAAATTGGGCCTGCTTCTTTCCTCGTCCCCCGGCGAACCGGGTTTTCAACACGGAGTGCGGCTGGCCGAAGCTGCATTGGAAGAAGGAGCCGAAGTCTATCTCTACTGCGTTGACGAAGGCGTGCGCGGCGTCGTTGAGCCCAGCCTGCAATCCCTGGCCGCGCGCGGGCTCAAGCTCTACGTCTGCGCCTATGGCTCGCAACGGCGTGGCTTGGGACCAAGCCCAAACGTAACCTATGCCGGCCTGGCCCTGTTGAGCGATGTGATGGCTACTACGGACCGATTTGTCAGCTTCAACTGATCACATGCGATGAAGCCCAGCGCCCTCATTATCATCGAAAGCGATCCGCGCCATAGCGAACGTCCGCCTGAGGCAGTGCGCATCGCTGCCGGCGTGAGCGCGTGGAAGAAAGTCGAGGTTACTCTCTATCTGCGTGAGGCGGCAGTATTGGTGTTGGGCGAACAGGCCGAGGAGCTAAAGGACGGGGAGGATTACGCACGGTATCTGCCGGTCTTGCTGGAATCGGGCCGGCCGGTTTACGCACAAAAAGGCGCCGCGGCACTGAGCGCAATCGGCCAGGCGTCACTGCCGTTCGAGGAGATATCTGACGAACAATTGGCCGGGCTGGCCGCGGCCTGCAGTTGCGTGCTTCGCTTCTGAACATGAGGAACGTCCTGCACATCTTGACGCGCCCGGACGATGCTCTGGCGCGTGACCTGATCGCCCGGCAGAAAAACACGGGCGAGAACAAAGTTGAAGTGGTGGACTTGAGCCAGCCGAAGCCGGAATACAAAGCGTTGCTCGAAAAAATCTTCGCGGCGGATTCCGTCGAAAGTTGGTGAGCAGACGCAACCGTCAATGGCGCGGGTCTAGTACGACGCGTCCACATTCGCTATATTCGTACCGAAAGTCCACGGCACCATCGCCACGTGGCCGTCGCCAAAGCTCACGTTGGCTTGGCCGGCTACCTGGTCGGCTGAATTCCGGCCGCTGCCGTGACGACAGGTCAGATAGTTTTTCGGGGTAGGTTGGGGCGGAGGGTAAATCGGGAGGCCCATTTCCGGTAAGTTTACGGCCGCAAAGCGTCCATCTTCAGCTACGTTGGGGGCGCCAAAAGTGCCGGCCAAGTCCCATATAGGAGCATCCCAGGCTTCGAGATGAGTGACGGATTCCGCGCACAGAATTTTCAGGGAAGGATTGCGCGCGTCGGCGCCTTTGAATAGAGAGGAACCTGTGTCGCCGACATGATCGACCACGGACATGAACCCGAAAGATTCACAACCGAAATACTCCTGCTGCTCAATGACTACGACGGGAAGAGGGCCGTTATAAGCCGCAAGACAATTCATCTGATAACTGTAAGGATAGATCTGCCCTGCGTTCGGGATGCCTCGCGCCGCATCATCCACGTCCATGGGACAACGAAGTATATTGACATTGTTCCGGCTGCCCATTTCCTGGATCACCGGGCTGAGCGGCAGCGTCGCCGCCACCAGGCCGTTGGAAAGTATGGCCGGCGGATTCGTTCGCCAGTAAATCCAATCAGCCTGATCAAACCCAAAATCGGAGCCGGCGGCGCAGACGGGATAGACATCTGAATTATCATTGCAATAGAGAAAAGTCGCGACGGTCAATTCCTTGCAATTATTTCTGCAATAAACTTCGATGGCTTTAGCTCTGGCTCGCGCCAGTGCGGGCAGCAAGAGGGCCGCCAAAATAGCAATGATGGCAATGACCACCAACAATTCTATCAGCGTGAAAGCCAAAGGGCGCGACACGCTTTGTTTCGCGGCTTTCATAATGACAAGGGTGAATATGCCATCCATGCCGCGATTTGTCACTAATTTTTCATTTCCTTTCCCGGTCTGATGTGGTAAAGAAGGAAGATGTCCGTGCGCATCAAACCCGAACGAACCCAGGCCAAGGTCTTCCTCGTTGATGATCATCCGCTGGTGCGCGAATGGCTTTCCCAATTGATCCAACGCGAAGATGATCTGATGGTTTGTGGCGAAGCCGAAGATACTCAGGAAGCGTTGCGCAAAATTGAGGAGACCAAGCCAGACATCGTGGTGGCCGATATCTCGCTTAAAAACACGCACGGCCTTGAGTTGGTCAAGGATTTGCAAGCACGCCTCCCGTCGCTGCCCGTGCTCGTTCTTTCCATGCACGACGAATCGCTTTATGCGGAACGCGTCCTGCGCGCCGGCGCCAAGGGCTACATCACCAAGCAGGAAGCCACCAAGAAAATTCTGTTGGCTGTCCGTCAAGTATTGAGCGGCCAAATCTACATCAGCGAAAAAATGGCGTCGCGCATGGTCCACAAAATGGTCCTTGGCCGCACCGACACCCAGAAGTCGGCCATCGAACGCCTGACCGACCGCGAATTGGAAGTGTTCCAACTGATTGGCCGTGGGCAGGGCACGCGGCGCATTGCCGAGGAGTTGCATTTGGGCATCAAAACAGTCGAATCCTATCGCGCCCGCATCAAGGAGAAACTTAAATTGGAAGACGGCACGCAATTGCTCCAGCACGCCATCCAATGGGTCCACAGCCTGCAGGATCGCTGAAAAAGCGCGCCCCTGCTTGCGATGGTTTGCAATTTTCCTCCCCCTGCGCCATTTTGCTTCCCATGAGCAAGCCTTTGGCTCTCGTTTACTACTCGAATTTAATGCCCGGCAGCCAACTGCCAGGGCTTCTGCAGGACTTGGGCTATCGCGTCCAATCGGCCAGCAGCCCCGCGCTCCTGCCGGACGTTTCTGAAAGCGATATGCCACTGGTCGTAATCGCGGAGCTGGCGCCGGCGCCTGAGGTCTGCACTGCCGTCGCCAAGTTGAGAACCAATCCCGCCACGCAGCACATCCCGGTGCTGGCTTTTGCGCGCACACCCGATGCCACTGCGCAAGGCCAGGCCCGCACTGCCGGCGTGACTCTATTGGCGGCTGATTCCGGCCTCGCTGAACAGTTGCCGCAGTTGCTCGAACAAATCCTCGCCGTCGAATAATTCCATGCAAAGTCTTCCCGTCATCAAATTGGATCAGGGCCTTCACGCCATGCACCTTTTTTACCGCGTGGATCGCAGGGGCTGGGGGGCCTTGGCGGCCGGAGAATCCGGGCGCAGCCGCCGGCGCCTGGAACATCTTTGCGTGTCGAATGCCAATCCGTGCCATCCCCGATTGACCACCTACGCCAACGTCGGCGGCAAAGCCGATTTCGCATTTTTTCTTCTCGCCTCGGGTCTCGCTGAACTCAGCCAGATGCATCGCGAACTGGAAGCCTGTTTTCCAGCGGGCGTTCTCGTTAAAGTTTTCTCCTATTTGAGCGTGACTGAGTTGACCGAATACGGACAGACGGATGACGACCACCGCCGACTGCTACTCGAACAGGAAAAGCTCGAGCCGGAGAGCGAGGCCTTCCAAAAACGACTGGGCGAATTGCGCGAGCGCACGCGTCAATACGAAAAATATCGGCTTTACCCCGAAATGCCCGATTGGGAAGTCATGGCCTTCTATCCCATGAGCAAACGGCGCGCCGGCGCGGACAACTGGTATTCGCTCGACTTCGCCACGCGCAAGAAATTGATGGCCGGCCACGCCCGCGTCGGGCGCAAATACGCCGGGCGCGTCTCCCAGCTCATCACCGGCTCCACCGGCCTGGACGATTGGGAATGGGGCGTCACGCTGATGGCCCACCAACTCGACGCGCTCAAGGAGATCGTCTATGAAATGCGCTTCGACGAAGTCAGCGCGCGCTACGGAGATTTTGGCCCTTTCTTTATCAACATGAGGCTGGCTCCGGATAATTTGTGGGCACACCTGCGTCTATAAACGATGCCCGATTCTAAAGACGCTGTTGAGGCCACAGACGAACACAGACGGGCACAGATCAGAAGTAATTGCGGAACCAAACGAAGTCACCCAACGCTCGAAACCGGTTTGTTTGAAAAATCAGTGTCTATCTGTGTCAATCTGTGGCTTCCCATTCTGCTCAACATCCAACTGGCGGATTTAGAGTCAGCGCTTGATTTCCAGGCCGACAAAAAGTCCTTCCAGGCTATTCAGAGGCGGCTCTTTCTTGGGCGACGTGTCCAGCAGGTAGCGCAGGTACTCGATCGCGCTGGGAACGCTCTTGACAGATCGCGGCAACGTCGCTCCGCAGGCGTTGGCGTGGCCGCCGCCTTGCAATAGTTCCGCCACCTTTAGCGCCTCGCCGTTGCGGCTGCGCAAACTGACCACCACCGTGTTGTTGGCCTTGCGAAAGAGCGTCATCAACACCGGATACTTGGTTGCCTGTTTCTCCAGCAACTGATGCACAATCAAATTTGTGTTGCCCACCACCGTATCGACATATCCGACGGTAGGACTGATTTCCTGGATGTTGGCCTTGCTCCATTCCAGGCCCATCGGGTCCTCGATCCGCCGCTTGACCGAGATCACCTCGAGCAACGGATGGTCGAGCAACCGTTCCAATTTGCCTTCGATCAGCGCGTGCAGATTCCAAAACTGATAGGTCTTAACCAAGTTTGCGTAATCATTGGCCGCGACGAAATCCGGATCATCCTCCAAAAATAAATCCGCCACGTTGTTCAAATGCACCAGGCGATCCAACTCCGGCGAACCCAGGCCATTCTCCTTGCACAACTCGTAACAGAGCAACCCCGCGGACTTGCCCAAGTCATGGATCAAGACGGCGTTGGTGGGTTTGAGTTCCGTCGCGTGATGATCGATCACCACCCAATTCGGTTTATCAAGGCGTGCTTCGAAACTTAAATCGCAGACCCAGCCCGATTTTTCGCGGGGCTCGCGCAAGCGCCAATTATTGTAATGAAAAGCTTCGAGCGGAACCACGACGGCGAAGAGATGTTGGGCCAGGCGTTGCAGAAGCAAGCCGGCCACCAAACCATCCAGATCGCTCTCATGAGTCAGGATCACCTCCGGCCGTGGCAAAATTTTCACGTTTGCGAGCATACCGCCACTGCCCGCACGTGGCCAGCAGAAAGGAGGGTTTTCGCTAGACGCTCCAATCGCCCGCAGCCTCATTCTCCATCCCAAGAATAATCGTATCGGGCGGGCGGTTCATAAGAGCACGGATTCGAATCCGCAACGCCATCCCAATAAATTTTCACAAAACTCACATGCCCATCGACAAAGGTCAGGACATTTTGCGCGTCAGGATGATCTGGACTCACCAACGGATGCCACGACCCTCCGAAAAATGCCGGCCACTCGCCCGCCAATACCGCCTTGGCTGGAATTCTAATCGCTCCCAGCTTCTGACCTGTGATGCGCGGAATTGCTCCTAGTCCTACCTCGTAGCCGTTGAATGTATAACTCGTATAGGCATGCCATTTCAGTGTGCATATGAGCGGATCTGACGGACAAATAAACACTTTCTCGTTTGGTGATGCCGGCCCTGTCAATCCCAAATACCCTTTCACGAGTTGTTTGTAAAACGCCCCAATTCCGGTTGGATACGAGTTGGGGATCGGCAAAACCGGCAACGAATCCGCGTAATCACTGGCGTAAAAGCGTATCGCCAGGTTGATCTGGTTCAGATTGCTGACGCATGACGTTTGTTTCCCGTTTTCCTTGGCTCGGCTGAGCGCAGGCAGCAAAAGCCCGGCCAGGATGGCAATGATTGCAATCGTCACCAGCAGTTCAACGAGCGTAAAGGCGCGTTTGGCGTTCATATTCGACCCGCGCTAGAGTTTGAATTCCGTCTCATTTTAAGGATAATCCGCGTCCCCGTCCACCCTCCACTCGGTTCCAATTTTCCTTATGGCGACAACACCTTTCCCGTCATGGAGGCCGTCAGCCGACGGTGTGGCATGTAAATGGAGATGGACTTCATCATCAGATATGACCTCCTTTTTCGTGACTTTGTAGTCAGTCATCGCGTTTGCCCATACCATGACGGCGCGCTTTATCTCTTCATCGGACATCCCAGTCATTTTGCCTTTAAACCGTTCGAACTCCTCTGAAGTAAGGCTGGCTTTCACCTTCCCCAAGTCTCCTGTGCTGGCCGCCCAAATACTCGATTGCACTGCGTCCTCTGGAGTAGCGTAGCCGGCAAAGGAAAAAGGTGATGGTGAGGATGCGGCGCTTGCAATGGCGGCGTTTCCCGGCGCTTTGCCTCGCTGAAGAGCGACCGTCGCGCTGCCTGCCGCAATGATTGCAAGAGCGCCTACAACAATGGCAGTTTTGAGTTTGGTCCATGTCATAATTTTGAGTGTTGTTTTGACGAGCGTTAGGGTTGAGGTCGTCACGGCTGTTCCTTTGAGGGCGGCGACCGTGACCGATCTCGCCAGCCCAATCGGCGCGGCTTGCACGGCGTTGGTCGAGATTGCTCCCGCGATCACGGCCCCCGACAATGTGATTCCGTGTTTGACAAGAAATTGGCGCAACTTCTCGACCGCGCGGCTGATGCGGGTCTTGGCCGCGTTTTCGCTGACCCCCAGCGCCGCTCCGACTTGTTTCAAATCTTTGCCTTCAAAAAACCGGAGCACGACGGCGCTGTGATCTTTCTCGCCCAACCGCGCCATGGCGGTGTCCAGCAGTGGAGCAATATCGGGCCAAGGCGAGGATTCGGGTCCGGGTTGGGTCAACAAAGATTGCATATATAGCTCTTGTTCACGACATTGACGGCGGCGTTGCGTTTTTAACGCATCGGCGCCGGCGTATTGGGCCGTGCGACACAGCCAGGCGGAAAGAATCGTCTTGGGGCCGAGCGATCCCGCCTTGCGCGCCAGAATGATGAAGGCGACTTGCGTGACTTCTTCGGCCAGATGGGCGTCCCGAAGCTGGCGCAACGCAACCGAATAAACCAAGTTGACATGCCGCGAGACCAGCGTCGCAAAGGCCTCCTCGGAACCGTGCCTGGCATATTCCCGCACCAGGCGCATGTCATCGGTCGTCATCTTGCCTATATATGGCCGCCGACGTGAAAAGGTTACAAAGTATTTGGCTCGGCGCTGGTCCGCTTCCCGGAAAACCGGCCTCGGTGCTTTTCATTCGACTTTCGAGGCCGTCCGTTCGACAGTGGATTCATGCGTTGGCCAGCCGATTATCACATGCACACGCCACTCTGCAAGCACGCCTCCGGCGAGCCGGTTGAGTACGCCGCACGCGCCCTCGCGTTGGGCTTGGATGAAATCGGCTTCTCTGATCATTCGCCTATGCAGCGGGATGATTTCGACACCTGGCGTATGCGCTTCGATCAGTTGGATGAATACGTCGAGAAGGTCCGCCGCGCGCAACGCGAGTACCCCAATCTTGTAATCCGCTTGGCGCTCGAGGTCGATTTCCTGCCCGGCCACCAAGACTGGATTCGGCAACTGACGGCGCGGCATCCCTGGGATTATCTCATCGGCTCAGTCCATTATGTCGCCGATGCGTGGGCCGTGGATATGCCGGAGGACATTCCCAAATGGAAGGATCGCGACCCCTTTGAAGTTTGGTCCGTTTATTTCGAACGGCTCGGAGAGGCGGCGGAGTCGGGGCTTTTCGAGATCATCGGCCACGCGGATTTGCCCAAGAAGTTCAAGATTTATCCCGAACAGGATTGCACGCCGCTCTTCGAGCGCTTCCTGGATCGTGCGGCCAAAACCAACGTGGCGGTCGAGTTGAACACGGCCGGCCTGCGCAAGGATTGCCGCGAGATTTATCCCAGCCGCGCCTTTTTGGAATTGGCGGCGAAGCGGCGTATTCCTATCACGTTTGGCTCCGACGCTCACGCAGCGGCGGAGGTGGGAAGCGATCTCACGGCGGCGATCGATTTGGCGCGATCCGTCGGCTACAAGCAGTATCGGCGGTTTGCGGCGCGAAAGTTCACCGAAACGCCGCTTTGAAATTTTCGCCACCTTATGTAAGGTGTCAACATGGATAACCGTCAATTTCCGCCGTTCAGCCTGACGCGTCTGCTCAAAACCGTCTTCGCTCCAAAACCGGGAGAGCGGGTCGCCACTTTTATCGATCTTCCCGATCCGCGCGGGGTCAAGGATTTCGCGTTCCTGCAGGACAAGAGCCTTACCATTCAACGTTACGCGCACGACGTTTTTTATCAGGGATTGAAAAAAGGCGGACTGAAAGAGCTTGGCTTGACCGGCGGAGATTTCTTCGCGTACCAGGTCACGGGCGGCAGCAATCTGGATTTGCCGGGCACGGCCTTCGATCCGTCGGGGCGCGGGTTGAATTTGGAGGGCGAGATTTATCCAAACTACAACATCATCCTGTGCATCTCCACTTATTCGGCAACAGCGCCGCTGACGGCCTTCGCCAGGAAATACGGTTTTCGCGGCGCGACTCTGCACGGATTGAACGAGATCATTTTGCGCACCGGCCTTTGTGTCAACTATGACGAAGTCAGCCGCGACGCCGAGAAACTCCGGCTCGGCCTGACCCGCGCCGATCGCTTCGAGATCGACTTCGAAGTGCTGGGCCAGCGGCCCCGGTTGACCTTGGACTGCGGTGGGCAGGAGGCGCAAAAAAGCCACGGCCTCTGCCGCGGCGAAAAACCGGACGTGGCGAACTTGCCGGCGGGCGAAGTTTATTTCGTCCCGCGCAGCGCGGACGGTGTTTTTCCGATGCGTTACGAAGACGGCACCATCGGTCTGATGGAAGTGGCGGGCGGGCGGGTGAAGAAGGCGACCTTGCTGCGCGGTCAGCAAAACGTCATCGACGCGCATAACCGCAAAATGCAATCTGATCCCGTAACCGGAGAAATCGGCGAATTGGGATTTGGCACCCAGGAATTGCCACCATCCGGCCGCGACATTCAGGACGAAAAAATCCTGGGCACATTGCATGTCGCCACCGGCCGCAGTGACCATCTGGGCGGCCACTTGACGCCGGACAAATTTGCCGAGGCCAAGAACGCCACGCATGATGACATTTTGTTCGCGCCGAGCAAGACCCCTGAGATTCGCGTCACGCAGGCGCGCATGTTTCGCGGGGCGCAACAGGAAACGGTCATCGAGAATTATCAGCCCTCGGCTTATTTGCGGAAGTTGCTGGCCTCTTGAGCAAAAGGCGCGGCGGCATGGCGGAAAATTATTACGACAGCGAGCGCGGCGCCTCGGAGTATCTTCTCTTTCACTACGGCTCAACAGAGCTGCGCCTGCCGCCGGGATTTGTGGAGGCCGGTGCGCTGGATTTCCCGGCGCGCTGCGTGAACCAATGCCTGGACCTTGCACGGCTGCCGGCCCAAGCGCGGGCGCTGGATTTGGGCTGCGCAGTGGGACGCAGTTCGTTTGAATTGGCGCGGCACTGCCATGAAGTTATTGGCATCGATTTTTCCAAACAATTTATCGGCCTGGCCAATCGATTGCGCCGCCGCGGTTCGCTCCGGTTCAAATCGTTCGAGGAAGGCGAGTTGACAAAAGCCCGCAGCGCGATCGTGCCGAAGGACATCGACCGGCGCCGCGTGAAATTTGGCGTCGGCGACGCGACGCGCTTGCAGCGGGAATTGGGTGAGTTCGACGTGGTGTTGATGGCCAATTTAATTGACCGGCTTGAAGCTCCATTGAAATGCTTGGAGCGTCTGCCGAGTCTGCTCCGCCCCGGCGGCCAACTCATCATCGCGTCACCCTACACGTGGCTGACCAGTTACACGCCACGTGAAAATTGGCTGGGCGGACGGAAGCGCCGTGGCCGGCCCATCGGCACATTTGCCACATTGCGGCGGATTCTCTCACCGCATTTCAAACTCTCCCGACGCATGGACTTGCCGTTCCTGCTGCGCGAACACGCGCGCAAATACCAATTTGGAATTGCCGAGGCCAGCACGTGGTTGCGTCGATAATCCTTGATGCCAGCAGGCGCGTCCCTCAATCATCGCGCGCGTGCTGCCGGCCATCCTAACCACCTTCTTGTTCGCAACCTCGGTTGTTTGCGCGACACAATCGGCCAAGCTTCTGGGAGGCTCCGAGGCCAATTTCTGGCGGCTAACAGTGGCCACGGCGTTTCTGGCCTTGTGGGCGCACACTTTTGGCGAGGGTTTGAGCGGTGATTCTTTCGCGCTCTTTCTTATCAGCGGCGTGATTGGTGTCGGGGCGGACGTCTTTCTTTTTCAAGCGTTGCCACGCATCGGGTCGCGTTTGTCGCTGCTGATCATTCAATGTTTCTCGGCGCTTTCTGCGGCCGTGCTGGAATGGTTGTGGCTGGGCGCCAAAATTTCGCCACGGCAAGCCGCGGCCTGCATTCTCATTCTGGCAGGCGTGGCGGTAGCGTTGGCGCCGGGCAAACATCTGGACGCGAAACGAGGGGTGTTGGCGGCGGGAATCTGCTTCGGTTTTCTGGGCGCTCTCGGCAACGGCTTCGGCGCCGTCATCAGCCGCAAAGCCTATGCGGTGGCGGCCCTGGCCCATCAAGACATCGACGGCGCAACCGCCGCTTATCAACGATTGATTGGGGGTTTGTTTGTGGCCGGAGTCTGCCTGCTGGCAGTCAAACGCCGCGACATCATAGCGCAAGTAACGCATCCGTCACCGCCGCGCTTTCCTGAGATTGAGAAATGGCGGCGGGTGTGGCCGTGGATATTGGCCAACGGTTTCGCGGGGCAAACTCTGGGCGTGACATGTTACCAATGGGCTCTGAAGACCACCCCCTCTGGCTTGGTGCTGGCCGTGGTGGCTACCACGCCTTTGGTGGTGATTCCTTTTGCCAGCATTGTGGAAGGCGAAAAGATCGAGACTCGCTCGGTGGTGGGAGGATTGATCGCAGTCGCAGGAGCGATTCTATTAGTCGTCGTTGGTAACTGACGGAGACACGATTCAAGCAATGGAGCTTGTCATCAGCCTCACCTGTTGGCTGCCAGGTTGTCCTTGAAAAGTGGACACCCAAAAACCGGTGTTTGGGTCACCTGCGATGGTTGGTGAAAGATCAAAGCTTCGAGGGCGCTTCGCCCTGGATTGTCACCCAAATGGCCACGGGAAAAAGTTATCCCACCCTGGAATTCCAGTCGGCCTTGCGCGCCATAGAGAACGACTTCGCCAGAAGTTGCAGCCCGAAATAGCCGCGCTTCGCACCCATCCGCATCGGGCGCGACGCTCACACCAGGAATCGCGGCCGCCTGGCGCCAAAGGTCGGGTTGCACCCAGTTGGTGGCCTGCCCGGCAGGCCGGAGAAAGAGCACATAAGTGTTGACCCGACCATGGCAAGAAGTCATCAACGTCGACAATTCGCCGACGCTGGCCTTGGACCAGCCGCATTTGGGATGCACGAACATAATCAGAGTGGGGACTTTGGAAGGTCGAGGCAACGTGCTCTCGCCGGGCCATTTGGCTGGCGCCGCGTCGATCGGTCTAGGCCGATTGGCGTCTGCCATCATGGCCAGCGTCCCCCATACCGCGAGGCCAAGCCCGAGCAGGGGGATAACCGGATTCAAGCTGCGCTGTTGTTTCGATGGCGCTTTCATGCGATTCACCATGCGACTATAAACCCTTGTATTATCGGCAGGTTCTGCCCCTGACTTTAGCGGCTATCATGGAATTTATGCTTTGCAACGAACGGAGAACTGGCCCTTGCGCGTTTGGGCAAACGGCGTGGTTTAGGCCCGGGTGATTGGCCAGCCACAAATAACGTTGCCTCGACCACCATCGGTGGCTAGAGTCTTCGCATTGCTCCCAAACGCTGGGTCCGTTGACTGAACGCCTATGAAAAAGAGCGCGAAAACCGCCCGCGGGACGAAAACGAAACAGGCCGCCACCGGCCAGATTCATCCCATCATCATCTACCCCTTCAAACAGCCCAACGACTATTCCGACTTGGAGGCGTTGTACGGACTGGTGGCAAGGTTGGCCTCCGCATCGGAGAATTACGCCCGCCCGCTCACGATCATGGATCGCAAGACATTCTACACCATGGAAGGCAACCGAACCTTTGTGGATTTCAGGAACAATACTGTCGCCCGTCACTCGGAGATTATGGATGCATGGTGCGTTGATACTTGTCAAATGTGGTACGAGGGCCTGGGCGCGGCTTTCGAGCGTGGCGCCGAGAACGACGTCTATTGGCTCATCCCTGGCGACTTCAATTACGGTTCCACTGCGGGGCAGGAAGTCCTGGGCGGCTTGCATGACCTGCCGGAGATCATTCTGGAACTGGACCAGGACGTATGCGTGGGCGAGATCGCCACGGGGCACAACAATTCCAAACATCTCATCGACACCTACGGCACGTTCGCCTTGCTCTACACCTGGTTCCCGGCTGAAGCACAGGAAATCCGGCAATTCACTGAGCGGCCTCGCTCGGAATTTTTCGCGCTTCGCCACGGCTTTTTGCGGGAGGCCTTGATGCAGCGGTGGTATCCTTACGAACAGACGGTGGTGATGTTGCTGCAAGCGGTCTTCAGCAAGAAACGCATCAGCCGCTTTTTGGTCGGCAACATTTCCGATCTGCCGGAAGGACGCGAGCCACTGGCCCCGGCCCTGCAACAGGTCGAGCGCACAGAGCGCGTTCTCAAGTCCGTCTGGCGCGAGCGCAACCAGTTCCGGGGCGATTGGGTCGAACAATATCGCCAGCTCGAGGCGAAGTCGGAGCAAGTCCGGCGCGCGGCCTTCACCATTTTGCAGAACCACTTGACGTAGCGGCTACGGGGGTGAGAGTTTATTTTTTTGAGTATAGTTAGTCCTGGATTATGAGTTCTTACGGTTATCAAAAGCCTCTACGTTCCGTCAATTTCATCTGCCACGCCACCCAGGCAACCGCAGTGAGCCTGGTGGGAGACTTCAACGATTGGGACCCTGACGCTAATCCCATGAAGCACATGCCGGACCGATCCTGGCTGCTGACGATTAATCTTAAGCACGGCCATCACCGCTATGCTTTCCTGGTGGACGGCGTCATAAACCTGGACCCTCATGCGCAGGGCATCACCCGCAATGACAAAGGTGAACGCGTGTCTTTGGTGCCGGTCAGTTGAACTTGATCGGAAAACTCGGGCGAAGAGGCGGAGCGTCTCCGTAATCTACTCGCCTCCAATTTTCGTTCAGACGGCTGCCGGTTCTTTTAGCGCGACTAAGGCCCGCCGCACCAGCTTTCCCTGAAAAGTGTAACCTAGGGCCAATGTTTCCCCAACAGCCGCCTTTTCGGCCGGCACCGAATTATCCTTTAGCAGGTGCAGGTTTGGATCGAATGGTTCGCCCTCGCGCCCTGAGATGGGGGCCAAGCCGACTCGACGCGCGATGTCGCGGCAACCGTTATGGAATTGGCCGATCTGCTCGATTAGCCCTGGCTGCCCGGTTTGTCGGGCTGCCTGATACAGCGCGGAGACGTGGTCCAAAATATGGATGACAACTTGCAGCCACTCCGTCTCCGTCCGCCGCAGCTTTTCCAATTCCAAGCGCAAGTGGCTCTTCTCCGAGTCGCCGGCCTTTTGCAGAAACTCTCTGAACGCCTTAGCCTCGGCCGAGATGGAACCCGCCAGGGACTTGGTCGAGGCGCTGATCTCGTCCGTTTGTTGCCGGAACTCGCGCCACTGGCTGGTAGCCCCGACGATTTGGGCCGCCACCTCGTCGATTTTCTGGAATTGATTCAGCGCATCTGCCAACACCCTGGCCTGCGCCAGGGCTTGCTCGTCTTGATTGCGGCGCAGCAACGGAATCAGGCAGCAGGCCGCTCCCGCCGCGACGCAGGCGATTAAGAGCACGGCCTCCCACAGGAGCAGCGGCTTGTGTCCCTGCTGCAATAACAGCGCGGCCAGAGCCAGAAAAAGCGCATCCGCCGCCAAAAACGGCCACCAAGGCAAGCTTGATTTCGAATCGGTCATTGGAAGGAGAGTAAGTTCAAAGTTCAAAGTTCAAAGTTCAAAGTTTCCCGCCCCGAGCGATTTTGGGGCAATTCGCAGGATTAGTTTTAAGTGAGAAAGAGGAGATGAAATTACTGATTATACGAGTCTGCTCGCACCGCACTTGCTTACAACGCGGCTTTGGGCAGTGCAACGATGCTGGTCCGGCCGTAGTGCTGCTGCAATTCGGCCAGCGCCTCCAGCATTTTGGGAAGAATAATCTCATGCACTTCAGCCCCAGTGCCGATTCCACGAAGCATGGTCAGCGTTAATTCGCCGCCGAGATGTTCGCGGAATTCCTCCAGGCCCTTGAGGACCATCGGCTGATGTTCCGCGTCCAGGTGCAGAAGTTCGTTGGCAAACAATTCCAAGCCCAGATTGCGCAACAACGCCAAAATGCGATCGGCGGACGCCGCGTCGAGCAAACCGATGTTGCGCGAGTAATTCACGTCCAGCGCCATGCCGATTGCCACTGCCTCGCCGTGACGAATCTGGTAATCGGAGAGTTGCTCCAGCTTGTGCGCAGCCCAATGCCCGAAATCCAGTGGCCGGGCCGATCCGAATTCAAAAGGGTCCCCGCCGGCGGTGATATGTTCGACGTGCAGTACCGCGCTGCGATAAATCATCCGCTGCATTGCTTCGGCCTCAAAGACTGACAGCAAATGGGCGTCGCGTTCCAGGCTCTCAAAAAAGTCGCGGTCGCGCACCAGCGCTACTTTGACCGCCTCGGCGTAACCGGCCCGTTGGTCGCGCTCGGGCAGCGTGGCCAAAAAGTCGAAATCATTGATGACCGCGAACGGTGGGGCGAAAGTGCCGATGAAATTCTTTTTGCCGAAAGCGTTGATGCCGTTCTTGACGCCGACGCCAGAATCATTCTGACCCAAGACAGTCGTGGGCACGCGCACGTGGCGGACGCCGCGGTGGGCGGTGGCGGCGGCCAATCCCGCCACGTCCAGCAGCGCGCCTCCACCGATGCCCAGGACGCAGGAATGGCGGTCGATATGGTGACGCTCGATTTGGGAGTGAATTTCAGACACGTGGAAGTAAGACATCTTGGCCCGTTCCCCGCCTTCGATGATCAGAGGAGGGCCCACCAGCGCCAGTTGGTCGCGCAGACCAGAGAAATAGTTTTCAATGGCTCCGGCCAAATCAGGTCGGGTCTGGGCCAGTCCTTCGTCCAGCACCGCCAGCACTTTGGGCAGGCGTCCCTTCTCGGCCAGCAAAGTCTGCAGCAGGGAATTCGACGGCGCGAAAACTCCCCGCGTAAAATGAACGCGGTGATCGAACTGAACGCGAATCGTGCTCGCGATGGTTGACATCACTCTAATAATGAAGTTTGGACGCGCATCTTGGAAGTTTTATTTAAAATGATTTCCGGGTAGCTTGTCCGGCACGACTATGAACAAACTCATTCTCCTATTGACACTGGGCGTGGCTTGCACCGGGCGCGCCCAAACCACCAACGCGCCGCGGACATATTTCGACGCCTACAAATCCGCCATCGGCTCCCCCTTGGTTAGGGGGATGTCCAGTATTGGCGCTTTGACCAGCCAGGTCGCTTATCCAGTTGAAATCAAAATCGAGCGCCTGAACGTGCAGCCCACTACTAATACACTTTACGCCGTGGCCTTGCGCACTCATCTGGCGCGCAATGTGGTGCAGACGGATTACATCGACTACGACGAACTGGACGGGCTGCTCAATGGCCTTCAACTCATTTCGCAGGCCTCTCATTCAGCCGTGCCGATGGATGATTTCGAGGTGGTTTATCGTCTGCGCAGCGGGCTGTCAGTGGCCAAAATATCCAACGGCAACAAGGTGGTGATCGCGATCAAATGCGGAGACGCCAATGGAACGCGCAACCAAATCGCGCCCTATGTCCTGGATGACTTGCAAAGACTGCTCGCCGCCGCCAAAGCGAAGATAGATTCCATTGCCGCCAGCGGACAATGAGCTAAGCCGGAACGATGCAGTGAAAAAACTGAGTTTTGACAGGATTTACAGGATAAACAGGATGGATTGCCGATCCATGAGCAATCCCCAAATACTGAAACGTCATCTATGAGGCCGATCCTTTCTTACATCCTGTAAATCCTGTTCATCCTGTCAAATTCAGTTCTTCAATTGTATCATTCCGACTAAGGAATCCCTCCTTCAAGGGTCGAGCCTAGCGCGTACAACTTCGCGTAGATTCCGTCTCGCGCTATCAGCTCGGCGTGAGTGCCGATGTCGTCGATCTGGCCAGCGTCCAGCACCACGATGCGGTCAAAATTTTGAATCGTAGAAAGTCGGTGGGCGATGCAGATGGTCGTGCGACCCTTCATCAGTTCGTCCAGCGCCGCCTGGACGATACGCTCGGCCTCGTTGTCCAGCGCGCTGGTCGCCTCGTCCAGCACCAGGATCGGCGCATTGCGCAAGAGCGCGCGGGCGATGGTGATGCGTTGCCGCTGGCCGACGGAGAGGTTAGCCCCCTTCTCGCCCACGATTGAATCGTAGCCTTTTGGCTTTTCCATAATGAAGTCGTGCGCGAAGGCGTGACGGGCGGCGTCTTCGATTTCCGCGTCGGTGGCGCCGGAGCGTCCGAAGCCGATGTTGTTGCGGATGGTATCGTCAAACAAAATAACTTCCTGCGTCACCACCGCCATCTGACGGCGCAAGTCGCGCACGGCGGCCTGGCGCAAGTCCACGCCAGCGATGCGGATGGCGCCGCCGGTCGGATCGTAAAAGCGGAGCAAAAGGTTGGCCAACGTCGTTTTACCCGAACCGCTTTTGCCTACCAGCGCCACCTTCTCACCCGGTTGGACGCGCAGTTGAATGTCGCTCAGGACCGGCTTGTTGTCGTAGGCAAAGCTGACGTTGTCAAAATGAATATCGCCGCCCGCAGCCCGGACCGGCACGGGCTGGGGAGGATCCTGCAACGTGCTTTGGGTTGTCAGCAACTCGAAGACGCGTGCGGTGGCGGCGCGGGCGCGGTGCAAATCGCTCTGCAAACGAACCAGGGCTTTAATGGGTTTGTATAAGGACAAAAGGGCGAAGATGAATACCAGGAAGAAATCCAGCGTAACCCCACCCCGCGCCATCAAGATCATGAGAATGGCCACGCCGATGGCTCCCGAAAACTCGATGATCGGTCCGGGCGATTCTGTCGCGCGCACCACGCGCATCGAGTGGCTGACGAACTTCCCCTGGCTGGCGCGGAATCTTTCCGCAGCGATCTTTTCCAGGTTGTAGCCCTTAATGATTCTGACGCCGGTGAAGGATTCGTGCATGACCCGATTCAGAGCGGCGGTTTCGCTTTGAATGGAAGCGGCGGATTTGCGGATCTTGCGGTTGTAAATTGCCACCGGAACGATACAAAGCGGCAGCGTCACCAAGGCAATTAAAGTATAGCGCCAACTCATGGCTAGCGGAACGCAACTCATGCTGATGATGCTGATGGGTGAGCTGATTAAAGTGACCATGGATACGCCGATCATGACTTGGAGCAGACCGACATCGCCGCCGATCCGCGACATCAATTCCCCGGTGCTGTTGCGCGAGAGAAAACTGAGAGGTTGGTTGAGCAAATGCTCGAATAAACGGGCGCGCAGGTCGCAGATCGCCCGGATGCCCACCCAATTCATCAAATACGAACTCAAATAGTTGACCAAACCGCGACCCAACATGACCAGGGGAATCAGGCTTACCAGAGCCACCACTGTGAAATTGGAGGTGGAATGCGGCGAGAGCCAATTCTGCGCCGACCGATAGGCATCGGCCGCCCAAGCAGGCACTTTGTCCGGCAACTTTGCTGCTCCTGGAAAGACCGCTCCGCCTACAAAAACCACGGTTAGCAGCACTGCCGTGTCGGCCATGCCGCTGAAAACGCCGCAAAGAACTCCCAAGGCAAAACGCCCTTTGTAAGCGCGTGTCAATTGCCAAAGTTTGAGCCAAAACTCAATCATGTACAGGGCGAGTATGAGAGGGATGCGCGCCAGGGGCGAGAATTTTCACCTCAACTGGCGCAGGGCATCCTCGACGACCTTTTGGACGGAGATGGAGGCCAGGCAGGATGCTTTTCCCGCCGCCAGGCAGTCGTCTCGATTCTCTTTGAGGCAACGGCACTCGGCGATGAAGTGCCGGTGCTGCTCTCCAACCGGCATCCATTCCTTCAACCCGACGTGATCGCGAAAAACGCCCAACGTCGGAACACCCAAGGCCATCGCCAGGTGAAGCACACCGGAGTCGGCGCCAAGATGCAAACGGCAGCGCTGCAAAACCGCCGCCAGCCGGGTGAGGCTCGGTCCCGTCATACAGACCAATCGCTCACTGTTCGCGCCTCTGGCCAAAGCCGACAAGCGTTCCTGCTCGCGTGGGTTGGCGCTGGCGGTGGCAGCAAGGTGGAGTTTGCCATCGGCGCCCAGAAGCGCCTTGGCCAAATCGATCCAATTTTCCAAAGGCCATTCCTTGACCGGCGTGCTGGCGTTGATGGACAGGTGAACTACATTCTCCGGCACGGTTTGCCGTGCCCATTGCCGGGCTGCTTCGGGCTCGCGGAGGTCGAAGCGCGCCGGCTCCAACGAAAAGCCGCGCGCGGCCAGGACCTGCCGCCGTTGTTCAAATACCGGCAGTTCCCGATTTTCGCGTTGCACCCAATCGCTAACCAGCCACCTGTTCCAAAAGTGGCGCCGGCCTGCTTCGTAGCCGAGCGACCATGGCGCACCGATGAATGCGGTGGTGAAGATGCTGCGATCGGAGCCGGTGAAATTGAAGGCGACGTCGAACCTTTGTCGGCGCAGCGCCAGAAGAATGTCCCAATGCTTCCACCACGGGACTTTCTTTGCGCCGAGCGGAAACGCCCAAGGACGGTCCACGCAGGGTGCCATCGACAGCAACTCCGCGCCGACTGGGGCGGACAAAGTGTGAAGCTCCGCCCCGGCATAATGCCGCTTGAGCTCCCACAAAGCCGGGACCAAATGGACCGAATCCCCTAGAAAACCAAAATCGACCACGATGATTTTGCGGGCGGCACGGGTCCGCTCCAAGAAAGTAGGCGTGGTTGAGCCGGATGGCATGGCGCACTTCTTATCCCGCCGCTTTCGTGCTGGCGATAAAAAAGCGGCGCGCTTTTCTGGCTGACTTCCGAGTAAAAATCAGGTAATTTGCCTCGCGTGAAACTGGCAACCACTCTCGAAGAGCCGTGTTATCTTGACGTTGGGTTGAAGGACCAGCCAAGTATCCGAATCGGATGTGGGGAAGGTTGCAAAGACCAAACGTGACCAAACTTCCCATTTCTGTTTGCATGATTTCGGGCGCGGAAGCGCACCGAATTGGCAAGGCCCTTGCGAGTGTTGCGGAGTGGACCAGCGAGATCGTCATCGTCCTCAACCAAGAGGTGACGGACGGGACCGACGCTGCGGCGGCGGCTTTCGGCGCGAAGATTTTCCGCGAACCGTGGCGCGGCTTTATCGCGCAGTTGAATTCTGTCGCCGACAAAGCAAGCCAGCCCTGGCTGCTGCGCTTGGACGCCGATGAGGTGGTTTCGGACGCATTGCGCCAGGAAATCATCGAGTTGTTTGCGCCGACGCCGGCAGGAGTCGCCTACAATTTTCCGCGGCGCAGCTTTTATCTTGGCCGGTGGATTGGGCACGGGGATTGGTACCCAGACCGATGCACGCGGCTGTGGGCCAAGGGCCGCGCACGCACGGGCGGCGTGGATCCGCACGCTGAATTGCTGGTGGATGGACCCGTGACGAAATTGCGCCACGATTTGCTCCATTACAGCAACGACAGCATCGACCAGCAAATTTTAAAGATCGTTCCCTTCAGCTCGGATTTCGCGCGGCACCGCCTGCAAAACGGCCGCAGCGCAGACGTCGCCGACCTGGCATTCCGCCCTCTCTGGCGATTCTTCCGCTCCTACGTGCTCCGACGCGGTTTTCTGGATGGCTGGCAGGGATTTTACATCGCGTCCTTGACCGCTTTTTCCACCTTGACGCGATATGTCAAGGTCTTGGAGGCGGAAAAGAAGTCATCCGAGAAGTGAAACCTTCCATCGCCCTCATCATCAACACCTACGACCAGCCGGATTATTTGCGGCGGGTATTGCGCGCCGTGAGCGGCCAAGTTTCACCGCCGGCGGAAGTGTTGGTGGCCGACGACGGCTCGGATGAACGCACGGCCCAGGCATTTAAAGACTGGGCGGCGGCGCATCCTGGGCGGAGCGAACATGTCTGGCAGGCGCATGAAGGGTTTCGACGCTCGCGCATTCTCAACGAAGCCATCGCGCGGGCGCGGGCGGAGTACCTGGTTTTCCTGGACGGCGACACAGTGCCGCATCCGCGATTCCTGGCCGACCATCAGCAATTGGCGCAGCCGGAGCGATTCGTGCAGGGCCACCGCGCCTTGATCGGCCGCCGTTCCGCCCAAACTTTTGGGGAAGTGAATCTCCGCAAAGAGCGCCGGCAAGCCTTGTTGGGCGGCGACGTGAGTGGCTGGAAGCACGCCTTTCGCTGGCCGGCGCCGCTGCGGCGGGTGCGGCGCGATCTGCGCGGCGTGCGCGGCTGCAACTTGGGCATCTGGCGCGAGCACTTGGCCAAAGTAAATGGCTACAACGAGGAATTCACCGGCTGGGGCCGGGAAGATTCGGAATTGGCCGTGCGCTTGATTAACAACGGTGTGCTGCGGATCGATGTTCGTGGCTGGGCGCTGTGCTACCATCTTTGGCATCCGCCGCTAAGCCGCTCGCAACTGCCTGCCAACGATCAATTGCTGGCCGCAGCAGTGGCCGAAGGCCGGCAAAGCTGCCGTCTGGGTTTGAGTCAGCACCAATAATCTTTTGCCGCCGCGAACTTCAATGCCATGAGCACGCTCGAAGCCAACGTCGCTCCGCTGCGTGTTTTGCAGCTCAATTCACTCCTGACGGGCGGCGGCACGGATGACCAATGCGTTAAATTGGCCGCTGGGTTTCATCGGCTGGGACAACA
>DASYNM010000161.1:0-2852 GCA_036008545.1 Verrucomicrobiia bacterium
CCAGGCTATAATGAAGGGGACTTGGGGGCAGTACCGCGATGGACGAACGCCGCAAGATTCCGCGTCGACGGATACTCAAATCCGGGAAGATTCTTCTTGGACGTCGGCAGGTGCAATGCACGGTCCGCAATCTTTCGGCAATCGGTGCATGTCTTGTGGTGCAGACCACGTATGGAATTCCCGCTACGTTTGAGTTTGTCATGCCAGATCAGTCACTGAAGAGCTGCAAAGTGATGTGGCGCGACGATACGAGGTTGGGCGTTCACTTTCGATAGGCGGGTGCAACTATAGGGGCTGCATCTCAGGATCACCGGCAGGTTGTGATCCATTTCCTCGGCGTCGCCATGCGTTCGCGTCGGCTTGTCGCCGAAAAGAAATGACGAGGCTGCGGCCCCACCGCAAGGCTGCTAACATGTAGCGCGCGACCAGAGTTCTGGAGAGATTGACGTGAGGCGCTTTGCCTGCGGCGCAATAGTTGTATGCCTGATGCCCGCCTGCCTGATCTTTGCTTGCCTTGTTCCTTGGGGCCCGGCGCGTGCCCAGAATCAGGCCGCTGACGACCTCAAGGGCAAGATTTTCGATGCGCGCATGGCGAAGCAGACCTTCGCCGGCGGGTTGAAATTCTGCAACGAGCTCGATGGCAAACATTTTTATTTCCAGGCGCGCGATCGCGTCCTCGACCTTGAGGAGTATCACCGCTCACTGGAAAACCTGGCCAAGCAACGGGTCTTCAATCCCGAGAAGCACAAGCCGTGGACCGAGCAGGACGCCGCCGAACGCTGGGACCAGGTGCAAAAACAAGCGGCCACCGACCGAGCCAATTGCCAGCTCGTGGCGAGCCTTCCCGTGCTCGAAAAGCAACTCAATGAGCTGGAAAGGAAGGCGCCGACGCCCGCGGCGAAAAACTGACTTGGCTCACCCTCGCAAGCATCGGGCTGGTACCCGCATATCGGTTGATTGCACGTCAATAGGAAAGAAGTCTCCGGCCAAGAAAAGGGGTCAGCGCTAGTCTCATGTTTTGCCGCTCCGAGCAGGCGCCCAGCAGGTGAGGACAAGGCACTGCATCGGCCGCGAATGGCCGTTGCGCTACGACTGTTGTAATCGAAGTTCTGCGCCACGATCTGACAGACTGCCGGTCTTTGCCGTGGACCTAGGCCGTGGCTGCTACGGGTCTGGATGGTCTGCGTGATTTGGTGAGATGGCAGGCGAAAAGGCGCCTTAGGACCTTTCAGGAGACCTCATTTGTTGAGCTTGGCGTGGCCGCTGAGGGGCTTAATCGGGCGCCAATGGAAATATGCCTAAAACACGCAGCGCCGCCGCCGGGCAAGTTTTGGCGGGGGAGGCGCTCTCCCGGTTGGTGAAACATTCCTGCAACTCGGAAGTCCTTGCGACACACAACATGTGGGGCGTTGCGGCCCGGTCAACGCCACCTGTAGCGACCGCAATGTGGAAATGGAGCTGTGCCGGAGAAAAATCGCTATTCGTCGATTAATCAACCGCGGGGCGGTCTTTTAGGCGTCCCGCAAACTGCGAACGGCGCCGCGTTTAGCGGCGCCGCTTTTTGGCAAACAAAAGAAGATCAGACAACACGTAAAATTATGCTCCACACTTGGCGCAGGCGCAAGCCGTCCTTTCGGAAAATCGCCCCGGTACTGGGTCCATGGTGCCCTCGTCGCTCCCGGCCGTTGGAGCCGATCGGTGGTCGTTCGGTTGGTGCGAACCACCGGATCAGGATTGAGCGCGACAAAGCAGAGAAGCAGACGAAAGTTTGTATCGTCACCGGTCACCACGAAATCAAATCTCCTGAAACATCAGCGATGGGCCCTAAGCCCCAGCTATCGAGGCGGGCAGTGCGGCCGCGTCCGGCGATACCGCAGGGGCATTGATCCAAATCAAACCCGGACCAGTCAAGCCGATTCCAAAGCCGCCAATAGACTGTGGTCTTGTCGAATCGATGTAAGTCATAGCACTGCGGGTGGTACATGCGATCAATAACTTATGAGCGAAATTCCGTCCTCGTGATCTAACTCTTCGCCATCTAAATGGCTGTCGGCCTCAATTACGCCAGCCGACGGCGAACTCGAGGTTTGCGTCATGGACAAGCGCGGACTTCACGTGCTGGCGTTTCCGGTCCGCAAAAGTGGAGCAGATTGGGTCGATGCGGTAACGAAAAAGCGTATCGATCTTGGACCAACGCATTGGCGCCCGTGGCGTAGGCACCGGTAGGGTCTAAGAAGCCTTCTTTTTATCGGGCGTGGGTGAAATTTCGGATCTTGCTTCCTCCTGTTGATTTAGAATTATGGATCGTACCGCGTATTCCGATAACTTGCGCTGGTCACGTTCGCCCTTTTTGGCCATCTCTATGATCCGCTTGGCGATGACCGCACGAGTAATTCTGGCATAGGCAGGTCGTGCCAGTGGGCCGCCGCCGTTTTGAATCTCACGCCACGCATCCTGAATCGCAACATTGAGGACTTCGATCGTTTTCGGATCAAAGTCGTTCGTTAGATGTGACGTGGTGGTGTAAATGAATTCTCCTGATTGAGGACCAGAGGGTCGCCTTTTCACGGCATCATTACAACGCCGAGAGATATCTGGCGTCACGATCGAACAGTCAATGAAAGAGGCAATCCTGGGTTAATGGCGGTGCTATTAATTTTTTGGCGTGAAGCGGAAAGCCAGACGCCGAGCAATCCAATCCGGTCGCGAAATGTCGTGCGAGCATCAAAGCGCCGCTCCGATCACGATGTCGATTCGGCCGAGCGGCGCACCAGCCCGGTGGTCGAGTGGCCGGGCACCAGATCGACGAGTAGCACGGTGCCGCCTGCGGCCTCGACCACGTCGCCACCGAC
>DASYNM010000162.1:0-10192 GCA_036008545.1 Verrucomicrobiia bacterium
GACATCATCGCCAGCAAGCGCGCCACCGGCCGCGAGAAGGATTTGCTGGATCTCGAGTATTTGGAGCGTTTTCGCCAGGAGTATGAAAAAATCCATGCGCCCCGGCTCCGTTCAGCTTCCGATATTGCGGACGGGAAGCAAAAGCCTCCGCGGCGCAATAAATCTGACTCATGATCCCCACCGAACAGCTTAAAATCGTCATCGTCGGCCACGTGGACCACGGCAAATCGACTTTTGTCGGGCGACTTCTGCATGACACTGGCTCGTTGCCTGAAGGAAAGTTGGAACAACTTGAGGCGGCCGCCAAGCGCCGCGGCGTGCCCTTTGAATGGGCCAACCTGATGGATGCGCTTCAAGCCGAGCGCGATCAGAATATCACCATCGACACCGCGCAAATATGGTTTCAGACCCACCGGCGGCAATACGTGATCATCGACGCTCCGGGACACAAGGAGTTTCTCAAAAACATGATCACCGGCGCGGCCCACGCGGAGGCGGCGCTGCTGCTGATCGACGCCGCCGAAGGTGTGCAGGAGCAATCACGGCGCCACGGCTACATGCTCCATTTGCTGGGCATCCGCCAGATTGCCGTGTTGGTCAACAAGATGGATTTGGCAAACTATTCGCAGGAACGATTCCGGGAGATCGAGTCGTCCTTCAGCACTTTTCTGCAGACGGTGGGCGTCACGCCCTCTTGTTTTATCCCCATCGCGGCCAAGCACGGCGACAATATCGCCACGCGCAGCGCCGCCATGCCGTGGTGGCAGGGCGCGACGGTGCTTGAAACGCTCGACCAATTCGAGCCCTCGCAACCGCCGACCGGCCAGCCCTTGCGTTTTCCCATCCAGGATGTCTATCGGTTCGACCATCGGCGCATTTTGGCGGGGCGGATTGAAGCGGGGACACTCCACGTCGGCGATCGGCTGGTCTTTTCGCCGACCAACAAGGTCAGCACTGTCAAAACTATTGAGCGCTGGAACGCTCCCGCCTCCGCAGAGGCTCAGGCCGGTGAATCCATCGGCGTGACCCTGACCGAGCAAGTCTTCGTTGAGCGCGGAGCGGTGGCGGCTCTGGAAACCGATCCGCCTTATGAGTTGAGCCGCTTCAAGGCGCGCCTTTTCTGGCTGGGGCGGGCGCCAATGATCGGGGGAAGAGCCTACAAACTCAAACTGGCCACCCAGGAGGTTGAATGCCAGATCGAGGCCATTGAGCGCGTGATGGATTCCTCGACGCTGGAGACCCTGGTGCGCAAGGAGACACAGGTCGGCCGCAATGAAGTGGCCGAACTGACTCTGCGCACCAAGCGTCCCGTCGCCTTTGATACTCATGCTGAAATCGTTCCAACCGGGCGTTTTGTGATCGTCGATGGATATGAGGTGTCTGGCGGGGGTATCATCACGGCGGACAACTACCCGCGCCGCAGTGCCGACAGCCTGCAAAAAAGTCACAACATTTATTGGAGTCGCGGCGAGGTGACCAGGTCGCAACGAGCCTTTCGCAACGGCCATCCGGGCCGCGTGGTTTGGTTGACAGGACTCTCCGCCTCGGGCAAATCGACCATTTCGACGGAATTGGAGCGCGAGCTTTTCAATTTGGGAAAGCAAGTCTATACCCTGGATGGCGACAATGTTCGCCACGGACTCTGTTCGGACTTGGGCTTCTCTGCGCGCGATCGCAGCGAAAACATCCGGCGGGTGGGCGAGACGGCCAAGCTCCTCGCGGACGCGGGCATGGTGTGCATCACGGCCTTCATTTCACCTTACCGCGAAGACCGTGACATGGTGCGGCAACTGATGCCGCCGGGCACATTTATCGAGGTTTACGTCAATGCGCCGGTCAACGTCTGCGAACAACGCGATCCCAAGGGGCTTTACGCCAAAGCGCGCGCCAACCTGATAAAGGATTTCACCGGTGTCTCCGCGCCCTACGAAGCGCCCATGAAACCGGAGATCGAACTGCACACCGACCAGTTGACCGTGGCCGAATCGGTCGCTCGCATCATCGAGTATCTGAATGCGGAGAAGGTTCAGGCGGCGGATGGGGATTTATCGACTTCAGACAACTGGATGGCATCCGACATTTGACGCTCAGGTTCCATAGGATTATGCAACCTGGCCGTCCGGCCAAGAGTAGGTGCAACGACTGCAAGAATTGTGAAATTGTCGGAAAACCTTACACAATTCGGTTACGTCAGCATTCACCTTACAATGAAGCAGGTGAAAACCTCAGCCTTTCGTTTGTCTCTCCTAATTGTTTATAATGAACAAGATAGGAATTAGGCTGAGGCTGCGCGGCCTGCCCGAAAACGTATTGTGCCGAATCGCGGCACGATGTTTGCTGCGACAATTTTGTGTGGTAACTTTCTTTCACAGCTCGACCTGCGGCACTTTCGGATCGAGTACATGGATGGCTTCGTGAAAGTTGAAAGTTCAAATGAGCCCCCGGACACGGTCCGGAAAGCACGGAATCAATCTATGACACTCTTGTTAGGAGCAAGCGGATATATAGGGCGGACCTTCGCCAGCGAATTGCGGCGGCGGGGCCACTGTTTCATCCCCTTGACTCGTCGAGCGTTTGATTACACGCGCTTTGATTATCTATTTGACTACATCCGGACCATGCGCCCGGTCTTTCTGATCAATGCGGCCAGCTATGAAGCCATGCCTGGGGCCTCCTTGGCAGAGGGCGCACGGGAAAGGATGATGGCGGCCAACGCCATTTTGCCGCAGATGATTGCCAGGGTCTGCCTTATGACCAAGATGCCTTGGGGCCATGTCTCCTCCGGGTCTGTCTATTGCGGAGCCAAAGTGGTGGAGGACGGCAAGCCAACCCCGCGACGCCTCCTGGGCGAACCCGAAACGCTGGAACTTTTTGACGCGCAGCCGGAAAAGTTTCACGGTTTCACCGAAATAGACGAACCCAATTCTTCCTTTCGCAACCCATCCTGCAATTTCTATAGCGGAACCAAAGCGTTGGCGGAGGAAGCGATCAAGGACGTCGGCCAAAGCTACATCTGGCGTTTGCGGCGACCCTTCAACGAGAGGGAGGAGATGTGCAATTGGCTGTGGCAGATGCAGCGGCAAGCGGAAGTTACTGACGGCATCAATTCATACTCGCATCTGGAGGACTCTGTCAGGGCCTGCCTGGACTTGTGGGCGTTGCGGGCGCCCTTCGGCATCTACAACGTGACCAATCCCGGCGCCATGACAACCGGGCAGGTCGCGCGTGAAATGCGGCGGATTCTGCGCACACCGGTGCAGGTCAGAACGGGCGGGGACGAGTCGGCGCAACCCAGTTGTATTCTTGACAGCAGCAAGCTCCTGCGGGCCGGCGTGAAGCTGCGGCCGATTGAGGAGGCGTTGGAGGATTGCCTGGACCGCCTGCGCGCCTCAACGCGTGGGATCAGGAGTTTCGATGGCGCACCCAAGATTTCTTCCGCCAGCGTCGTCTGAAGCATCCGCGGCGGCTCTGCGTTCTCAAATGACGTAATCCAGCGCCGCGAGCGGCGTCTGCTCCAAACGCCTGGCCCGTTCGCATAAATCGGCGACCGTCGCCGCTTCCATGATGTTGGCCACGGCCTCCCGCACTTCTTTCATCACGGCGCGAATGGGACAGCGCGCCTCATCTGGGCAAGTGCAACGCTCATAGAACCGGTCGCTCACGCAGCTCACAGGCGCCAGCGCGCCTTCGGTGTGCCGCACGACGGACGCCAGGGTGATGTTCTGCGGCGGGCGCGCCAGCCGATAGCCGCCTACTGCGCCCCGCCGGCTTTCGACCGCACCCAGAGATTTCAGGTCGTTGAGTATTTGTTCGAGGAATTTTTTGGGGATATTCTGCTGCTCGGATATGGTCTGGATGCGAACGACACCCTCCCCGTAATGCAGTCCCAGCACCAAAAGTGCCCTCAAAGCGTATTCACCGCGCACCGAAAGTTTCATTGCACAACAGTTTATCATTTCTAGCAAAACCGTCAAGATTGGCGCCTTTTGGACTCAAATTCCCTATAAATTTGAAATAGTCTATAATCCCTATTGACATAATAGAGTTTTCTTGTATTTTTGTCTCCTCAAATGACAGAAACTATGAAAAACTTTAAAAACTCAAAAGGGCTGATTGTGGTTTTGCTCGCGAGTCAGATTGTGATCGGCAACGCGAAAGCGGACCCAACCAGCGACGATATCCAAAGCTTGAAGCAACAAATTCAGGCGCTAAGTCAAAAAGTGGAACAATTGGAGCAGCAGCAGAATACGGAGACGGCGACCAGAACCAACGCCCCGTTCATTACGGCGGGCCAGAATGGGTTCTCGCTGCAATCGGCGGATACGAATTTCGTCCTGAAATTGAGCGGCTTCGCCCAGGTGGATTCTCGCGATTACGTCTCGCCGGCCGCTGGTGGCAAGGACACATTCTATATCCGGCGTATGCGCGCGATTGCCAGTGGCTCGGTTTATCACGATTTCGAGTATTACATGCAGACTGACTTTGGCACGGGTAACACCGCCACCTCAACGAACGACGCGTTTCTGCAGGATGCCTACGTGAACATTCACCACTGGGACGCTCTCCAATTCCAAGCCGGCAAATTCAAGGAACCCGTCAGCATGGAGGTGCTGCCTTTGGATCAATATCTGTGGTTTCTGGAGCGCGGTTTTCCGACCGAGTTGGCCCCGAATCGCGACGTCGGCGTGGATGTTCATGGCAGCCTTTGGCATGGGGCACTGGTCTATGCCGCCGGCGCTTTCAACGGTGTGCCGGACGGCGGCAGCGGCGACGTTGAAGTTTCGGATAACGACAAGGATGCCGTGGTTCGCGTCATTGCGACGCCGCTGAAGAACACCGACTTCGCTCCCCTGCAAAACTTTGCTTTTGGAATTGGCGCCAGTTATGGTCTCCAACCGGGGGCAGCGACGCCTACCTTTGCCACCATGGCGCGACAAACTTTCTTCACCTACAGCAATACCGTCAGCGAGGCTGGCCAGCACTTGCGGCTGGACCCTCAAGGTTCCTATTATTGGGGGCCGTTTTGCATGTATTGGGAGTACGCCATTTCCGATACGAAGTTCAAAGTGGCCAGCAGTAAAATCAATCGGAGCGCTTATCTCCAGGATACAGGCTGGGACGTAGTCGGCTCGTGGTATCTGACCGGGGAATCCAACGTTTTCGGCGTATTGCCGACGGTCCGGCATCCGTTTCGTTTCGACGGTTCGGGTTGGGGCGCTTTGCAACTGGCGGCGCGTTTCGGCGAACTTTCCATGGATCCCGACTCCTTCCCGCTTTACGCGACCAAAGGCTCGGCCCAAGGCGCGACTTCCTGGAGCGTGGCTTTGAATTGGTATTTGAACCACAACGTCAAATGCATTTTTGAATATACTCAAACTGGTTTCTCCGGCGGCAGTCATGCGACGGGGGCGGTCACGGCTCAAGACGAGAAGGCCATTCAAGGGAGGCTGCAATTTGGGTTCTGATCTAACATGGGGATGATACGGGCATTGTGCATTCTATGCGTTTTGCCCGCCTTGGCCGCTTTTCCGGCTGAGGCGGGCAAAACTGTCTCTTTGCTTAACGTTTCTTACGACCCGACGCGCGAGTTTTACCAGGAAGTCAACGCCGTCTTCGCCAAAAATTGGAAGGAGAAGACTGGCGACGACGTCACGATCGGCCTCTCCAACGGCGGCTCGGGCAAACAGGCGCGCGCTGTCATTGATGGCCTGCAGGCTGATGTTGTCACGCTGGCGGTGGCGTCGGACATTGATGCTCTCCACGATAAGGCGGGATTGCTGCCCGCGAATTGGCAGCAACGCTTGCCGAACAATAGTTGTCCTTACTTCTCCACCATCGTCTTCCTGGAGCGCCGAGGTGGCCGAGTCCATGTCAAAGATTGGGATGACCTGGCGCGCCCGGGCTTGAGCGTGATCGTGCCCAACCCAAAGACCTCGGGCGGGGCGCGCTGGATTTACCTCGCCGCTTACGGTCGGGCACTGCAAAAAAATCACGGCGACACCAATGCCGCCCGGCGGTTTGTCGAGCAACTCTATCGCAACGTGCCGGTGATGGACGAGGGCGCGCGCGGTTCCGCCACCACCTTTGTTCAGCGCGGCATCGGAGACGTGCTCGTCGCCTGGGAGAACGACGCTTTGCTAGTGATCAACGGCTTCGGACGTGGTCGCTTTGACATCGTCTATCCTCCTGAAAGCATCCGCTGCGAGCCGCCCGTGGCGGTGGTGGACAAATATGTCGAGCTACACGGTACGCGGACTGTGGCCGAAGCCTATTTGCGTTTTCTTTACACGCCTGCCGCGCAGGAGACGGCGGCCCAACACTATTTTCGGCCCGGCTTGGAAGAGATTGCCAAGCGTCACGCAGCCACTTTTCCGCCGATGAAAATGTTTACGGTGGAAGAATTATTTGGTAACTGGAAGCAGGCTCAGAAGACGCATTTCGACGAAGGAGGCATATTTGACCAAATCGCGCGCAGCCGCCGCTAGATATTTCCAGCCGACCAATCCGTTGCCGGGTTTTTCCATCACCCTCGGCTTCACGATCATTTATTTGACGGTGATCGTGCTGGTCCCCATCGGCGCACTCGCGCTCAAGGCCCTGGGTCTCTCGTGGAAGGAACTGTGGGAGTTGGCCACCAATGAGCGGGCCATGGCGTCCTATCGGCTGAGCCTTGGAGCCTCTTTGGCGGCGGCGCTGATCAACGCCGCCTTCGGCACTCTGCTCGCCTGGGTGCTGGCGCGCTACCGCTTTCCCGGCCGCCGCTTGCTCGACGGCTTGATCGATTTTCCCTTCGCGCTGCCGACGGCGGTGGCGGGGTTGACGCTGGCCAGTTTATTTTCCGACCACGGCTGGCTCGGACAATACCTTGCACCCTTGGGTATCAAAGGCGCCTTCAGCCGTCTGGGCGTCGTCATCGCGCTGACCTTTGTCGGACTGCCGTTTTCAGTCCGCACCGTCCAACCCGAGATCGAGACGCTCGACCCCGACGTCCAAGAGGCCGCGAAGTGCCTGGGGGCGGGCCGGCTGCGCCTGTTTTTCCAGGTGACGGCGCCCGCGTTGCTACCGACCGTGCTGACGGGTTTTGGCCTCTCCTTCGCGCGCGCTCTCGGCGAGTACGGCTCGATCGTTTTTATCTCCGGCAATCTGCCGTTTCAAACGGAAATCGCGCCGACGCTCGTGGTCATGCGACTGGATCAATTCGATTACACCGGGGCCATTTCCGTGGCGCTGGTGCTGATGATCTTTTCCTTTGCGCTGCTGCTGACGCTTAACTCGCTGCAAGGTTGGGCGGCCAAATTTCAAGAGCCATGAACGGTCCCGACAATACCATTTCCTCCGCGCCCGAAAATCAGGCGCAACGACCAGGCCGCGACCCGGTCCACTGGGTATTGATCGCTGCGGCGCTGCTGTTCGCGGCGGTGTTCCTCGTGTTGCCTTTGGTCAACGTGTTCGCACAGGCCCTGTCCCTTGGCTTGGGTCCATACTGGCGCGCGCTGATCGACCCGGACACTCGCTCCGCCATTCGCTTGACGTTGATCATTGCGGCCATCACCGTTCCGCTGAACGCGGTCTTCGGCGTGGCGGCCGCGTGGGCCATCGCCAAGTTTGAATTCCGCGGCAAAGCTTTCCTTCTCTCGCTGATTGATCTTCCGTTTTCCATTTCACCAGTGGTGGCGGGACTGCTCTTCGTGCTGCTCTTCGGCGTCAACGGTCTGCTTGGACATTGGCTCGAAGTCCATCACGTGCGGATTCTCTTCGCGCTGCCGGGCATGGTGCTGGCCACCATTTTTGTCACCTTTCCTTATGTTGCGCGCGAGTTGATCCCCATCATGCGCGCCCAGGGACGCGAACAGGAGGAAGCGGCGTTGACGCTCGGCGCCGGCGGCTGGAAAACGTTTTGGCATGTCACGCTCCCTTCGGTCCGATGGGGATTGTTCTACGGCATCGTCCTCTGCAACGCCCGGGCCATGGGCGAATTCGGCGCCGTCTCCGTGGTCTCGGGACACATCGCCGGGCTGACGGATACCTTGCCCTTGCGGGTGGAGAAACTCTACAATGAGTTCGATCCTGTCGCGCCGTTCGCGGTGGCGACGTTGCTGGCTTTGCTCGCGGTGGCGACCATGGTGCTCAAGGCGCTTCTCGAATGGAAGACCCAGCGTGAACGATGAGCATCGAATTAAAAAACGTCAGCAAGCATTTCGGAACGGTGCCTGCAGTGCAGGACATCAGCATCACGGTCCCGGAAGGCGAATTGATCGCGCTGCTCGGTCCCAGCGGCAGCGGCAAGACGACTGTGCTCCGCCTCATCGCCGGATTGGAATCCCCGGATAGCGGCGGCATTTTTGTGCGCGGCGCGCAGGTCAACGCCCTGCCCGTGCAGAAACGCAACATCGGTTTTATCTTTCAGAGTTACGCCTTGTTCAAGCACATGACCGTGCTAGGCAACATCAGGTTCGGTCTCAAAATCAAAGGATGGTCCTCCGAGCGCATCAAGGCCAGAGTGCAAGACTTGACAGCGCTCCTCGATTTGCACGGGCTGCTCGAACGTTACCCGCATCAATTGTCCGGCGGCCAACGGCAACGCGTCGCCATCGGCCGCGCCTTGGCGCCGGGACCGGACGTGCTCCTCATGGACGAGCCGTTTGCGGCGGTGGACGCGCAGATTCGACAGGAGCTGCGGCTCTGGCTCGTGCGCGTCCATCAAGAGCTTAAGCTCACCATCCTCTTCGTCACACACGACCAGGAGGAGGCTATGGAAGTGGCCGACCGCATCATCATTTTTTCCAAGGGGCGCGTGGAACAAATCGGCGCGCCGCAAGAGGTCTATGAAAAGCCTGTCAACGAATTCGTGGCCCGCTTTGTCGGCGTCATGAACATCCTGGAGTTGGAAGTGCGCGACGGCGTGGCGCGGCGCGAGGAATTGGAATTCCCGGCTCACGGTTTGGCCGACGGCCAGAAAATGCGCATCGGCTTTCGGCCTTACGCCGTGCAGGTTTCCAGCAACATCACCGCCTACCGCTACCTGGCCGTGTTGCGCCGCACTTATTTTCTCGGCGTCATGCTGCGGCTGGAGATGGAATTGCCCAGCGGGCTGATTCTTCGCTCTCGCATCAGCAAGGAAGATTACGCGCGGCTGGGTCTGGCCGACGGTCACACCGTCTCCTTCCAAATCCGGTCCTATCGCATCCTCAGCAAAGAAGACGAACCGCTCGGCGCCGAAGTCGCCACCGCCTACGAAGTCCCGCCGCACTTGGGCGAAGGCATTTAAAAGTGCAAAGTGCCGAGTGCCGAGTGCAGAGTTCTTAGGATCCAGGTCGGAGGGGCATTGAAAATAAGTGGAAATATCGAGAAAATCAACGACTTGCGTAAGGTGATTCTGGACTTTCACGCGATGGACAGTGCAACCGCGAGTGAACGCTAATAGGCGCGAATGCTCTGAAATCTGATGCGTGGGGAGCGCGGTTGTCTCGACCGCCGTGGTTGGCGTCTCGCCAACCACATTCCCTGTTTTTCCTTTCTTGCCAAAGCGGGGCGCGAGACGCACCCCACGGCGACCGGGTGGTCGGAACAACATAAGAGCGGCCCGCTTTGCGGGCTGGTCGCGCTCCCCAAGCATCAAGACGTGCAAGAAAAAGCCAGAAAAACCTCGAAAATCAACGACTTGCGTTTGTTCGTCCGCCCTTCCTTCGGCCCTGGTCGAGCCGAACTGCAACGGAGTCCGACGGCCAAAACAAAGTCCGCCCTCTCTCAAAGAACATGCGCTATGGCGCTTCATAACGTCACTATACCACATGTAAATGGGAACGCAAGCACAATTATTTGAATCCATGTTCCGCGTGATTTCTCCATTGCTCGCGTCACGGTTGGCCCATGCCTACGCGCCTAAGCAAGAAAAGAAAAGCTTTCGCCAGGAACGACGCACGGAAATCGCTAAGGCTGCGGCGTTGGCGCGTTGGAGGGAGGAATGAAGCCGGGCGGTAATTTCCTTACGACGCCTCTCGGCATTGAGGGGCCCGTTCCTGGTGGCATCATCCCCATCGGAACGATCATTTGAGGAACGGAGGCGGTCTTGACAAATGCGATGCCTTTATGATTTTCAATTATTTTCACGGCATTCGTTGCGTCAAACGCAATTGTAGAAGCATGGAAAACTGAAAGCACCAGGTCTTGCGTATCTTGATCGCTTTCTAAG
>DASYNM010000163.1:0-10458 GCA_036008545.1 Verrucomicrobiia bacterium
CTCAAGGCTTATCCGACCGTCAACGTCCATTTGGAATATCGCCGCGCCAACCAGGTTTATGAGGACGTGTTGAGCAATGTGGTCGATTTGGGCCTGGTCGCCTATCCCTCGCGCGATCCCAAACTCGAACTGGTGCCGCTGCGCAAGGATACGCTGGTGCTGATTTGCCATCCGCAACATCCGCTGGCCAAGACCAAGTCAATCAAAATTTCCCTTTTGGCCGGCCAGAAATTTGTCAGCTTCGAGCCGGACATACCCACGCGCAAGGCCATCGACAAAGTCCTCAAGGATCACGACGTCGAGGTGCAGACGGTCATGGAGTTCGACAACATCGAGACTGTCAAACGGGCGGTGGAAATCGAGGCCGGCGTCTCCCTGGTGCCACAAGGAACAATCACACAGGAGGTGGCCAAGCAGACATTGGCCGAGGTGAAAATTGACGGCGTGGAATTGGTGCGTCCGCTGGCGGCGATCTACAAGAAGAACAAGGTCCTCTCGCCCGCCATGAAGCAATTCCTGGCCATTCTGAAAGGCTGACGGCTACTTCAGGTTCTTGGGATTGAGCGGCCGCAATTCCTTCGGAAGAAACAAGCCGTCCTTGCGGATGAGTTGGCCGTCAAACCAGACTTCGCCTCCGCCCCATTCGGGTCGCTGAATCAAGACCATGTCCCAATGCACCGCCGAGCGATTGCCGTTGTCGGCCTGCTCGTAGGCCTGGCCTGGCGTGAAGTGGAGCGAACCGGCGATTTTTTCGTCAAACAAAATGTCGCACATCGGATTGAGGATGTACGGGTTGAACCCGAGGGAGAATTCGCCCACGTAACGCGCGCCGGCGTCGGTGTCAAAAATTTCATTGAGCCGTCTGGTATTGTTGGAGCTGGCCTTGACGATGCGCCCGTCCTTGAATTCCAACTGCACATTTTCAAACTTCGTCCCGGCGTAAATCGTCGGCGTGTTGTAGCGGATGACTCCCTGCACGCTATTCTTGACTGGGCAGGAGAAAACTTCGCCGTCGGGGATGTTGCGTTTGCCCTCGGCCAGCAGCGCGCCGATGCCCTTGATGCTGAACTGCAGGTCCGTGCCGGGACTCTTGAGGTGGACGCGGTCGGTTCGGTTCATGAGCTTCTGCAACGGAATCATAGCCCGCGCCATCTTCGGATAATTCATCGTGCAAACGTCAAAATAAAAATCCTCGAAGGCCTCGGTGCTCATGTTGGCCGCCTGGGCCATGCTCGGGCTGGGCCAGCGCAGGACGCACCAGCGCGTTTTATTGACACGGTAATTTTGCACGGGGCGCATGGCCTTGGAGTAGAGCGACATGTGGGCGCTGGGCACGTCGGCGCTCTCGTTGGCGTTGTCGGCGCCGCGCACGGCGATGTAGGCCTGCATCTTTTTCATGCGCGACAATTCAATCTCGCGCGTCAGGGCGGCGTGGGCGGCGTTGGTTTGGCGCATGATTTCGCGGCTGATGCGCGTGTGGCGCGTTTCCACCAGCGGGATGGCGCCGGCCTGGCGCGCCGCGCGCATCAATTGGATGGCGAACTCATCCGGCACATCGATCATGTCCAGCAGGATGCGATCGTTTTTCTTAAGCTGGACGGAATACTTGACCAGCAAGTTGGCCAATTTTGCGTAGCGCGGGTCTGTCATAATGCGGTGGAGATAAACAGATTCGCGCCCAAACACAACTGCCGATTTTGTCAGTGCTGGCACCAGGCGAGGGAATAGCCGCGAAAAAGCGCAAAAGGCGCAAAACGACCTGGTCTTTTGCGCCTTTTCGCGGCTGTTATAACGAAGGCCGCTGGTTCAGTCTTAAAGAATGCAGAGTGGCCCTTTCTTAAGGCCCTTGCGCAAAGGCGAGTTTATGGAATGCGGACTGAAACTTGCGACCCAGAGATCGTCGCAACGATCAGGAGGCGGTGGTTGGCCATGGAGGAAGTTCATGCCGTTCATCACCCATTTTCCGAAGCTTTTTCCAAACCCGGAACCCAGGATTGAATCTGAAACCATAGAGATAAACGAAGAGAACACGGTTAATATCACCAAGAATACCACCATCTTGCATGCAAGAAATTAGCCACATGGGGAGGAAAACGGCCGGAAAGGTAACAAGATAGCACAAAGCAATTTCCTTGCGGAAGGTGTTGCGCGGCATTGTCCTCGAGGCCAGCAAGCGGGGGATCAATCTATAGCCAACGTAAGCCACAAGCGCGAGACCAGCAAAAAAATGGGAGTCGAGCTCATTCCGGGAATTCCACTGCACAGAGTGGTAAAGGAAGAGAGCCACTGCGGCAAGAGGGATGATGTCGAGTGGTAGCGCACGGAACGAAAAAAGCGGTTTGGTGGCTGTCCGCTCCATCCATTTCAGCGACTTTGCCTCGGATTCTGTCAGGTGACGCTTCTGAAAATTCACCGCCGCTTCCTGAGGATCTCCCAATTCTGCCAACGCGGTTGATTGCGCGGAGAGTTCAGGTTCCCCAGCCGCCAGATGTGCGCCAACCGCTTCGGCGTAATGCACCTCAATCTCGTTTGCGATGCGCTGCCGGGCCGGGGCTTCCAGCCCGTCCGTGGCAATTTCCAGCCAACCCGCAAGACCGCGCGTCTCCAGCCATTCCGCCAGCCCGAAAGCGCGAACGAATTGCTTGCTGTTTTTGTAACCAAGTATCGCCACGTTTCCTCCATCAAGTGGAAATCATTTGATTAGGTGGCGTCTCCTCGCCGGAAATCGCAACTGTCTTCCGGAGCTTGAACAAAACCCGCCAACCTGGATTCCGATTGAAACCCCAAAAATAAAAAAAGAAGGCGGCATTAAAAATCCGAACGTAATCAAAAAAACCGCGACTATCGTGCTGCGTGTAAACGAAAAGCGCGAAGGCCAATCCCACGGCGGTCAAGGGCAGGCAACTCCACAGCGCCAAAGCCCTGAAGAAATGAGTGCGTGGCACTAGCCAGGAGCGGAGAACGCGAGGAATCAGCCTGAAAACGGGGTATGCGATCAGCGCTGCGAAGGCAAGCAAACGGAAGTTGATAATCCATTGCGGATATGGGTAGAGGAGAGCCAATGCCGCAAAAGGCATGATGTCCCAGCAGACCATCGAAGAGGAGAATAGCGGTGTGCCGGCTATTCGTTCCCATGAATGCATCCACTTTGCCTCAGATACGGTCAAGTACCGCTTCTGAAAATTCACCGTTGCCACACGAGGGTCGCCTAATTCCGCCAGCGCAGTCGATTGCGCGGAATGTTCAGTTTCGCCTGCCGCAAGATGCGCGCTTACCGCTTCGGCGTAATGAGCCTCAATTTCGCGCACGATTCGTTGCTTAGCCGGTGCTTCCAGATCGTCCGTGGCAATTTCAAGCCAACCTGCCAGCCCGCGAGTCTCCAGCAATTTCAACAGATTGAACTTATCGTAGCCGAGAATCGCCATGTTGCCTCAATTATGTTGTCGCCGTTGAATCTGTTTCATGATGCCTCCTGCAGGAGCAGGTCGATGGCGGAGGAGAACCGCAGCCATTCCTGCTTTTCCTTGGCCAAAGATCGTTTGCCTTTCTCGGTTAGCTTGTAATAGCAACGGGTCCGGCCATTTTCCTCCTGGGTGTAGGACGAAATCATCCCTTTGCCCTCAAGGCCATGAAGCGCGGGATAAAGAGTGCCTTCCTTGAAATCGAGCACCCCTTTGGACTTCTGCTTGATCTCCTGGGCGATGCGGTAGCCGTGGTTCGGGCCACGGCGCAAATTCTGCAAAATCAACGGCGCCAAGCCGCCTTTAAAGTTCATTGACAGCGAGAATACATCGAATTTCGATGCGTGGCAACAGAAATTCCAGGAAATTATAAGCTTTGATGAGTTCGATGTTATCTGCGACAGCCGCAGCCTATTCTTTGGCCTTCGCTTCCCTTCGGCGCAGCGCCCGTTCCTGCTTGGCGATCTCTTGGCGCAGTAACTCTTCCGCGGACCAGCCGCGGGCTTGTGCCTGCTGGGCCAGTGCGAATAATTCGCGTGCCAGCGCGGATTTGCTCGTGCGCGGGGCCTCGGTCACGAGGAGTTTGGCGCGGCGGGCTTTCTTGATTAGCTTTTCGGCCCGCATCAACGCGGGCAGATGGCGCGGAATTCCGTCCAGGGCCGATCGTCGCGCGTGGCGGGTGCCTTGCTTTTCCGCCTTCTTGATTTTTTCCCAGTTAGCCCAAACCTCGTCGATGTCTTTCACCTTGACATCGCCGAAGACGTGCGGGTGGCGACGCAAGAGCTTATCCACGATGCGCCGCGTCACGACCTCGAAATCGAACGCGCCGCGTTCATGCGCCAATTGGCAATGGAAGACCACGAGCAAAAGCAAATCGCCCAATTCTTCCGCCATCTCGTGATCGTCATCGTTTTCGATGGCGTCGATCAGCTCATAAACTTCCTCGACGGCATGAAAGCGGAGCGAACGGTGGTCCTGAGCGCGGTCCCAGGGGCATCCTTGTGGCGAGCGAAGCTTGGCCATGACTTCCACTAATTCCAGGATCGCGGGCAATATTTTGGAGGTACGGACGCCTCGCCGAGGCGTCCGGTCGGCGTGGACGGAGCGGACGGAGCGGAGCGCGTGGACGCCTCGGCGAGGCGTCCCTGCCTTGTTATTTTTCTTCTTCACAGGATGACCAAGTTGTCCCGATGCACCAGGACGGCGCCGCGCGGGCGGGCTTGGACGGCGGTGTTGTCAAAATCGCAGATGCCGCGCGCAAACTCCGTGCCGTTGAGATCGCAGATGCGCACGACATCGCCGGCGGCGAACTCGCCTTCGCACCGCGCCACGCCCGGCGGCAGGAGACTCTTGCCATTTTCGCGCAAGGCTTTCCGGGCGCCGTCATCGACAAAGAGCGTTCCCTTGGCGTGATGAAAAAAGGCAATCCAGCGCTTGCGCCCGGCTAGTTTGGCCGGCTGCGCGACAAACATCGTGCCTTCCTCTTCTCCTTCCAGGATGCGCGCCAGCACCGCCTTTTTTTTGCCGGAGGCGATGATCATCGGAATGCCTGCGCGAACGACCATCTTGGCCGCCTGCAATTTGGACGCCATGCCGCCCACGGCCGTTTCGCTCGAAGTGCCACGCGCCATTTTTTCCACCGTCGCGTCCAGATTCTCGATTTGACTGACGGTGCGGGGATTGGCCTTGCCGAAATTTTCGAGCAAGCCGTCCACCGTCGTCAGAATGATCAGCGCGTCGGCGGGCAGCAGGCAGGCGACGAGCGCAGACAATTTGTCGTTGTCACCAAATTTCAATTCGGTGAAAGAAGTTGCGTCGTTTTCATTGATGATGGGGATGACGCCGTGATTGAGGAGCGTGACCAGCGTGCTGCGGGCGTTGAGGTGGCGCTCGTGATGTTCCAGATCATCGTGAGTGAGGAGAACCTGAGCGACACGGAAGCCGGCCTCGGCCAGAAGCTTTTCGTAGAGTGTCATCAGGCGCGGCTGGCCGACGGCGGCGCAGGCCTGCAATTGGGCAAGATCGCTGGGCCGTTTCTCGAAGCCCAACGCGCCCATGCCCGCCCCGACCGCGCCGGAGCTGACAATGACGACTTGTTTGCCCTGCGCGCGCACGGCGGCGATCTGCGCGGCCAATTGGCCGATCTGCTGCAAGTCGGGCTGCTTGCGGCTGTCGGTCAGGACGCCGGTGCCCAATTTGACCACGATACGACTGGCATTTTTTAGCGAAGCACGATGCATGCGATGCGAAACCAAGGATGAAGGCACGGACGCCAAGTTACAAACACAGAAAATGCTTGCCAATCGGCAGGCAAACAGATGACAAAAAGGGATGGTGGATCCAGCAGAACCAGTCAAAAAGACCATTTTGGTCGTGGAAGACGAGCCGACGTTGCGCTCGTTGGTGCGCAAGGTGCTCGAACGCAGCGGCTATGCCGTGATCGAGGCTTCTTCCGGCGTGGCGGCGGTGGAACTTTGGACCAAAACCAAACCGCACGTCGATCTCCTCTTGACAGACATGGTGATGCCCGACGGCATTTCCGGCTTGCAACTGTCGGAAACGCTCAAGGCGCAGAATCCCGGCCTGAAGGTGATCTTCACCACCGGCTATAGCGCCGAATTGATGGGCAAAGATTTTAAAATCAAGGAAGGCGTCAATTTCCTGCAGAAGCCGTATCCGCCGCAAAAGCTCGTCCAGACCGTGCGCAATGGTTTGGAAGCGGAGTAATTCGGCAATTCGTCAGTGCTGGGTGGTAGGGACGCCGCGCTGCGGCGTCCGGTCGGCGTAGCGCGCCGACCCTACCAAGAACCGAGAGGCTTCTTCTGCTTCGCCGTTGACGCATTCTCGGCGGAGACGCAAGCGCCAGCTTGTGAGCACGTCGTAAGAAACGGAATGCTTCAGAGTCGCCAGATCATGAACGGTGATTTCCACATCGCCCTGGCGGCCCATTAGGACGGCTTCATCCCACATCTGCGCTTGCGGAATGTGGGTGATATCCACCATGAGCGCGTCCATGGAAACGCCGCCCACCAACGGGGCGCGCTGGCCATGCAGGAGCGCGCCGCCTTGATTGGTCACGCGGGGAAAACCGTCACCGTAGCCGACGGGCAGAATGGCGATGCGTCGCGGCGTTGGCGCCATGTAACCCATGCCGTAGCCTGCGGTTTCGCCGGCTTCGAGGCGTTGGATAGCCGAGATGCGCGCTTTGACCGACATGATCGGTTCAATGCCTTGGATGCGACGGCAAACTTCGGACGGGTAAATGCCGAATATTAATATGCCCAGCCGCACCATGTCGCGATGCGCGTGGGGCAAATCCAGAAATCCGCCGCTGTTGCAAAGGTGTTGGTAGTGGACGCGCACGCCAGTTTCAGCCAGGCCGCGCATCACTTCGTCGAAGCGGGCTATTTGAAGATTGGCGAAGGACTTGTCCGTTTCATCCGACTGCGCGAAATGCGTCATTACTCCTTCGAGCAACAGAGATCGTTGCGCGCAAATCAACTCGATGAGCGGCAACGCCTCGTCCCAGCGCACGCCGTAACGGCTCATGCCGGTGTGGATTTTCACATGGACCGGAACGCGCTTGCCCATTGCGGCAGCCGCGCGGGCCAAGGCGCGGACGGTGCTGGCTTCGTTGACGCAGACGGTCAGATCATGTTGGACGCACCACGGGAGTTCGGCTTCCTGCCTCTGGCCGAGGAGGAGAATCGGCGCGTTGATGCCGGCCTCGCGGAGAGCCATCGCTTCTTCCAGCGTGCTCAGGCCGAGAAAGGACGCGCCCTCTTGCAGCGCGATGCGCGCTACGTCGCGCGCGCCGTGGCCGTAGGCGTCGTCCTTCACGACGGCGAGCATTTTCACTTTCGATGGAAGGTCGCGGCGAATGATCTGGAGGTTGCGGCGCAGGCGGCCGAGATCGAGTTCGGTCCACGCCGGTCGGTGCGGAAAAGGTGTCGAATTAAAATTCATTAAACCTCGCCAGTCTATTAACCATCGATGACAGCGGATGACACGCAAAAAGTAAACTGTGCGGGCGGAAACTGCACTGAGAGTGGCTGGCATTGCGAAGCCCGAAGCTCCGAGAGGAAGGGCTTTCGCAGAGCGCGTTTGTCCTTTTCACCCCGCGAGTTCTGGCACAGGAAAAGTTCAATTTTTTTTATTTCGCTGTTGACATGAGCGCGAATTTTGGATTATTTCTCTTTTTTCGCGGTTCAGTCGCGTGCTGCGAAATTGGATTGTTGTTGGAAACAAAAGCTAAGCTCAATATGAAAACATTTCGATTCCCTCTTTGCGTTCTTACGGGTGTCCTCATCTCTACTCTGAGCGCCGAAGCCACTCCTTACGCTGCTGGTATCACCAATAATGGCGGGACTATTAACTGGCATTTGAACGAATCCGTGACCAATGGCGTTGTGGCCGTTTTGTTCAACGTCGGCGCCGGCTCTTATGCGCAGAGCAATTATCTCGGAGGCACCGTGACAAGCCCTGTCAATGCTGGACCTCAATCCTTCAGCCTCGGCTCTTTCACCAATTTCCAGATTTACATTTTCAACGTGGGCACTGGCGCTCCACATCAGATTAGTCCGGACCCGGGCACCACCAGCCCAGCTAGTCCCTTGGTAGATTTCAATGGACCTCGCGGAGTCGGCGTCAATCGGAATCCAAGCTCGCCATATTTTGGCACCATTTATATATGCAACGCCAGCCCCACCGCCAGCGACGGAGTGCGCGGCACGGGCAAGGGCTTGTATGCTCTCAATGCCGACTTCACCGACGCCTTTGGTTATGGCACCAACGTCATGCCTCCCGTCGGAACGAACGCGGGTCAAATCCAATACGGCTCGAGCACAACTTACGGCGTTTACAGAGTCTTTGTCGGGCCGGATGATGCAGTTTATATTGGTGACGCCAGCGGTGCCGAGCCGGCTGGATCGACTCTCGGCGCGGGCGTTTGGATGGCTGCTCCGGACCTCTCCTCGGCGACCAATTTGTTTCCGTTCAGCGGCGCCGCCGGTACTTATGGCGTGGTCTGTTCGGTCGGCACGCCTAATGCCTTCGGCTCTTACGCCAAAGGCAATTTAACGCTCTTTACCTGCGAGTGGAATAGATCGGGCTCCGACGCTTTGGGCAATCCCTCTGGCGGCTTTCAAACAATTTGGGAATATCAGTTTTACACCAACGGCTCGCCTCTTCCTTTGCCTTGGAATATAGCCAATCTTCCCTACGACCTACCCAGTGCCGGCGGTTGTGGTTCGACTTATGGTTATGCCGGCAACGGCAACCCGAATACGACCGTTAGTTCCGGTATTGGCAGCGTCGATGAGGTCGTCGCCGATTTTTATATTGCGCCGGATGGCAAGTTATTCTGCAGCGAAGAACGCTCCGCCAACACGGGCACGACGACTCTTTGGATTTATGACACGATTGCCAATGGCAATTGTCTTCTTTGGGATTCTTTGGACGCCAACAACGGCGTGGATCCTTTCGCCACGGCTTATGGCACAGCCGTTTCGCCTGACGACGCCTATGTCGCTTTTAGTTGCAGCGCCGCCAGTGGAAACCCAGGCAACGACGGAGCAATCTTATTGTGTGCGCTGGACAGCCAGCCCGCCGCGACTGGAACTAACGTAAGCGGTCTGCCTGATGTCACCACTATTTCGACGATCCTTTATGGCTCTGGCGGCGATTCCATTCGGGGCGTGGCATGGGATATGGCTGACAACGTCTATGGCGTGAGCGGAAGCGATGATTCCATGCGCGCGTTCACCTTAGGCCTGACCACGACTGCCATCACGGGCAACGATATCACCGGCACAAATGGAACCTTTTCGTTAAGTTTTCCCTCCTATGCCGTCAGTGTGGCGGCCGATGAAAGTCTCATTTCCCAGCCCAACTCCTACGGAAACCCCACTAATGGAACCTTCACGATCAGCCGCACAGGCAGCACAGCCGATCCTCTGACCGTGTTTTTCACGCTAAGCGGCACGGCGATAAGCGGAACGACCTACACTGCCAGCGCCAGCAACAGCATCACGATCCCCGCCGGATCGTCCTCCGCTCAAGTGACGATTGCAGCCAACGCAGCCGTCGCGGACGCTCCCACCTTGTATGCGATTCTGACTGTGTCGGGAAACGCAAGTTATTCGCCGACGCCACCGACGAGCGCCACCATGGCGATCGCCAATACGGGTCCACAAGAGCTTACTATCACGTCTGTGGCCAATCCAAGCATGTATCGAGGAATCTCAAACGATTTCGCGTCTTTTGTGATTACGCGCTACGGAGACACCAATGCGCCAACTTACACTATACCGGCGAACGCTTTCACCTATGCTGGAACAGCAACAGTCGGCGTCGATTATGCGGCCAGCGGGGCGGTCACTGTCAATCCTGGCGATCAGACTGAAATGGTGTCTGTTTCAAACCCGATCGTCTCCGGCGTTTACCATGGCAATGAGACCATCCTGGTAAGCTTGAATGCCAATGCCGGAGTCCCGATCGTGACGGGATCGCTGACGGCTGGCATGACGCTGGTTGATAATGCGGATCCGCCTGCGACGGTGCTATGGTCCGATCCGTTAACGAATGCGGCCGACAGCGCCAATTGGACTCTTACCTTTGCCAACACCAACTTGGGTACAACGAACGTGCTTCCTATTGTCATTCCAGATTATCCAAATTACACCGCTTCCAATCCGGATCCCAATCCGCTGGATGATTTCGATGTCGAATTTGGATACGGGGTGACCAACGATGACGTAGGTTATTCGCCCACGATGATCCTCAATGGCTGGACCAACGCGTTGAAAATGACGGTGAACAAGAACCCCAGCTATGTGAATGGTCATGGAGCTTCCGCAGGTGTGAACGTTTATCCGGCCGGGATGAAATTTAGTGGAAATTATGCCTTCCGCTTCAGCATGAATTTGTCGGAAGGAACGGCAAGTACGACCGAGTATAATTCCTTTGGCATTAACCATTATGGAACGAACTGCAACTG
>DASYNM010000164.1:0-20188 GCA_036008545.1 Verrucomicrobiia bacterium
AGGGTTTTTACCGGCTTCGCGGTTACTTGACACAGTAAGCCGCCTACTCCGGGAGGGACGAGCGCCGCGAGTCCGTAACGAGTCCAATCCATTCCACGGACTCGCAGGCGCTCGCCCCTCCCGGATTTACATCAAAGTCGGAGAAGTATTTTGTCTTGAGCTGTCTCAAAGACTCGATTCCACGTTTCAGTTGCGTTGCGGCGCATTCCGACTCAATCTCTTGGCGATTTTATGAAAAAATTGCTCTGTGTTTGCTTCGCCGTGGCCGTCGCCTTGCCCATTGTCGCAACGGCTGAAAATTCGTTGGATCAAATTATGCCCGTGCGCGGCTTTTGCATCGGCGCGCCGCGCTCGGCGGAATTGGACCGGTTCATCAAGTTAATCGACAAGGAATTCGCGCCGCGCGGTGTCAACACTTTGATCCTGCGCGTCGATTATCATTATCAATTCCAATCCCACCCGGAATTGGCCGATCGCGGCGCCCTCTCGCTGGAAGATGTCAAGAAGTTGGTCGCGGTCTGCCGGAAGGACAACATCCATCTCATTCCGCAAATCAATATGCTCGGGCATCAGTCGGGCGGTAAATCTCTGGGCAGCTTGCTGGCGCATTATCCGGAGTTCGACGAAACGCCCTGGGTCCAAATGCCGGAGCATTACGAGTGGCCCAATGCGGATCGTCTCTACTGCAAGAGCTACTGCCCGCTGCATCCCAACGTGCATGAGGTGGTTTTTGCCGTCATGGACGAAGTGTGCGACGCGTTCGAGACCGATGCTTTTCACGCCGGCATGGATGAGGTTTTTTATATTGGCGAATCCAAGTGCCCGCGCTGTGGCGGCAAGGACAAGGCGGAATTGTTTGCCGGCGAAGTCACGGCCCTGCACGATCATTTGCAGACCAAGGGGCGGCATCTCTGGATTTGGAGCGATCGTTTGTTGGACGGCCCCGCCAACGGACTGGGCGAATGGGAAGCCAGCGCCAACGGCACCGCGCGCGCAATCGATTTGATCCCCAAGGATGTCATGCTGTGCGACTGGCATTATGAGCGCGATGTGCCGACGGCGCCCTACTTCGCAATGAAAGGCTTCCACGTCGTGACTTGTCCCTGGAAATCGTCGCAACTGGCGGTGTGGCAGGCCGAGGACATGGCGCATTGGCGAAGCCGCGCGCCGAAGGAGATGCAGGACCGGTTTGAGGGCGTTATGCAGACTGTGTGGTCGGGGGCCAACTCCTTTATGGACAAAGATTACAAAAGCAAAGCCAGCGCGACTAATTCGTGGAACTGTTTCACCGCGATGTTTGGCGAAATCAAAAAGTTGCAGTCGGCTGGAAAATGAGACGGAGCGTGTTTCTCTGCCTGTGCGCCGCCCTGGCGCTCCATTGCGCCGGGGCCAATGGCCAAGCCACCAACGACAGTCTGCCCGCGTTCCAAGCACGCCTGGCGGCCCTGCTGGACGAACCTCGCTTCGCGCAGGCACAGTGGGGCGTGAAGGTAGTTTCCCTTGACAGCGGTGAGACGCTCTTTGAGCGCAATGCAGACAAGCTGCTCAAGCCCGCCTCCAACGCCAAGCTTTACACTGCCGCACTCGCGCTGGACCGGTTGGGGCCGGACTATTGCATCCAGACTTCCTTCTACGCCGCGGCCAAACCGGATGCTGAAGGCGTAATCCACGGCGACTTGCTCGTCTATGGCAGGGGCGATCCTTGCTTCTCAGCCCGATTCAACGGGGGAGATTACAAGAAGGCGTTGCAGCCGGCCCTCGACGCACTACTGGCCGCTGGAGTCAAGACGATTGACGGCGGCATCATCGGCGACGAGAGCTATTTTCGCGGCGCGCCATTCGGCTCGGAATGGACCTGGGAGGACTTGCAGGAGTACTACGGCGCGCCCGCTTCCGCGCTCACGTTTCAGGACAATGTGATTGACTTGGTTTTCAAACCAGGTCGCGCTGCGGGCGATCCGTGCGAAATCGTCGCCTTGCCGGAAACGAGCATCCTTACCTTTAGCAACCGCACGCAGACCGGGCCTTTGGAAAAGGAAGCGCGCAAACGCATCCAGCTTTACCGGCCAGTGGGAGAGAGCGTGGTTTATGCGTGGGGCGGTGTTCCGCTTGGCTCGACAGGCGTAAGCGAGGCCGTGTCTGTCCAAAAACCTGCGCTGTGGTTTGCCACGATCCTCAAGGAGGGATTGTCGCAACGAGGCGTGACGGTCTCTGGCAACGCGCGCCAGGAAGATTGGTTGGACCGCGAAGTTTCGCCGATCGCCTGGTCGAGCGTGGTCGAAGTCGTATCAGTCCCGTCCCGTCCCATGTCCGAAATAGTCAGACAAACTCTTAAATCATCGGAGAATCTTTACGCGCAGCTTTTGTTGCTGCAAGTCGGCGCGAAGGCCGGGGCCACGAACCGCGATACGGAGCAAGCCGGATTAGCGGAACTTCAAACCTTCCTGCGCAGCGCTGGCATCAGCCGTAACATGGCCCAATTGGACGAAGGCTCCGGCCTCTCCTGCGCCTGCCTGGTGACGCCGAGCGCGACGGTGCAATTGTTGGCGTTCATGAACACCAACCGTTGCCGGGACGCCTTTGTGGACGCGCTGCCGGTGGCTGGCGTGGACGGCACCTTGCACAACCGTTTCAAAGGCACCGTTGCGGCGGGAAATCTGCGGGCCAAAACCGGATCGCTGGGCGGAGTCAACACTCTTTCCGGCTACGTCACGACCGCCGGGAATGAAAAGTTGGTCTTCTCCATCATGCTCAACAATTACCGCGAGGAAGGCGAAGGCCGCGCCGCCATCGACGCGGTGGCTCTGCAATTGGCGGAGTTTGCCGGCCAGACCAGCGCGAAATAAAAGCGGTTGACAATTTCGAGGCAATCGTCCATTTTATATCTGTTACGGATATATCCGATGAAATGATAGATTGAAATGAAGACAATAGACATTCAACCTGAGGATTTGCTGCCTCTCACGCCGGCGGTATTTCACATCTTGCTGGCTCTGACCGAGGGTGAGAGGCACGGCTACGCCATCATGCGGGAGGTGGCCGAAAGCACCCACCGCCAGATCAACATGGGTCCCGGCACGCTCTACGGAACCATCAAGCGGTTGTTAGAGGCCGGATTGATTGAAGAGTCGGATCGACGCCCGGCTGTGGAAGAGGATGACGAGCGGCGCCGCTACTATTGCTTGACAGGCTTGGGCCAACGGGTCGTGGAGGCGGAAGCTTCTCGCTATAACGAGTTGGCTAAGCTAGTCCGACGCAAGCGACTGCTCAGCAAACGGGGCAAGACCGTGTTCGCGGGAGGTATTTGACTATGCCCAGCAATATGGACGGCAGAGCGGTGACCGTTTCGGTGAAGATTTACGAGCGACTTCTGGCAACCTACCCGACGGACTTCCGCCGCGAATATGGTCCGGCCATGAAGCAACTGTTCCGCGACCAATGCCGCGATGCCTGGAGCGCAGGACGGGGCCGGGGTTTGGCCGTCTTGTGGCTGCGCGTGTTACTGGATTGGGCGAAGACTTCAGTGGTGCAACACCTCCTCAACCTGCACAAAAAGGAATCCACGTGTATGAAAATAGTGCGCGCCTTCCGCGCTGATGTGCGGCCACGGGCGGCGTTTATCAGAGTGTTTGCGGTGGTATTCCTTCTCTCCGTGATGACCAGCACGCTTCTGACCATCTTGTCGCCCAAGCAATACTTCAGCATGGCCCAGATTAAAGTGCATAATGATCAGCCGGAAGAGGTGATTGCGAAGACCGACCAACCGACGCTTAGCACGGACCCGTACTTCCTGGTCACGCAGCGTAAAATCATCGAGTCCCACCGTATTCTTACCAATGATCAGCCGAAAAAGGTGATTGCGAAGACTGACCAACCGATGCTTAGCCCAGAGCCGTACTTCCTAGTCACGCAGTCTAAAATCATCGAGTCCCACCGCATTCTCACCAATGTCATTGTCAACCTGCATTTGGATGAGAAATTGGCCACGCAAAATGGCACCAAGCGCTGGTCCGTCGATCAAACCTACGATTATCTGTTGCCAAGGCTTTCGCTCGAACAGACACGCATGGCCAGCTTGATCGAGATTTCAGTGCGAAACCAGAGTCCGGAACTGGCCGCCAGTATCGCCAACGCCGTGGCCGACTCTTACAAGGAGTTCCGCATTGAGATGTGGAAGAATTCCCACTTGCAGGGCATCAAGGCCCTGGAAGAGAAGCAGGCCAGCATGACCAACGAGCTTCTGCAGGCGGAAAAGAAGCAGTTGGCCCGCATACTCAACCGCGAAATCGCCGAGGTGGGTCAGCCCAATCAAGGTATGGTCACGGTTTCCAATCCAGCCAGACCAGACGTGAATTCTGTCGTCCCAACCAAATGGCGGCTATTCTCGATGTGGATTTTGGGAGGAACGCTTTTAGCCGCGGTGGCGGGCGGCGGAAGCGCGTGGCGCACCCGTCAGAGCAGCGCGCGATAGTGTCTTCAAAAACCCAATGGTGCCAGTGGCCTCTGCCAAAGCTTCAAGAAGTTGAATGGACTCGCGAAGAACTGGATCGAATTCCTTGGCTTGCCACTGACGATGCGGGAGTGCTACATTAAGAGGATCATGCAAGTTACTGTGGAAATGCCCGATCAAGTCGCCCGTCAGTGGGGAGAAACCCCAGAGGCGGTGGGCCGTCATGTCCTGGAGGACGCGGCGATTGAGGGTTATCGGGCGGGACGCCTTTCTCACCGGCAGGTTGGCCAGATGTTGGGTTTGGATTATTGGCCGACGGAAGCATTTCTCAAGGAACGCGGTGTGCCGCTGAATTATACCGCAGACGACTTGGAAGCTGACAACGCGACGCTGGAGAAGATTCTCGCCCGCTCGTGAGCGTCGTTGTATCCGACACTTCGCCGCTGCACTACTTGATTCTGTGCGACGCGCAATCGGCGCTGCCGAGGCTTTTTCAGAAGGTGGTGATTCCTCCGACGGTCTTCCGAGAATTGCAGCAACCCAACACACCGGCACTGGTGCGAGATTGGGCGAGTGCGTTACCGTCATGGGTTGAGGTTCAAGCGCCAAAGTCGCTCAAGCTGGCCTTAGATGTGGATGCCGGCGAGTTGGAAGCCATTTGTCTGGCGCAGGAAATCGAAGCCGCCGCACTCCTGATTGACGACCGAGCGGGGCGCAACGCCGCGATTCGGTGCGGGCTTGCAGTGATTGGCACGATCGGAATCCTTGAACAAGCGGCGGCGCGTGGGCTTCTGGAACTGCCGCTAGCGGCGGAACGACTTCGCCAGACCAACGCACGTCTTGATCCCGACTTGATTCGCGGCGCTCTTGAACGGGACCAAGCCCGCAAACGAGCACGGTAATTGAGCAGCGTTTAATCCCACCAAACGCGCTCGAGCTATGCCTCTTGAATTCATGTCCTCCAGAATAGTATCAGTGCTTCGATAGCAGCGCGCGATAGGCGGACCACAGCTTCTTCGCCAGCGGCGAGCGGCGCAGTTTGCGGCCGTCCAGCGATTCGACTTCCACCACGCCCATCGAGGTGTTTGTCAAAAAAATACCCTGGGCGCGGTGCAGGTCGGCGGGTTTCGCGTTTTGCTCGCGGCAACGAATCTTCATCTTGACGCACAATTCGATGACGGCGGCGCGGGTCACGCCGGGTAAGGCGCCGCTGGGAAGAGGCGTGGTGCAGACGATATTTTCCCGCACCCAAAAAACGTTGCAACTTGTTCCCTCGGCAATTTGACCGCGCGCATTGAGGAGGATGGCGTCTTGCGCGCCGGCGGCATCGGCTTCCGCTCGCGCTATGACTTGGGGCAACTTGTTGGCGGTTTTGAAACTGGTCAGCGGATCCTTGGCCGGCAGGCAATAGGTGGATGTGATGAGGCGCCAGCGCGGCGGGCGCTTGCCATCTAGCAGTGGCGCAGGGTGGAGTGTGAGAACGACAGCCGGAACGACGGCGTTCTTCGGGGAATAGCCGCGGGCGGTGATGCCGCGTGAAAGGTTCAGGCGCAGAAGGGCTTCGGGCATCCGATTCCGTTGGATCAGTTGCATCGAAAACCGGAACAAGTCGTCCGTGGTAAAGGGGACTGTCAACTTTAGAAAATCGACGCCGCGCTGGAAACGCTCGATATGTTGCTCCCAGCGGAAAATCTCCCCGCGCCGCACCAGCATGGCCTCGAACAAACCGTCGCCAAACAGGAAGCCGCGGTCGAAAACAGAAACGAGGGCTTTCTCCTCCGGCACAAATTTGCCATTGAGGAAGACGATCATGCCGGGACGGAATGCCGAGTTTGATCCTGCAACGCGGCGAAAAATCCGGCCGCCTTGGCCATCGTCTCGTCGTATTCTGCCTCGGCCACGGAATCGGCCACAATACCCGCGCCGACGTGGAAGTGAATTTCTCCTGGGCGGCAGACGGCGGTGCGAATGGCAATGTTGAGCTGACTCTCGCGATTGAAGCCGAGGTAGCCGATGGCGCCCGTGTAAGGCCCGCGCGTGACCGGCTCCAATTCGTCGATGATTTCCATGGCGCGGATTTTCGGCGCGCCGGTGACGCTGCCGCCGGGAAAACAGGAGGCGAAGGCGGAAAAATGCGTCTGCTCCGGGCGCAGTCGGCTGGTGATGGTGGAGACCAGGTGCTGCACCTGCGGGAATCGTTCCAGGCGCACCAATTCCGGCACTTGCACCGAACCGTATTCGCACACCCTCCCCAAATCATTGCGCAGCAAGTCCGTGATCATGACCAGTTCCGCCATGTCCTTGGCGCTGGTTTGCAGTTCGTAGGTCAACTGGGCGTCACGCGTCGGGTCATTGGCGCGCGGGCGCGTGCCTTTGATGGGCCGCGTTTGCACATGCGGCCCACTTAGACGCAGAAACAATTCCGGCGAGGACGAACAAACCTGATATTCTCCGCAATCCAGAAAAGCCGAAAACGGCGCCGGCGAGACGTCGCACAACCGCTGGAAAAAATCCCAGCCCGTCACTGCCGTTTGAGCCGTGAGTCGATGCGAAAGGTTCGCCTGGTAAATGTCACCCGCGCGGATGTAGTCCTGCGCTCGCCTCACGCGTCCCGTGAATTGCTCGCGCGACATGTTCGATCGGATCGACCCGGCAGCCGTTATCGGCGGCGGCCGCGTCGGCGGTTTGTCCGCCATAAGGCCAGCCCAAAAATCCAATTGCGCCCGCGCCCTTGCCAAGTCGCGAGAACCGTCCGGCTGCAATCCCGTCGAAACAATCCAAGTCTTGTCAAGTCTATGATCGAAGACGACGAGGCTGTCGTAAAATCCGGCCTGGCAATCGGGCAATTCCAAATCGTTGACCGCCGTCCGCGGCAGGCGCGGCTCGACAAAATTCTTTAGCTCGTAACCCCAATAACCAAAGCAGCCGCCGAGCGGGAACGGCAGGTCAATCTCATCCAGCAGTTCGTAGCGCGCCATCAACTCCTCCAGCACGTGCCACGGATTGCCGAAACGGACGCCGCCCGCGCCGTCCAACTCGCATCGCGAACCGAAGGAGCGAAAGACCAGCAGCGGACGCGCCGCGACAAATGAGTAGCGCGCCTGCGGTGAATCGAAGTAAGAACTGCGCAGTAAAACCACATCGCGCTCGCCAGCCAATTGCTCGACCAGCGATTCGGGAGTGTGCGCGGTCTCAACGGATTGGAGGATGGGACGCATGAATCAGCCCGCCAGGAGTTTCTCCAATCCGGCGGCGGATTTCAAGGGGCTGATGATCGCCAGGTTCATTCGGCCAGGCCGGAAAAAATCCCGCGCCGCCGCGCGCACTTGTCCGGCGGTGACCGTGCTCAAGCGTTTCTTGAATTCATCCGGGTGGGCGATTTTACCGTAACCGAGCCATTGTTCGCCCGCCCACATCATCTGGCTCTCGCTGTTTTCCAGACTCAAATCAAGCTGGCCAATAAGGTAATCGCGGGCGCGCCGCAATTCCGCCGCCGGCACGAGCTGCGCGGTCAGTCGTTTTATTTCGCGCAGGATGAGTTTGAGCGTTTTTTCCAGGTTATCCGTATCAAGGCCCGCCGCGACGACGATGTCGCCGGCGTCATCAAAAAAACTGTTGGCGCTGTAAATGGAATAGGCCAGGCCGTGCTCTTCGCGCACGCTCTGGAAAAGGCGCGAACTCATATTTTCGCCCAGGACGGCATTGAGCAGGCGCAAAGCGTAACGCCGCTCGTCATGCCGCGAGCAGGCGCGAATGCCCAGTGCAATTTGCGTTTGCTCCGTCTTTTTGGTCATCAAACACAGGGCCGGCTTGATTTGCGTGGAGATGGCCGGGGTGCAACAAGGCCTCGCGCCGCGGGCGAATTTCCGGGCGTATTTGCCCAACGCCGCCACCGCTTCCCGATGCGTGATCTGTCCGCCTACTGCCAGCAACGTGGCCGGCGCGACATAATTCTGCTTTTGGTATTCCAGCAACTTTTCGCGCCCGAGTCCGTCCAGCGTTTTCCGGGTGCCGGTGATGGAGCGGCCCAAAGGTTGATCGGGCCACATGGTGGAGTTGAGCAATTCCTGCACGTATTGCTGAGGTTGGTCCATGTACATGGCCAGCTCCTCTTTGATCACTTCGCGTTCCTTGTCCATTTCCTCCGGATCAAAAGCGGAATGCAGAAACATGTCCGCCAAGACGTCCAGCACGCGGCCGAAATGGTCGTGGCGCGCCTTGGCGTAAAAACACGTGTGCTCCTCGCTGGTAAAAGCGTTGAGGTAGCCGCCGATGCCTTCGACTGCTTGCGAAATTTCGCGAGCCGACCGGCGTTGCGTACCCTTGAACAACAGGTGCTCAATAAAATGCGATGCGCCGCTGAGCGGTTCCGCCTCGTAACGTCCGCCGACGCCGACCCATATTCCGAGGCTGACGCTGGCCATGTGCGGCATTTCCGCCGTGGCCACCGTCAATCCATTTTCCAGCCTTGTTACTTTATACATCTTGGCTCCTGCCGTCTCGAGCGGTCACGCCAAGGCGGGCGAGGGCACCGCCGGCGGGCCGACTTCCTTCATGTAGTCCAAAACCAAATCCACCACCTCTTGAGTATCGTCTGTGATATGAAACAAATCCAGATCACCCGGGCTGATGTTCTTCTTCTTCTCCAGGACTGATTTCATCCAATGCACCAGGCCGCTCCAATAATCGCGCCCGAAGAGGATGAGAGGGAAGCGCGGGATGCGCTGCGTTTGCACCAGGGTCAGCACCTCGAAGAATTCGTCCAGTGTGCCAAAGCCGCCCGGCATATAGATGAAAGCGACGCTATACTTGACAAAGCAAACCTTGCGCGAAAAAAAGTAATGGAAGCGGAGCGGGACATTGGCGTAGCGGTTCCCTTTCTGTTCGAAGGGCAGTTCAATGTTTAGTCCGACCGATTTGCCCTTGGCCTGGGCCGCGCCCTGATTGGCCGCGGCCATGATGCCCGGCCCGCCGCCGGTGATGACGGCCAGGTTGTTCCGCGCGAACTCCTTGGCGATGTTAACGGAGGCGCGGTAATAGGGGTCTTTGGGCTTCGTGCGGGCTGAGCCGAAGATGGTCACGGCCGGGCCGACCTGCGAGAGAATCTCGAAGGAATCGACAAATTCCGCCATGATGCGGAAGACGCGCCACGGGTCTTCTCTGGTAAAAGGGACAGTATGGTTGATCATGTGAATGCATATTTAGAACCGAGCATCGGCGCACTGCAAGCCTTTGCGATGATGTTGTGAGTTTAGGGTGCAAAATTTTCCAATCACGAATGCCTCCGATGAGCCGCAGATTTCGACATGGCCGCGTCTTCAAGACAATCCGAAAGGTTACTCTTGCAAACGGCAAGAACTATTCAGCGTCGATACCACCCGCCACGGCGCTCCGCTGGTAAACCGTGACCTTGGGTGGGCCGGCTTGATAGACCGTCCGGTAATGGGCGTCGATCCAATGCTTCAATTCCAATCCGTTGCGCGGGTCTTCTCCAAAGGGTTGGATTCCGTATTCGTCCGTGCCGAGCTGAATGAGGATGATGAAATCGGGGCGCGCGTGCATGTAAGCCTGGGTCATATTTTCCTGGCCGAACACGGCTTCCTCAGTCGGGTTCCAACGGAGGTAGCCAGCGGGATTGGTTCGCCGCGTAAGGAAATTCAACATCGACCCGTCCGGCAAGACGGCCAGCGTGGAGTTGGGCGGCGTGTTAGTTTGGATCCAGTCGGCGACTCGGCCCAAGGTGACACCGCTCGGGCGGAAGGACGGTTTGAAAACCTGCATTCGATCGGTCCCCTGGCCGACTAGCACGGTGCGTTGATTGTAGAGATACTGAGCATCCAGCCTAAGTTCCAGGCATCCGGTCAACAGTCCCAGGGAGATCACGGCGCGAAAATATCCCGTCCGTCCGCCACAGCTATCCAGCAGGCCAGGCAATTGCCAGAGCAAGAGATAAATCCCGGTGAGAAATGCCGGCATGGCCAGGACGAATCCATAATGATACACCCGTGGGAAAAGGCCAAGTTTGGCCAGCAACACCGGACTGAACACGCTCCACATCAACGCGAACGGCTGAATATGCCCCAACCCTTCCTTCCTCGCTTTCCACAGTAGCAGGCCAAGGGACGCCAGACACACGCCTGGAAGGCAGTAGCCGCACTTGCCCCAGGTGAAGGCCTGCGCGAGGTAGACGACCGAGATGGCCGCCAGCACGAACAAAACCATTCCTTGCCAGCCCGCCAATTTCCGTCGGAAAAGCGCGGCGTAAACTCCCACCAGCGCGGCCAAGCCTGCCGTCTCCAATAAAATCGACTTGATATGGAATGCAGGCGCGTTCAGGCCGAGGCACCAGCGATAAAAATTGTTGTTGGCAGCGTTGTTGGTTAAGACCGGCATCCAGGCCCAGAGAACCGAACGCAGACTCTGCGGGAAATTTTCGTGCTGGATAAAATAGAGAAAGAACGCGGCAGGCGCCAAAGCCGCGCCGCCCGCCATGGCCAGCACTGAACGAGCGAGCAATACCGGCTTGTTTTTCACTCGCCAAAACAAAGCCAGAGCGGCCGCCTGCGCGAGGGCTAAGGCCAGAAAAACTTCTGGCTTTGTCAACAACACAAGCCCAGCGCCCACGCCGGCCAGCAGAGACAGCGTGAGGCCCTCCTCTCGCAGCCATCGGGTGAGCAGCCAAAGAACGACGACGGACAATACCAATCCGTGGACCAGTTCGTGCGAATACGGCGAGAGATAATTAAAAATCCCGTTTTCGGTGTATTGGCCGAAGGCGAACACGAGCAGCAAGGCCGCGCACGCCACCGTGGCAGTCCACGCGTCGGAAATCCGATAGAAACACCAATAGATCAACGCCACCAACAGAATTAGTATGACGAGATTGGAAACGACAACAGTTAGGAGCGACACGCCAAAAACGCGGAACAGCCACGCGTGGTAGTATTGCGACAACGGCCCGCCGGTCAAATACGACACGTCGCGATAGAGCACCGCGCCAGTGGAAAGCTTCCACGGCAGATACAATTGCACTCCGAAATCCACCAGCATGTCGCCCCATTTGCGCCAGGTCTGCACGGTGAGAACGGCAAAGCAGAGCGCCACCGCCGCACCGCCAAGGCCAAAGTGCAGGTGGGAACGGGCTGGCGCGTTCGCCTCATCTTGGGTGGAGCCGGCCACAGGCGATGATTAACCAAGCTGCCGCGAACACAGTCAAGGGACAAATGCCGTCGTGAATCAATCGACACTCAGTCTTCCATATTGCCTTGCGAGAATGCCTGGCCTAACTTGCGCCAGCCTGTGACTTTGAACCCGCGAAAATTCTGGAGCGCCGCCGTAATTCTGCTCGTGCTCATGGCCGTGGTTATTCGCCTCCGATTACTGGACATACCGTTGGAGCGAGACGAAGGGGAGTTCGCCTACGCCGGTCAACTGATGCTCCAGGGCGTGCCTCCTTACACTCTGGCGTGCAACATAAAGCTGCCGGGAATTTATGCCGGCTACGCCGCCATCATGGCGGTCTTTGGCCAAACGGCTGTCGGCATACATTTCGGTTTCCTACTGGTGATCCTCGGCACGCTGGTGCTTTTGTACTTTATTGCTCGCCGGCTGTTGCCGTCGGCCGGGGTGCTGGTCTGCTGCGCGAGCTATATTTTACTTTCATTAAGTCCGTTCATGGTAAGCCTTGCCGGCCACGCCGCCCACCTGGTAATGCTGGCCGCACTCGGCGGATTGTTGTTGTTGCTACGCGCGCGCGAAAATGGCCGCGGCCGGGAGATATTTCTCAGCGGCCTGTGCTTAGGCGTCGCCTTTTTGTGCAAGCAACCCGGCCTGTTCTTTTGCCTCTTGGGAGCTGCGATCCTCGCTCGCGACGTCATGCTGGGCAAGCCCCCGGCGTGGCGCCTGCGCCTGCGCAACGTGGGCCTGTTCGCCCTAGGCGGAATTCTGCCGCTGGCGCTGACATGCTTGCTGATGTGGCGGGCTGGAACCTTTGATCGGTTTTGGTTTTGGACCATAACCTACGCGCAGGTGCATGGACGCATGCTGCCACCGGACTCGGGCGTGCGCCATCTAGTCCAGTTTTTTTCAACAGGACCTGACCGATGGTTCTTCGTGGCTGGCGCCGCCAGCCTGGCTTGTTTATGGCTGGCGCCGGATCTCAACGACCGAAGATTATTATTGACTGCATGGTATGTCCTTTCCTGGTGCGCGGTCACGGTCGGTTTCTATTTTACGCGACACTACTTTATTTTTTTGCTGCCGGTAACCTGTCTCCTGCTGGGTCTGGCAGTGGCGAGCGTGGCGGACTGGCTTGGCCGCAGCCGGATGCCACGTTTGTCCGTGGCCGCCCCTGCCCTATTTGTCGCGGCGGTCGGATGGACGATTTGGGCGAACCGTGCCGTCTGGTTTGAAATGTCGCCCGAATTGGTCTGTGCCCTTTCGTACGCGGCCGATCCATTTGTCGAGTGCATCGCGGTGGCCCAATATATCCGGCAGAATTCCGCGCCGAGCGATCGAATCGCAGTAGTGGGCTCGGAGCCTGAAATTTATTTCTACGCGCGGCGGCATTCCGTCACCGGGTATCTCTACATGTACGATTTGATGGGAGACCAGCCTTACGCCTCCTCCATGCAGAAAGATTTCATCCACGATGTCGAGACGGCGCAGCCGGAATATTTGGTGTTGGTAAACAACCCAAGCTCATGGACCACCTGGCCGCAATCGGATAGAACCATTTTTGTTTGGTCGCGCAAGTATCCGCCCGAACACTATCAATTGGTCGGCATTGCGGCGATGTATCCCTCCTACACGGAGTATTTTTGGGGAAAAGAAGCCGCTTCGGCCGATGTGAAAACATCCTCCGTGATTTATGTGTTAAAGCGAAAGTGAAATGGAGACGCCAAATGTCGAGGCAATTCGCGATCTGTTCGCCCGAATTCTCATCGGGAGGGCGGAGCGCCGCGACGCCTCAATCTCGATTAGCTTCGGCTAGAATCAGGATCATGGCGAGGAACCGCCTTATCTCAACCGCGCCATGAAGCCGGGATCCTTCGAGGCCAGATCGGCGCGGCGCTGGGCGGCCAGCAACCGGCCATAAACTGCGATGTCGCGCGTCATCATGTCCAACCGCTTGGCCAGGGCTGACCCGGTGATCTTGCCATCCTTGACCTCTTCCTCGCACATGAAGGCCAAGCCGTAAGGCAGCGTCCAGGCGTAACATTGCCGCGCCACGGTCCGAAGCTGGTCCGTCGCTGTCAAACCTTTTTCGTGCGAGGCCACGATGGTGGCGAAGAGCTTGCCGGTGAATTCGCGCCAAAAATGGTCCAGGAAATTCTTCATCGCGCTGCTAAAACTCCCATGATAATCCGGCGTGCCCAGCACCACCACATCCGCCTGCTCGACGCGCCGCTGGAGTGCGGGAAATGTCGGCGCGTCATAAGCGGTATCAGGATTATAGAGTGGCAGCGGCTCCTGCAGAAGATCCAGGAGATCGACGGTGCAGCCCAGCGCGGTCAATTGCCGGGCCGCCTCGCCCACCACCACCCGCGTGACCGAATCGCTGTTCAAACTGCCGGCGACTGCCAGGACCCGCACGGCTGATTCAGATGGCACTTTTTGCTCTTGTTTCGACATCGCGAAGGGAAGTTCAGTCCAAGGCGTGGGCCGTGGCAATCTTAAAATTTGGTTTTGCTGAACGCCTCCACGCACTCATGCACCGAGGCAAAAAAACTGTCCGCGCCGATCTCTCCCGCCAGTCCCGTGCATTCGAGCAACTCGCGCAAGGGGCGGTTGGCGTGCGCTATTTTCAACGCGACACCCTTTTCTTTCAAGTCGCGATGCAACGCGTGCAGCATTTCCACGGCGGTCACGTCGATGTCGGTGATGGCCTGGGCATCCAGCAAGAGCCAGCGCACCGGCGGCGAACACGCGGCCACGAGGCTATGGACGCGCTCGGAAAAATAGCCGCAATTGGAGAATAACAGCGGCGCGTAAAAACGATAAGCCAGCAGCCCTGGCAAGGTCTGTCCCGCCGTTTCACCAACGTCGTGGAAACCCTGCCCGGGCACTTCGCGCAAGACCGCGTCGGGCGGATGCGAAATCCGGGTGATCAACGTCAGCAGCGAGAGGATCACGCCTAGTAAAATGCCCGCCACCACGCCGGCCGCCAGCACGCCCAGAGTCGTCAGCGCCGCGATGCCCGCCGCGCCGGGATAGTGACGGTAGATCCGTTTCATGGCCTGGAATTCCACCAGGTTCCATCCTCCGTAAATCAGGATGGCGGCCAGCGTTACTTCCGGCAGTGGCGCCAGCAACGGTGTCAATAATAATAAAAAGAGGGCCACGCACGCGGCCATGACCAGACTGGTCATTTGCGTCTTGCCCCCGGCATCGTCGTTAACCGTGGTGCGGGACTGGCTGCCGGTGACGGGAAAACCCTGGAAAAAACCGTTGCAGAGGTTGGCTGTGCCCAGGGCGGTCAATTCCTGGTTGGGCGCGACTTCGTAACCGTTTTTAGCCGCAAACGCCCGCGCCAGCAAAATTCCCTCAGTGTAGGTGAGAAAGGCTATGCCAATGGCCGCCGGCAGCAGTGCGTGAATTTCGTGCCACTGCACAGCCGGAAAAACGAAGCCGGGCAACCCGCCATTAAAGTGGCCCACCACCGCGATCCCTTTCTCTTCCAAATGAAACGCTGCCGAGATGGCTGTGGCTGCCACGCAAGCTGTGATCGTGCCCGGAACTTTCGGGGCGAAACGGCGCAGGGCAATGATCAACGCCAGCAAGGCCAATCCAAAAAAGAGGGTTGGCAGGTGCGCCTCATGCCACCGTCGGATGGCTTCGAACAGACGCGGAAAGAAGTCGTTGTTGGCCAGCGAGATACCAAGGAGGCTGCGCAATTGCGAGACGACCAGGATCAAGGCCGCGCCTGTCATGTAGCCGACCAGGACCGGTTTGGAGAGAAAATCCGCCACCCGGCCCAATTTAAGTCGGCTGCCCAGTAGCAGGAGCACGCCGCTGGCCATCGACAAGATCGCCGCCAGCGCCGCCGCGCGTTTCGGGTCGCCCCCGGCCAGCGGCGCGATGGCGTTGGCCATTAGGAGACAGATGGCGATATCGGGGCCGACGATGACTTGAGGGGAAGTGGTTATAAACGGATAAAGGAGCAGAGGTATCAGAGCCGCGAAAAGGCCGCTTTCCGGCGGCAGCCCGGTCAGCCGCGCATAAGCGATGACCGAAGGAATCATGATCAGGCAACCACCGACTCCCGCCGCCACATCGCCCGCCAACCATTGCCGCCGATAACCGCGAAAAAGCGAAAAGCCGGTGGGTGGGCTTTGGCTTGTCGTCGAGTCCGACCTCGCGTCATCTTTCATGAGGCTTGTCTGCTACCGACGACGTCCTCAAGCTCTTTGCGACAAAAAGTACGGTTGCAATTTGGGCTAACATGCCCGCCACTCCCAACCAACAAAACATTTGCATCCTGTCGATAAATTGTCCGAGGAAATGCTCGGTTTCTTTTCGCTGCACCTGCAACCCTTCAATCCATCTTTCTGAAGTGAGCTGCCATTTTCCACTTCGGACGTTATCGACAAATTGATCAAACTTTTTTTGACTGCTTCCGTCGCTTAATTCGGTGATTGGCAAAAACGCAGCTACGACAACTAAAATGAAGAAAATGCCGGGAGCAAGTAAGACGGCTATGTCTCTTTTTTTCATATCGCGTCATAATGCTTTGAGGTGCTTCCCATTGTCTAGGAAATGGGAACCGCTTGTGAGGAGGTCGCTGCGCCGCACCGCCCGCGCTATTTCAAATCGATTTCCATGCGGACGCTTGCGGTGCGCGGCCGTGACGCAGCGCCTCATGTTCGCCTGGCAACCAAGGCTTGCCGCTAAATGAATGGCGGGACGGATTAAGATTAAGATTACGATTAAGATTAGGATTGGAAAAATAGCCCAAACACCCTTGACATGGCCGCCCCTCTGCTCATAGATTCTCCGCTCTTTCAGGAAAACGCGCTGAATTAACAACATGAATAAAGGCAAAATTGTCCAGGTCATCGGGCCGGTCGTCGATATTGAGTTTCCCGAGGCCCTCCCTTCCATTTACAACGCGGTCACGGTCGATTTCGACGTTCCGGGACACGGCAAGACCAAGCTCACCCTCGAAGTGCAACAGCACCTCGGCGACAATTGGGTCCGCTCCGTCGCCATGTCGAGCACGGAGGGGCTGAAGCGCGGCCTGGAAGTTACCGATACCGGCGCGGCCATTTCCATGCCCGTCGGCCCCGGCGTCATGGGACGTGTGTTCGATGTCACAGGCAATCCCGTCGATGAACGCGGGCCGGTCGTGGCAGAGAAGTATTACCCGATTCACCGTGCGGCCCCGCCGCTGATCGATCAATCGACCTCGCCGCAAGTTCTGACCACCGGCATTAAAGTCATCGATTTGATCTGTCCCTTCCTCAAGGGTGGTAAGGTCGGCGCGTTCGGCGGCGCGGGCGTAGGCAAGACCGTTGTCATCATGGAATTGATCAACAACATCGCCAAACTGCACGGCGGCGTCTCCGTTTTCGCCGGCGTGGGCGAGCGCACGCGCGAGGGCAACGATCTCTATCACGAAATGTCCGAGGCCGACGTGATCAAGCAGAAGAACCTCGGCGAGTCGAAGATCGCGCTGGTCTATGGCCAGATGAACGAGCCACCCGGCGCCCGTTTGCGCGTGGCGTTGTCCGGCCTGGCCATCACCGAGTATTTCCGCGACGAGAAGAACCAGGACGTGCTGCTCTTCATTGACAACATCTTCCGCTTTTCGCAAGCCGGCTCGGAAGTGTCGGCGTTGCTGGGCCGCACGCCCAGCGCCGTCGGTTACCAACCCACGTTGGCCGCAGAGATGGGCGACTTGCAGGAGCGAATTACCTCGACCAAGAAAGGCTCGATCACGTCATTCCAGGCGGTCTATGTGCCAGCGGACGATTTGACCGACCCGGCGCCGGCGACCACCTTCGCGCATTTGGACGCCACGATTGTGTTGGAACGATCCATCGCCGAATTGGGCATTTTCCCGGCCGTCGATCCGCTGGCCTCCAATTCCCGCGCGTTGACGCCGGAAATTGTCAGCCAGGAACATTACGATGTCGCCCGCGGCGTGCAGAAGGTGCTGCAACGCTACAAGGATTTGCAGGACATCATCGCCATTCTGGGCCTGGACGAACTTTCCCCGGAAGACAAGCTGACTGTCTCCCGCGCCCGGAAGATTCAACGTTTCCTGAGCCAGCCGTTCACCGTCGCGCAGGTTTTCACCGGGCGCGAAGGCAAGCAGGTGCCGGTCGCGGAAACCGTGCGCGGCTTCAAGGAAATCCTCGAAGGCAAGCACGACGATGTGGGCGCAGGCAACTTCTACATGAAGGGCGGCATCGACGAAATCAAAGAGGCCAGTTAAATGCCAGATACGCTCAAACTGGAAATCGTCACGCCGGAAGCCCAGACCTACTCCGACGACGTGGAGATGGTGACGCTGCCGGGCATCGAGGGCGAGATGGGCGTTTATCCCAAACACGTCCCATTGATGACGCAATTGACAGCAGGCGAAATCATCGTGCGCAAAGACGGGCAAGACCTGTTTCTTGCCGTCGGCGAGGGGTTTGTGGAGATCACCGGCGATCACGTGGCAGTTCTGACCGACATGGCCATCAAGGCGGACGATATCGATGAAGCCAAGGCCGAAGAAGCCCGCCGCCGCGCCGAGGCGCGTCTGGCCGAAAACCTGAACGACGCAGACAACGCCATCGTGAGCGCGGCGCTGGCCAATGCGCTGGCCCAAATCCATGTCAAGCGCCGCCGGCAAAACCGCTGAGTTTCGGTGCTGAAAATCTTCCGATTCCGCCTGCAACAACCTTCGGTGAAAGGCGCTCGGCGCGCGAAGGAATAACTGTCCGATGAATCGCATTGAAGAACGATTTGCGCGCCTGAAAAAGGCGGGGCAAAAAGGCTTCATCGTTTATATTGGGGCGGGCGACCCCAACCTGGAAATGACGCGTCAACTCGCCCTGACGTTTGACAAGATTGGCGTCGATGTTCTCGAGTTGGGCGTGCCGTTCAGTGATCCCTTGGCCGACGGCCTTGTCAATCAATTGGCGGCGCAGCGTGGCCTGGAATCGGGAACCACGCCGGCCAAAGTTCTACAAACCGTTGCCGCCATCCGCAAGGATTCCCAGATTCCCATTGTGCTTTACATCTATTTCAATCTCATGCACCGGCGCGGTCTGGAAAAATTCGTGAGCGATGCCGCCGCCGCCGGAGTGGACGGGTTGCTGGCGCTGGACTTGCCGCCGGAGGAATCGGGGAATTACGAGGCGCTCATGGCGCGGGCCGGAATGTCGGCCATTTACCTCGTCGCGCCTACGACGCCGGAATCGCGCATGGAACTGATCGTGCCGCACGGGAGTGGCTTCATCTATTACGTATCGCGCGAAGGCGTGACGGGCATGCAAAAAAGTGTTTCCGAAACCATCGGCACCGTGACCTCCAAAATTCGCGCGCACACAAGTTTGCCCATCGCCGTCGGTTTTGGCATATCCAATCCCGAGCAAGCCCGCCTGGTGGCGCCACACGCCGACGCCGTGGTGGTGGGCAGCGCGGTGGTCCAACAAATAGCCGAGCATGGCCGGAGCGCGGACCTGCCGGAGCGCGTAGGCCGTTTCACCGCCGCGCTGGCGCAGGCGGTCAAAGCGCATGGATCTTGAAAGCCGTCAGGAAGAACATGACTATTTATGGCGACGGCCTAGGCTGGCAAAGGATTTTGAATTGGCCTTATGGCAGCTCCGTGAACAGTGTCACAAAGCATCCGTGAATTCCTCTACGCTGACTCCGGCCTGTTCCAAAATACCTCTAAGTGTGCCGCGGCTTATCTCGCGGTGCATTGGCACGACGCAGCCGCGATTTCCGCGGCGCAAAACGGCATGGCTGCCGCTTTGCCGCTTAAAAACAAATCCCAACCGCTCCAACGCGCGCCGGGCCTCCTTTCCTGAAACATCAGGGAGTTTAGGCATGCGCCAGCGACGACAATTCAAAAGTCGTAAGAATCGCCCGGCCTCTGGTCGCTCGCGGAAATTCGGAAAGATAAAGCTCCGTCGCCTCTTTCAGATTGGCCAGGGCCTCCTCGAAAGTCCTGCCCTGGGTGGTCGTGCCCGTCTCTGGATTATGGGCCACCAGCCAATCGCTATCCCCGTCAGGATAGATGATCGCCGTGAAATTTTGTGATTTCCTTGACGTCTTCATTCGGCGAAAATGTAGCGCATGCCCTTTTGCGGGTCAATGCTCGGACGGCGGGGATGAATGGCGGAGCGTTGCTCTACGACGTGAAGTAGAAATCATTTTATGAAAAAATCTCAAAACGGTAATAGGTTCATCATCATCATGGCGGGCGGGCGGGGCGAACGGTTTTGGCCGGTCAGCCGCGAGAAAACTCCCAAGCAACTTGTGACTTTGCTTGGCAGCCGCTCCTTTTTGCAGCAGGCCGTTGATCGTGTCCTGCCGCTGGTGCCGCTGAAGAATATTCTCATCATTACCAACGCGGTGCAGGCGCCGGAAGTCCGCCGGCAATTGCCCAAGCTCCCGAAGGCAAACGTCATCGCCGAACCGGTCGGGCGCGACACCTGCGCCGCCGTAACTTTGGGCGCGGCTGTGGTCGGACAGCGTTCGACCAGCGCCGTCATGGCTGTGCTGCCGGCCGATCATGTG
>DASYNM010000165.1:0-8801 GCA_036008545.1 Verrucomicrobiia bacterium
AAATCATAATGCCGCGTATGGATGCTCGCAGCGTCCCGGCAAGATCCGAGGCGGAAAGGCAATCCACCGCCTATAATATAAGACGCCTTGAATCCCTGCATTACGGCGAGGATTCAAGGCGCTGTAAATTATAAATAATAACGGCCGGCGCATTAGGCCGGCTGGTTGCTAATTCACCAGCACTTTGAAGTACATTTGTGAATTGGTCGCCTGAATCTTCGCAGGCGAAGGCGTGGAGTTGGTGGTCCACGGACCGGTCAGGTTGGTGGCTTGCAAGAGCGTCCCGCTCGACCAGGTCAGAGTCAGGCTTCCCGGTGTGCCTGTGGTCGGGGCGATATCCACCGTGACGGGCGGGGGCGGAGGCGTGATGCCCAAGCCCACGTCAGCCAGCGTGGTGATTTGGTAAGTGGAGAGCGCGGATAAGTAAACCGCCACCGAGGAAATGCTGCCGGGGAAAGTCCGGCCGCCGGTCGTGCTCGCCGCGTCGTCTCCGATATGCCAGGCCACGCCAAACTCCTCCGCGTCCTGAGGGATGGCATTGACCGCGGATTGGAGAATACCGTCTTGCCCAACCAGGTAGAGCGTCGCCTGTGTCGGCTCGATAACCATGGCGACGAAGCTCCATTGATTAGCCGTGGGGAACAACAAGGAATTAAAACCCCAGGTGTCGCCATTGTTTTGATTCCAAGTGTAACCTATCTCGGACATCCCGGTGCCATCGGTCGTGCCGCCAAAGCCAAGTCCTTCGCCGGCGGCGCCGCGGTCCATCAGAAGTCCATCAAAACCCTCGACGGGACCGCTCGGATTTATCCACATGGTGTAGGTTAAGTTACTCGCGACTAACGCGCCGGCCGAAGCCGTCACATAGGAGGCGGCGGTGTTGTAGATGGTGCCAAGGGCCGTGTTGGTGGCAGGGAAGCCGGGGAACGTTGGAGATTCCGGACCCACGATGCCATTGAATCCATTTTCCGCGGCGATTTGATAGATGCCATTGAGGCCGCTTACATATTCAAAGGCCACTACGCCGCCGTCAGCCGGGTTGTTGGTTTCGTTAAGCGGCCAGAACGCCAACGGGTCATACTGCAAGACAGCGGCCTCATAGGAACCGGCCGCGGGCGTGACAATATTTAATGCAACCACGCTGCTGGTGATGGCGCCGGCGGTATTTGTGATTACCAGTTGATACGAACCGGAGTTGGCCGATGTGGCGTTGGCGAACGCCAGCGAAGCCGTCGTCGCGCCCGACACATTGCCGGCGTTAGCGACATTATTTGTGGCAGTCGGCGTGATCACCTGCCATTGATAGGTCAAAGGAGCCGTGCCGTTGACGCCGGTGGCGGCGAAGGTAACGTTTTTATTCGCGAAGGTGCTGACCGATTCCGGCTCTCCCGTGATTTGCGGCGCGATCTCGCTTATGCCGGTGGCTTTGCTGAACATGGCCAGCAACTCCGCGCTCGAGAGCGACTTATTGAATACGGCGACTTCATCTATGCTGCCGCTGAATGTCCTGCCGGCGCTGTTGTAAGGATCGGCTCCGATCAAAGCTTCAAAATTGAATTGTTCGGGGCCATTCGTGACGTCATTCACCGCCGAAAAGAGGTCGGGCTGCGAGGTGATGGGATCGATGTAGTAGAGGTAGATCGCTGCGTTGGACGGTGTGATCACCAAAGCTACAAACGACCACTGGTTTTCCAGGGGGTACAACCCTGAATTCCAGTTATAAGTCGCCGCGCTGTTGGAATTCCACGTATAACCCAAGTTGGCCATGCTGGTAGCATTGATGTTTCCGCCAAAGCCGAAACCCGCAGCATCAGTGCCGGCTGTGTTTTGATACTTGAACAATTGATTGAACACAATTTGCGGTGCACTGGGATTAATCCACATCGTGAAAGTCGCAGTGTTGGTGTTCAAATTGAGCGGCGGCACCGTGACCCAGGTATCAGGGGTGGCGTTTGCTGTTTGTAGGGCCGTGTTGCTGGCCTCAAATCCAGGGAAGCCGGCGGATGGCGTCGGGCCTGCAACATTATCCACCGCATTTGTCCCATACACACCGTCGAAATTATTTCCGGACGAGTCGTAAGCGGGCAAGATACCGGTCAACGGACTCTCGGTCTCGCTAAACCGCCAGTAGGCCAGCGGCCCGTCCGTCAATTCCAAAGCTCCATAAGTACCTGCGGCGGGCGCAGCAATGTCCGTCAGCACCGTCAGTGTTGCAGCGCTGGTGGTAACCGGGCCGCCGGCATCGTTGACTGCGGACAAGGTATAGGTTCCCGCGTTGGCAAGCTGCACGTTGGTAATGACCAACGTGTTCGTAACCGCGGTGGGATTGACTGACGCAGGGATATTCGTCGCGCCAGTCCCCGTGTTGACCATCCATTGGTAGGTGATCGGCAAGTTTCCGGCAAAGGAGGCCGTGAACTCCGTGGTGTCTCCGACATAGACTTCGTTCGTAGGTGCGGGCGAGATGTCCGTTACGAGAATGGGCGGGCTGCTAATAATGGTCACAGTCAGCACCGCGCTGGTGGCCGAGCCTAATGTATTCGTAACGACGACTTCGTAGTTATAATTACCCGGCGCAAAAGCGGAGGTGTTGACCGGCAGCGAGCTATTGGTCCCGGTGAGAATCGGTAATTCGGCGCCGCCGGTGCCGCCGTCCGTAAGCCATTGATAGGCGAACGGCTGCAGGCCCGATACTGGCGTTTCGCTCAGCACCAATGGCAAGCCCGGATAGTAACTGCCGGTGGGCGTAATGGAAATTGGGGCGAGGACGGGCGGCCCCACATCGGTGTCGTAAATCTCCATTCCCATCAGGGCCACATTGCCGTCGGGCGTCTGGCCGGTGATCGTAAAGCTGCTGCCTTCTACGTCCGTGAACGCCACGACATTGGCCTGCATCTGACTATCGAACGGCAACTCTGTCGTTTCGGTGTCCAGCGTGTACGGCGGCACAACGTAACCATTTCCATCAAAGACCGAACCCCAATACGTTTGCGATCCCAGGGTAAATCCATAGCGACGATTGGGATTATCGTCGTTGAGCATATAGAGAAACACGTCATACCCGGAATAGGGAACTCCTGTCACATTGATGGTATAACCACCGCCGCTCCAGAATCCTCCTGACATCAAAATTCCATCCGGCGTGCTTTCGTTGTCGCTCGAACCATACCGGTTAGCATTATAAGTGACGGCGACAGTGGTGGCGGTTGGATTGCCCGTGGAATCCACCAAGCCAGAATAAGTACCAGTAGTAGCCACGGCATCCACGTTCCAAAATTGTTCCGGAACATAGCCGGCCGTTTGTGAGGGGATGAGCGTTTCGGAGCCTTGGCCACTTCCTTCAAATTGCACGCTGATGGCCGGCAGCCCCACTACGGCGGGCACAACGACGACGCTGACAACAGCACTCGTGGTGGTGCCTGAAGAGTTGGCCGCCACAAAATCATACGAGTAGGTGCCGGACAAGCCGGTGGTGTTGATCACGTAATTGGTGCTGGTCGCTCCGGGAATATTGGTCGGCGTATTGCCGCTGCCACCATCCGTCTGCCATTGGTAAGTGATCGTCGGAGCGCCGACGGCTGTGTCGGTGAGATCCACAGCGTGTCCGGCTACCACGCTGATATTGGCATCTAGCTCAGTAGAGGATTCTACAGGCACACCCACGACAGGCGCACCGGTGTCAGTCGCCAAATCAGTTATTTCCATTCCCATCAGGGCTACGTTGCCGTCGGGCGTGATTCCAGTTATCGTAAAGCTGTTGCCGACGATGTTGGTGAACAGAACCAAACTGGCTTGCATTTGAGTGCCTACGGCCAATTCTGTGGTTTGGGTGTCTAGAATGTAAGGTGGCACCCAAGTGCCTCCACTAAATACCGACCCCCAATACGTTTGGTACCCCAAGGTAAATCCGTAACGACGGTCCGGATTATTGTCGTTCAGCATATAAAGATAGACATTATACAAAGAATAAGGAACGCCGGTCACGTTGACGGTGTAACCGCCACCGCTCCAAAATCCTCCCGACATCAAAATCCCATCCGGCGTGCTCTCGTCATCGCCCGAACCATACTGGCCGTTAGCATAAGTGGAGGTAATCAAGACGCCCGTGGGAGTCCCTGTGTAATCGACGATATTAGAAGCGGTGCCGCCGGAACCCTTGTCATCCAGGTTCCAGAATTGTTCCGGCACATAACCTGCCGTTTGCGAGAGGTTCAGCGTTGCAGAACCGTTGCCACCTCCTTGAAACTGCACGCTGATGGCCGGCGATGCCGGGGTAATGACGATGCTGGCGGTGGCGCTGGTGGCGCTGCTGACGGAGTTGGCGGCCACAAAATCATACACGTAAGTGCCTGGTGCCCAACCGGTGGTGTTGACAACCAAATCGACACCGGTCGCGGCTGGAATATTGGTCGGCGTACTCCCGCTCCCGCCGTCCGTTTGCCATTGCCAGGTGAAGGGAGGCAAGCCCCCGGATGAGGCAGCAAACGTCACCTGCTCTCCAGCGGCGCAAGCGATGCTGGCGGTGGAAGGCGATTCAATAGGAGCGGCAGGAATAGGCTGACTGGGCAGGCTTAATCCCAGGTCAAAGGTCATGTCATAAACATTTGTCGATGTGGAGTAAGTGACCTTTCCTCCTGCGTCGGGGACCAGACAAGCCTGCCCTCCGGCGTAAGGAGAATTGGTGCCTGTGCTGATGCGCTCATAATTTTCAGCATCGCTCGGTGTTATTCCAAATCCGAATGCGTAAGTGGAATTGGTCGCCAGATTGACTCCAAGGCCGGTCCACTGCATCCAATCCCCCTCCGTGACCAATGCGCTCGTCGCGGTGTAGGTGATCAGCAAGGTCGCATTGGTGAGATTGGTACCTGTGCCAGTGCCTGAGAGTTGGTAAATAGCGAGCGTGAATGATTGGCTCGAAAGCGCACCGGCGCCAGCACCGCCGCCACCGCCGTCGGTTTTAAGCGCCAGCGAAGTCAAGGTATAGCCCGTTGACGAGGTGCTCAGGGTCGTGAAGGTCTGGCCGGGATACCCGACGTCCGGGTTTCCCCTCCCATTGTCCCAATAAAAGTTTAGCCCAAGAGGGGTTGTGCCTGAGCCATTAGTGCTGAGTTGCGAGATGTCAAGACTCCCTGGCGTGGGAGCTGTGGCGCCGATATCGGTCAAGGTGACTTGTGCCTGTGCAACGGTCGCCAGCAACAAGGCTGAGGCCGCCGTTAGTATCATACTATATAACTTCATAAAGAAACAGATGGGATTAAGGTTTTGAGATGGGGAACCCAGTTGCGTGGTTAGTGTGACATGAGGCCATCGTGCCTCCAACAAATTTGGAGCGCAAGAAAAATCTTCTTTTCACTCGGTTCATCCTTGTCCCCAGAAATGTGTACAGCGGTTGGTATGAGGTATGCTCCGGCATGCTTTGCGCCTCTGGGCGGCATCCCGGTTCGAGTCGGTGGCAGGAATTACTTGGCCGCGACAGGCATGGCCTTGCCTTCCGGTCATTGTGCGGAACATCATGGCTGCCGCGTGAAATCCAAATACGATGTCGTCATTCTAGGCGCGGGCCATAACGGCTTGGTCGCGGCGGCCTATCTGGCTCGCGCGGGATTGAGCGTGCTCTTGCTGGAGAAGAATGACTATATAGGCGGCGCGGCCACATCGCAGCGAATTTTTCCTGATTACGACGCCCAGCTTTCGCGCTACGCCTACCTCGTCAGCCTGCTACCGGAGAAAATTATTCGCGATTTGGGGCTTAAGCTCGATTTGCGCACGCGCACTGTTGCCTCCTTCACCCCCTACGTCCGCAACGGAGCGCCAGGCGCTTGCCTGCTGAGCAACGTCTCGGAGGACACCGGACGCGCATCGCTCCGCGCCTTGACCGGCAGCGACGCTGAATTCGGGCGGATGCGCGATTTCTACCGCCTCTCCAAAGCGTTCGCCGGTCAGATGTGGGAAACGATGCTAGGTCCCCTGCCCGGCCAAGACGAATTGCGCCAACGCTTTATGCAGGACGAGTTGCATCGAGAGTCCTGGCGCAGTCTAGTCGAGGAGCCGTTAGGCTATGCCATCGAGAGGCGTTTGCAGGATGATCTAGTGCGCGGGATTGTCTTCACCGATGCCAAGATCGGCCTCTTCACTCATCCGCACGACGCATCCCTGTTGCAAAATCGATGCTTCCTTTACCATACAATTGGTAATCGAACAGGTGAATGGAAGGTGCCGGTTGGCGGAATGGGGAAAGTAGCTCATGAACTGATCCGCGCGGCGGAGCGACACGGCGCCATCATGATGACCGACGTTCGCCTCAAAGCACTCGATCTAACCAACTCAACGCGGACGGTCGAGTTTAATGTAGCAGAGCAGAAGCACACAGTAGAAGCCCGGTTCGTTCTACTGAACTTTGGCCCCAACGTTCTAGCCGGTCTGCTAGGACAACCCTACCAGCCCGATGCCACGCACGAAGGATCGGTCTTCAAGATCAACATGCTGCTACGGCGATTGCCCCGGCTCCTGGCGCCGCTGGCAGACGCGGGCACGGCCTTTTGCGGCACTTTTCATATTGACGAAAGCTATGAGCAAATGAAAACAAGCTACCGACAGGCCTCGGCGATGCGCCTGCCCGACAAGATTCCGTGCGAGGTCTATTGCCACACGCTCACTGACGATAGCATCCTTTCTCCAGAATTGCGCGCGCGTGGCTTTCACACCCTGACTTTGTTTGCCCTGGACACGCCGTGGCGTCTGTTCAACTCAGACAACGAGAAAATGCGCGAAATCACCAAGCGCAAATGCCTGGACGGAATTAACCAATGGCTGGCTGAACCGATAGAAGATTGTCTGGCCCTCGCGCAGAACGGCGAACCGTGCCTGGAAGCCAAAAGCCCCGTGGATATCGAGGAGGAACTAGGTCATTTCCAGGGCAATATTTTTCAAGGCGCGTTGACTTTCCCGTTCGCCGAGACGCCCGAAGCGGCCGGCTCATGGGGTGTGGAGACGGAATATCCGAATGTCTTCTATTGCGGCGCCAGCGCCCGGCGCGGCGGCGGCGTCAGCGGTATCACCGGTCACAACGCCGCCATGAAAGTGCTGGAAACAATCCGGGCCTGCCGCGCGGCGTAGGCACAGCCAGTAGATAACTTCAACTTGACTTGCCCTGAAATCGTTCGCGAAAAGTAATTGCTGATTTCTACTCAATGCTTAAGGTTGGATCGCGATGACCGTAAAAATCATTTACTATCTGGATGTCACCTCTTCCTGGGCTTACTGGGCCGAACCGGCTTGGCTGGAACTCAAACAGAGCTTCGCCCAGCAACCGGTGGAGTTCAGTTGGCGCATTGCCCTCCTTGACGAATCGGCGCTTCCGACGTCCAAGACGCAGGTGGAATGGTTCTACCGGCGCAGCGGCTCCATCATGCGCTCTTCCTTCATGCTCAATTCGGGTTGGTATGAGGCCGGACAGAAAGAATATCTTGCGGCCAACTGCGTCCCCGAGGCCGCGAAGGATTTCGGAGTGACCGATGACCGCGTCCGCCTGGCCATCGCCACCGCCGCGCTGCGCGAAGGCCAGAAAGTTCTCCAATGGAAAATCGCCGCCGGCGTGGGCGCGAAAGCAGCAGGATTGGACGCCAAGAAGTTGCTGGCCAAAGCGCAATCCAAGGAAATCGAAATTCGCGTCCGCGCCAGCACCGTCGAATTTCACGCCTTGCTGGTTACGCAGCGCCCGACGTTCGTTTTGAGCAACAACATCGGTGACCGCGCCGTTTTTTCCGGCCTGGCCAAAGCCGCGCCCATAGCCGCGACGATTTCCGCCATGCTGGATGACGCCGCAGCCTATGCTACCCACGCCGCGCATTTTGGGTCTTCACCGCCCAGTTGAGCGGAATAATTCGAGCGCGGCGGACTTAATTCTTGCCAGGGCACAAATACTGTTTTTGGACCTCGGCCTACTCCCTCTCCTCCACAGTTATTGTGGAGGAGAGGGCCGGGGTGAGGAGGCTCGTCCTTGGATTGCCCCTCTCCCTATCCCTCTCCCCGCTTGCGGGGCGAGGGGACCTGTTCTAACGGCTTCAAAAAAATCTGCCGAAAAGCGAAAGGCGCTCTTACCTGCACGAGATGCGCGAAATAGTTGCGCTGGCCCTCAGTTAGCGCAAACATGAGGCATCGAACCGAACGCGCCCATAGCCCATCCGCCCGGCCATCCCGATCAAGCTCACATGGCCCGCCGGGTGCTATTTTCGTTCTTGTTGACGTTCATCGCCTCGCGCGTGGTCGTCTATCTGATCATGTCCCACACGATACCGGACCTCTACCTGCACCTGGGCGGAAGCCATATCCATCATTTGAATTACGGCATCTTCCTTCTGGTCACGGTGGGCGCGATCCTGCTCTTTCGCGATCCAACCGGGCGCGATTTGAAACTCTGCGCCGTCGCCTACGGCATCGGACTCGCGCTGACCTTTGACGAATTCGGCATGTGGGTGCGGCTTGATGGCTCGACCTATTGGCAGCGCGCCAGCTTGGATGCCGTCGGCGTCCTGGCGGCAGTGCTCGGCTTGTTTTCCTTTGCGCCGGAAGTAAAACGTTTCCGTCCTCACCACTGGTGGAGCACGGCTGTGCTATTGGTGCTGGTGCCCCTGTTTTTCGTGATTATGTTTCATTCTTCAAGGTATGCTCAGAAACGACTCGGCCCAGTGTTTGAACAATTGGAAGCGGGCCAGCCAAAATGAGCGGCGCGCCTTGCGGTACCCCCTCTTGGCCTTGTCTAGTACTCGTTTGACACGTGCCCTGTTGCGGTCATACTCGCC
>DASYNM010000166.1:0-1702 GCA_036008545.1 Verrucomicrobiia bacterium
GTCTGAAATGTTTGCAGAAGGAACCGAAACGGCGCTACGCCAGTGCCACCGCACTGGCCGAAGACCTGCGGCGTTTTGCCGCGGGCCAGCCTATTCGAGCGAGGCCCGTGGGACTAGCGGAGTGGACCGTCAAATGGGTTCGACGGCGGCCATCAACGGCCGCACTGATCACTGCGCTCATGCTGCTGGTTGTGGGTCTCAGCGGGGCGGCCGCGTGGTATGTCGGCGACCGGGCGGAACGGCGCACGGAAGAAACGTTGCGCGGACAGCAAGTCAACCGCGACGCCGACGCTTCCCTGGCTGATGCCGAGTCGCACTTGCAGGACATCAGGACCAGATTGGAAGATCCTCTCAAAGCCAGTGGGTTGCTGAGCGACATTGAGCTGTGGCAAACGACGAAGGACAAGGCCCGCCAGGCTTGGCAGCGCGCCAGCACGATTTGCACGGAACACGAGCGGTTCGTCGATCCAAGCACGTTGAGTAGATTGCGGAAGGTTGCGGAGTCATTGCTGTGTGAGGAAATTGCCTACCGTCTCGCCAAGGAGTTGGATGACATCAAATCCTACGCCCTGATGCCCATAAATGGCAAAATCGAGTACAAGAAGGCAATGCCGGAATACGCAGCATTCTTTGCCAGACAGGGCCTTGTCGTGAATGAGGGCGATCAGGCACAGTTCAAGGCCGAACTCGAAACATCGTCTATTCGTCTCGTTCTCGCGGCAGCGTTCGATCACTGGGCCGAGATCACGGCAAATGAAGACTCCGAAGATCCGCAGCTCGCACGCTTGCTGGAACTGGCACGGATAGCAGACCCGGATCCATGGCGAACTCGCTTTCGAGATCCCGCCGTATGGCGCAATCGGATTGCGCTGATTCGGTTGGCAAATGAGGTTAAAGTTGAACAGCAAACGCCAACAATTCTGACAGCGCTCGCGAACCGCCTGTTACCAACAAGCGGAAAACCGCAGTCGCCTTTGAGGGGTGTGGCTTGGGTGGGGTCGCCCAACGCACCTCTTCTGGCGTCAACTGCCCTTTTTCCCCTAAACTTTGGAGTAGACGGATCAACGATCTACCACAGAGCTCTGCTCAGTCACCCGCGCGACTTTTGGTTACACTGGAACGCGGCTACCCATGCCGTGGAACCCGCGGAAAAGATAGGATTGTACCTTGCAGCAATAGCGGTCCGTCCAGAAAGCGTTACAGCTCACACCAGCCTTGGATCTGCCTTTCGGGACAAAAAAGACCTGGTGGGCGCCATCGCCGCCTGCAATAGAGCCATCGATATTAATCCAAACTATGGCCCGGCTTATGTCAATCTGGGCGCAGTATTGAGCGATAAAAAGGACCAGGCGGGCGCACTCGTCGCCTTCAAGAAAGCCATCAAACTCGACCCGAAGATCGTCGAGGCTCACGTCAACCTGGGAATTATCTTGCGGAAGAAGAGGGATCAGGCGGGCGCCATGGCTGCCTTCAAGGAAGCCATGGCAGTCAATTCGAACTACGCCCCGGCTTTTTTCAATTATGGAGCTGTCTTACTGGACAAGAATGATCTGCGGGGAGCCATCACCGCCTTCGAGAGGACCACCGTCCTCGATCCGAATTACGCCATGGCTTACAACAACCTGGCAATTGCCCTGCATCGACAGAAGGATCTGCCAGGTGCGATTGCCGCCTACAGGAAAGCCATCGAACTTTACCAGAG
>DASYNM010000167.1:0-6780 GCA_036008545.1 Verrucomicrobiia bacterium
CGTCTCCTGAAACAGCGGTCCGACCACCAGAGCGAACAGTAATCGGAGTTAGCGCGTTGATAGTCGGCGGAGGATCGAACTGAAGCTGAACGTAATCCATCACAAACGTAACCCCTGAAAGGCGGCGTCCAACGACGTGCTGGCGAATCGTGTTCTGGTAATCTGTGCTCATGACGCTCATCTAAAGAACCAGAGCGGAGCCACAGCCCCGGGTGGTTGGCTCACGATTGCAATCTGGACTCTCAAACCTCATTGCTCCGGCGACTTGTTAGGCTGGGTCGTCATAGCTAATCTTTCACGACGTCCTTCCGAGCGAGACCTTTCGCAGCAAAGATGAGAAGAACGATGCCGATAATCAAAGTGGGAATGCCGAACGAACCAGCTATCTGCGGATAATACTGCATCGCCAAAACTCCAAGTCCGAAGCTCATAAAAACTCTGCCAGCGATGAAGCCCCAAATTTCCCACGGTGTCAGATTCTGAACCTTCCGATGATTCCAATTTAGGAAGCGCATAAAATACCTTTGGTGTGTGCGGCTCATCAATATACAACAAGCTGTTCCTGAATCACAATGGCCAAATGAATTCTGACAATGACTTACAACACTGACCTGCGTCCGCCTCCTTACGTCGGTGGCTATGATTTTTCGGATGCGCTCTAATACGGCAGGGCCATAAATAATTCTTCGCTCTTTTCGTCGGAATAGAAATGCCGAGTTCATCCATGCGCCGCAAATGCCCTTCTTACAATCCCAACGGGATTGGATCATTCAGCCCAGGGTTGGCCCGATTCCGCGAGGGCCTACCCTGGGTAACGGCAGTTACGTTGCTCTACCCCGAAGGGGTTGAATAGCAGGTCTTTGTAGAACGCGAATGCAATCCATTCAAGGCGGTCATTCTTGGTCATTTTCCAACCTTTGACAATTCACTGTTGGCGAGTTTTTGGAATGCCTGTCCCACAAGCTTAACCATACGTAGGCTGCCGGTGTCCAAAGCGGCTCCGCACTGCTCCAATGACGTGAAACACTTCCGAGCTTGAGCAGTGTCGCCTTTGGCGGCTGCGTCATCCCCTGTTTGGGCCACCGCCCTTGCCAACTGCTTCAGGGAGTCAAGCTGCGAAAGCATCTCGGCGGACTTCGCTTGATTTTCAGCATCAGAAAAGGCATTGAACTGGTCTTCGCTGAGGCTCAACACAGAATTAGGTGCAAATAACGGACGTGAGCTCCAATCTGTCGCAACAAATGTGGTGACCGCTGCCGCTTTGTCGCCCTGCTGCCAAGCAGTCATGGCTGGCTGTAGAATCGGCGCTGCCGCCGATGTCGAAGTGCTAGACGAGGCATCATGTTTGCTGCAACCAACTAAAAGAATAGTGGCTGCCACAATAATGCCAATGATTGGGATTTTCATAAGAGCGTAATACCGCCTGGCAACTAATATACCGCAGTTGGTTCGTATATTACAATGGCCAGATGCAAAGGAATGAAGCAGTGCAGCGGCTGACAGAAGTCACCACAAGTCTTCCTCCTCTTCTCCACGTCCTCATCAGCTCTGCGCGAGATAAGTCCATTAGAAAAGCTAAAAAGCGCGGGCAAATCAAAGCGTCGCGCTAATACTTTAGATTGTTGCTTGCGTTCCCACTAACGTGTGGTAATGTGAGTGTGTGAAGCGCTCCAGCGCATGTTCTTTGCAGGCAGACGAACCCCGTGTGCCGCGCGCAAACTGTTCCTTCGCCCAGGTGCGGAACGATCCACTTGAGGAACTGAATTTTGACAGGATGAACAGGATGAACAGGATTGACTGGGTGGGGAAGAAATGGCCATCGGAAATAGGGCTCCTCCTTTTGGTGATTCCTGCTCCATCGGTAATCCATCCTGTGCATCCTGTAAATCCTGTCAAAAAAATCCTTTCCGGGGAGTCAGATGTGAGTTCAGGCCTCGACAGAGACGGAACAAATTATAAGCGGCCCGCTTTGCGGGCTATCTCGGCCCACCGTGGAGGTGGGGTCGCAGGCATCCGGGGTTCCCGACGGAAGTCGTTGATTTTCACGATTTTTCCAGGTATTTCCTACATGCCTTCCTTCTGCTCCAGCCATCAGCGGGCGCCTAGTTTTCAAAGTATTCGCGTCAGTTCGCGTTCATTCGCGGTTGCCCTCCAGTTGTTGAGAGTTCAGAAACCACTTACGCAAGTCGTTGATTTCCAGGATAGTTTCGGATATTTTCAGTGCTTCTTCGAAGGCCGGGCGCATCCCATCCGCCCGCAATTTTGTTGCCTCCACCGCAAATTGTGCGACAATTCGTTTGTGGCTGCCGCCAACGACCATCGGCTCAAGTGCAATCGCCGCGCTTTCATGCGGTTGGGCGCGACTCTTGCCGCGGGCGCGCCTCTGGCCGGGCCGTGGTTCCGCGCTTTCGCCCAACAGAATGTCATTTCCCCCTCGGCGCGCGGCAACACCGCTGTGGCTATCGTCGCGTGCAAGACTTACGGGCCGCCGATCAAAGCCGCCTTGCGCAAGTGTTTCGACCTCGTGGGCGGCGTGGAAACATTGGTGCGAAATAAAACCGTCACCATTAAACTCAATCTCACGGGCACCAATTTCACCCACTTCATGGGCCGGCCCGTCGGCGAAACTTACATGACCCACAGCGACACGGTCATGGCGTTGCTGGCCTTGTTGTTCGACGCCGGAGCCACGCGCGTCCGCCTGGTTGAATCCACCCAAGCGCAATCTACTTTACAAGACAGCCTCGGCGACGCTGGTTGGGACGTCAACGCGCTCAACGCCCTGGGCAAGGTCGAATGCGAAAACACGCGCAACCTGGGCGACGGCAAATCCTATGCGACGTTGCCCGTGCCTTTCGGCGGCTACATGTTTTCTTCGCTCCAGTTGAATCATTCCTATCACGACACCGACGTGATGATCTCGCTGGCCAAACTCAAGCGCCACGTCACCGCCGGGATTACGCTTTCGATGAAGAACCTTTTCGGCATCACGCCCAACTCCCTTTACGGTGGTGAGGCCGGAAGCGAGAAGGCGATCCAAGGCCGCGACCCTTTGCACAGCCCCGACGGTTTTGAAAAACTCAAATTGCCCGGCCTCAAAGCCGACGCCACCTGGCGCGATCCTTTTTCCCGCGTGCCGCGCATCGTGGTGGATGCCTGCGCCGCGCGCCCCATCGATCTTGCTATTATTGACGGCATCACCGCCATGACCGGCGGCGAAGGACCGTGGGCCGCCCAGGCTGCGCAAATAAAGTTCACCACCCCGGGCATCCTGATTGCAGGACGCAACGCGGTTTCGACCGATGCGGTAGGCGCGGCCATCATGGGCTACGATCCGCGCGCCGCGCGATTGAAGCACCCGTTCGATTACGGCGACAATTTTCTGACGCTGGCGGAACAAGCCGGCCTCGGCACCGCCGACCTCTCGCAAATCGATGTGCGCGGTCTGAGCATCGACAAGGCGCGTTATCCGTATGATTGACAGCGGTGGTGGAGGCAGCGAACTTTATCTCGGCCTCGAAATCGGCGGCACCAAACTCCAGGTCTTCACAGGTGATGCCGGCGCGCGCATCGTCGAACGTCATCGATTCCAAGTCGAACCTGCCAGCGGCGGCGCGGGCATTCGCGCGCAACTCGAGCAGATCATTCCCGCACTGGCCAAACGGATTCGGCCTGCGGCCGTGGGCTTGGGTTTTGGCGGACCGGTCGATTGGAAGACCGGCCAGATTTGCTGCTCGCACCAGATCGAAGGTTGGTCCGACTTTCCGCTCGCGGCGTGGCTCTCCGAACTGGCCGAGGCGCCTGTTATGGTTGACAACGACGCGAATCTTGGCGCGCTCGGTGAGGCCACCTGCGGCGCGGGAGCCGGTTTCAATCCAGTGTTCTACGTGACCTTGGGCAGCGGCGTCGGCGGCGGACTTGTTGTTGATGGAAAAGTATTTCACGGCGCGCCGCCAGGAGAATCGGAGATTGGACACGTCCGCCTGGATCGCGCCGGCACGTTGGTGGAATCCCGCTGTTCAGGCTGGGCCGTCGATGCCAAAATCCGCGCCGCCATCGCGCGTAATCCAGACAGCACGCTGGCGCGTTGCGTCGGAAAAGCTGGTGCGCACGAAGCCAAATTTCTCAATGCGGCCCTCTCGCAGAAGGACCCGCTGGCTGCGGTCATTCTGGAGGAAACCGCCGAAGACTTGGCGTTCGGACTTTCGCATGTCGTGCATTTATTTCATCCGTCCATCATCGTGTTGGGCGGTGGTCTCGCGCTGGTGGGCGAACCATTGCGCGCAGCAGTCGAACGCGTGGCGCCGCGCTTCGTCATGGAAGCCTTCGCGCCCGGTCCGCGTATCGCGCTGGCAAAACTGGCCGAAGACGCTGTTCCGGTCGGAGCCTTATGTCTGGCGTTGGCGCGGCCTTCGGCTTAAATTGGTAACAATGAAGCAATGGATTTCTGAATACGTCCAAGCGCAAAAAGCCGCGCTGGATTCAATTCCGCACGATGCGGTGGCTGCTCTGATCGAAAAAATGCGCCTCGCGCTGCACGCCGGTCGGCACATCTTCGTCTTCGGCAACGGCGGCAGCGCGGCCAACGCCTCGCACTTTGTCACCGACTTGGGCAAGGGATCATCCGACAAGGTCGGTCGCCGGTTTCGCTGCCTTTCGCTCAACGACAACGTGAGTTGGATGACCGCCATCGGCAATGATTACGCCTACGAGGATGTTTACTCGCGGCAACTGGAAAATTACGGGCAAGCCGGCGATCTCGTTTTGGCGTTGAGCGTGAGCGGCAGTTCACCCAACGTCGTCAAGGCCGTGCAATGGGCCAATCAACACGGGTTGGAAACCATCGCACTGGTGGGAGGCAAGCGCGGCGCCTTGGGCAAATCCGCCAAGCATGTTATTGCTATTGACTCCACGCATTACGGGCGGGTCGAGGATGCGCAGATGGCGATCTGCCACATGCTGTGTTACGCTTTCATCGAGAACCCGGACTGGGGGAAAGCGTGAGCCGCCGTCATGCCCGCCAACGATCAGATTCGCCAGAAGCTCGGAGTCTTGCCGCATAAGCCGGGCGTTTATCTCATGAAGGACCGTTTCGGCACGGTCATCTACGTCGGCAAAGCGCGAGATCTCCGCAAGCGTGTCAGTACTTATTTTCATCCCTCGCGCCGCATGGGTTGGGATTTGAAACTTAATGCCTTGATCGAGGCTGTTCACGACTTGGACACTTACAGCGTGCGCACCGAGCCTGAGGCGCTCCTGCTCGAAGGCAAGTTGATCAAGGAATACCAACCGCGCTACAACATCAGCTTTCGCGATGACAAACGGTTTCTTCTGGTCAAGGTCAACCTCAACGATCCTATCCCGCGTTTCGTGCTCACACGCTTGCGACAGGATGACGGCGCGCGATATTTCGGACCCTTTGTCCATTCCGCCTCCGCTCGGCACACGCTGACGCTGGCCCGGCGGAAATTTAACCTGCGCGGCTGCCGGCCTTTCACCCCCGGCGCGGAAGATTACAAGCATTGCCTCTACGGCCATCTTAAGTACTGCACCGCACCGTGCATCGGCAATGTCGCTCTCGAAGACTATCGCCGGCAAGTCGTGGCCGCGTGCGATTTCCTGGACGGTCAGACTGGCGAAATGGAGCGTGAACTGGAAGGGCAAATGAAAAAGGCGGCTGCGGCGGAGGATTTTGAAAAGGCCGCCCAATACCGCGACGCGTTGGACGATTTGCGCAAGACTACGAAGAAGACGAAAAAATTCGCGCGTTTCCCTCAAGCCCTACCCATCGCGTTGGATCCGCAACGCGACTTGGCCGAATTGGGTAAAGCACTTGACTTGCCCGCCGCGCCGGCTCGCATCGAGGGCTTTGACATTTCCAACATCAGCGGAACCTTTGCCGTTGCCTCGATGGTCAGTTTTCGGGACGGCAAACCGGATCGGTCCAATTACCGCCGCTACCGCATGAAGACCGTGACCGGCCAGGACGATTTCGCCTGCATGGCTGAAACTGTCCACCGTCGCTACTCGCGCCTGGTGCGGGAGGCGCCCGGCGCGATGCCGGATTTAATTCTGATTGACGGCGGCAAAGGCCAGCTCAACGCTGCGATGGCTGAGTTGGCCAAATTGAACTTGCGCCACATTCCCGCCATAGGCCTGGCCAAGGAGTTTGAGGAAATTCATCGTCCTGGAGTGGGCGAGCCTCTGCGGTTGGCGCAGAATTCCGGCGCGCTCAAGCTCTTGCAGCGGGTGCGGGACGAGTCGCATCGATTTGCCAACACTTACAACGCGCAGCTTCGCCTCAAGAAGATTTCCGAGAGCATGCTTGACGAATTTCCCGGCATCGGCCAGCAGCGCAAGACCGCTCTCTTGAAAAAATTTGGCTCCGTCCAGCGCTTGCGTCTGGCTACGGTGGAAGACATCGCCGCAGTGCCGGGATTCGGCGGCAAGGCGGCGCTTAAATTGAAGAAGTTTCTCGAAGCGCGAACCGCCACGCCGCCAAAATTGGTGGCTGAGCGGATTGAATAGCTGAGCTGTGTTGGACGAACCATTCGTCGCCGCTAGCTAAGCAGTGAGCTACGAGCGTTAGGGTAACACCCCATAGCCGCTTCCCGGCCTATCGTGTAGTGTGATGATAGCAGACAATCCAAACGAAGCCGGTAGAATTGTTTTGGATGTAATTACGGTCTCTGACCGCCGCTACAGTGCTGAATCTTGCAATTCTACCAGAACCCAAACTCAATATGAAACTGATCTTGTTATTTACATGTGTTATCACGC
>DASYNM010000168.1:0-9964 GCA_036008545.1 Verrucomicrobiia bacterium
ATACCAACGGAAGGACGCTGGCCTGCAGCGCGGGCAATTGGTAACCGACCAAACCGCTACGCATCAGAACGCTTTCGCTAGGATGACTCGCGCGGGCGTCGGCGCGAAAGAGTCGCCCTTCGACGTTGCCTACACCGAGCCAGGTCATGGTCTTTTCCATAAATTGCAATTTTGCAATGGTCAAAACCACTCCCCGGGTTCGCACCAACTCCTGGTGACATCTCTTGACTAACGTGATTGTAGGCTCGAGCGCGTGTTTACTCAAAACTTCCGCCGCCAAGTGTGCCGCCGCCTGCGCCTCCTCGCCGTGGCCTACACCATCAATCACCGCCAGCAACACGCCGTGATCGAATGGTTTGACCAACTGCAAATCACCGGAGACGCGCTGACCGTTGACTGGCCTCGCTGCAACGCTCCAATCTATCGATGCTTGTGCTTCTGAAACCAGATCCTCCATTTACTTCAACCATTTTTTCATTGTAACCGTCGTGCCATCGCCGACTTTAGACTCGATCTCGAACTCGTCCATCAGCCATTTTGCGCCAGGCAGCCCCACTCCCAAGCCCTTGACCGTTGAGTAACCATATTGCATCGCCCGGTTTATGTCCGGGATGCCAGGACCCTCATCACGCGCGACGACGGTGATGCCGTGCTCGCCGCCGTGGTTAGTCGGCGCAAGAATGATTTCCCCAGATTTGGCATGAGTAACAATGTTGCGCGCCACTTCGGATATCGCGGTGGCGATCAGGGTCAGATCGGACCCTTCAAAACCCAAATCCGCCGCCAGCGCGCGACCCTTTTGGCGCGCAGTAACGATATCGGCCGCAGAAGTGATTACCACTCGCGCTTCATTTTCCATGTTTCGGGTTGTTCTTCGACGAGGGATTGAGAAATGCCAGGCCTTCTTCCAAATCGAGAGACGTCCCGACTCCTTCCAGTGTCAAACCCAACTGAACCATCGCAAATGCCACATCAGGCTGAATACCAACAATGACAGTTTCCGCGCCGCGCAATTTCAACATGTGTGCCACTGCTCGCAAGGTGCGCGTGGCAAAAGAATCAATGACATCCAGCACGGTCACGTCAATGATGACGCCGCGTGACCGGAATTGTCCAACGCGGTCCGCAAGGTCGTCTCGCAGTTGCAACAAATCGGCATCCGACAACACAGATTGCACGCTTGCAATCAGGCAGTCGCCTTGTTTGAGGATGGGGACATGCACGCGGTCTTAGGATTCTGGTTCCTGGTTGGGGGATGCAGCAGTCAAAATGACTTTATAACCCAGCAGACGCTCTGCCTCCTCTATGCCGCCTTGCAAATCGCCCACCGCGTTCATCTTGCTCAAATCCACGCCAATAGTGACGAGGGTCTGCGCAATTTCCGAGGACAAGCCGGTGATGATAACGCTGGCGCCCATCAGACGTGATGCTTCCACCGTTTGCACCAAATGGTTCGCCACCGTCGAGTCGATGGTCGGTACACCTGTGATGTCCACGACAACCACCTTCGCACGGTTATTGCGAATGCCGCGCAGAAGTTGCTCGGTCAATTGCTTGGCCCGTTGCGAATCAATGACGCCGATAATCGGAAGAATCAGCAGGCGTTCGCGCACCTGGAGGACGGGCGTGGACAATTCACGGATGGCTTCTTGCTGCTTGCTAATGACGCGCTCACGTTCCTGCACGAAACTGACCGCCACGGTGTTGGCGATGCGGTTGGCCGCTGGTTCGTAGGCGTCCAGGACTTGGTTCAGTAATTCAAAATCTGCTTGGTATTTCTTGAACAGCGACCTTGCTAGCACATCGCGTAGCAGCAGCACAATGCCAACGACTTCGTTGGTCTCGACACCGCGCGGAATAATGCGTTCGGACAAGCTGCGCGCGTACGCTTGCAATGCTTCTACGCTGCCGGTTTCCAGCACTTCGACATAGTTGTCATACACGGACGTGGCTTCCGTGAAGATCTCGTCCTTGGTCATGGCCGTTAGCAGTTGCGCCTCGGTGATGCGCCGCGCCCACTCATCGCGAAGCTGGGTTCTGTTTTGTCGCAAGTGCGCCACCAGTTCACGCAGCAAAGCCGCGCTGGCTTCGCTGACCGTGGGGCTTGCAGCGCCTGTCAAAGAACGAACCGCGCCAAAGTGAGCTTCAAGGGTGCCAAGGATACCCTTTTTATCTTTGCGTTTCATTGTTTTGCCTTCATTCAAGTTCATGGCGCTACCTTTACTTTTATTCATATTTTCCGACCGGACATCCCGGTGGCTCAAGTTAATAGTCTTAGGGATCGACCTGAATTAGGTAGTAGGTGGAGACCCCAATCTGGGTAGGTGAACACCCCATGCCCTCTTTGTGGAAGAACGGGGGTGCTTAGCCAACATCATGGCGTTGGCTTCGAGCAGGGAGGTATCCTCCCCTCGCGTTTTAGGCCTTCACCTACTTTGAAGGTTGTAACGCGTTCTTTACATTGAGGGCAGGTTGTGTCGGAAATCAAATCAATGTCGATGAAGTTGATTTTTGTTCACGAGCGGATCGGCGCGCTCGCCGGGGCAGAATCGAATATTCTTCGATCCTGGCCGTATCGAAATCCATTCGCCGGTGCCACCACCAACCTTCCCTTCGTGGCGAAGGGGGTGGGTTGAGGGCTGATGTCAGTGACGAGCCCTACAATAAAATGGCAACCATTGAGAGAACATGCGCACCCGGACCGACGACCTCAGCGGTACTGCAATCGATAAAACTGGACTCCGTTGGTGGACGGGAGAAGGGGCAATTGCCACTGACCATTGGCGTAGGTTAAGGCGTTCGTGACTGGTTGCCAGCGCGTGGGCGACGCAAGATTAGTCGTCGTGTAAAGGGCCAAGACACCTGCGGTTGCCGGCCACGTGAGGCAAACACCGCCAGGAGAAGCCATGAATGAAAGCGATAGTGAGGGATTGACCATGGAAAAACTGTTAAAAGTATTGTTCGACGCCACGTTCAACCAGGTGGTCCTAATCCAATCCGAGGAACAGACGCCTGAGGCAATCCGCGCTTCATCCAATGCACCGTCAAAGTAGTAATAGCTGTTGGTGAACCGTCCAAAATCCAAGCCTCTGTCATTGGCAAAATCGGTCACGGTGGCGCCATTGGTCACTTCGACGCCGTCCACGTACAATTGCGCGGTCCCGTTGGTTTCATTTACTCTCGCCGCCAGGGCATGCCACACGCCAGGAGTCACGGCGTTGGCAGGAGAGGAGAGTTGGTCGCCATTGGTCCCGTCGCCGTCTTCCAGCAACAATCTTTGGTCGGCGGTATTATAAGTATTGACGTATAGTCCAAATCCGTCCGTATTCCATCCCCCCGGCTTGTTAGCCCAAAGGGTTTGAATGTTGCTGGCCGTGTTGTCCACTTTGGCCCAGGCAAACAGCGTGAAAGCGGCGCCCACATCCACTGCCCCAGCATGGAGATAAGACGAGGTGCCGTTGAAGAGACCACCCGCTGCGACTATTCCTGGCGTCATGCCAGGTGCCACCCCGGACAGGGCAGGATAGTGTTCGGCGCTGTCTTGATACGGCAATCCGTTTTGTTCGAAATGCCATACCAAGATGTAGTGCGGTTGCCACACGGAGCCATTGGTCGTGTAAGCTGGCGGGTTCGTGGCGGCGGGATTGCCCCAATAAGCCCAGATGGACGTGTTGGTCCCGGAAAGCGCCGGCACTTGCACCCAAACGCTCGAAACGCCGTTGGTATTCCAATTGTTGACCTCGTGCGGCAACAGGGTCAGGCCACCGGCGTCCGTAAAACGCAGATCGCCGCCATTGGGAGACGCAAACGTCGTATAGGAGAACCCGGCCAGCCCATTGCTGAACTGAACCAAGGCAGGAAAATTGGCTAAAGTCTCGCTTGCTCCGTAGCCCGTGAAGGTAATCTTCATTCGACAGGCGTAATTGCTCGTGGCCAAGCCCGCCGTGTTGAGCGGCGCCGAGGCTGGCGCCCAAACTTGGGCACTGGCATTGCTGGCGTAAAAGGCGATGTAGTAATTGGTGGAGGCCGCCAAGTTAGTCAGCACGACGGTGAACGCAACGGCATTGAAGTTCGTGTTGACGCCAATCAATCGGTTGCCCTCCCACGCTGCGGGATTAGTGCCACCATTCTGCTGGCCCCAGAAAACCCAAACGGCCGCTTCATCGTCCCCATAGACACCCTGCGCCAGTGTCGCGGAAACGAGGGCCGTTGTGCTGGCGAGAAGACTGGCGGTCACGTTCGTAAGAGTCAAGTTGTTGGGCGCCGCCAAAGGTGCATTGAGCATCTGGGAAACAAGAGATGAAAACTGGGTGTCCGTCGGCAAGGCGCCGTTGGTTTCGTAAAATTGGGCCGTGAGCAACCTGGCCGCGTTAAGAAAGTACTGATGCAAGTAGTAGCATGGCACCTTGTGGTCACTGGAATCAATCAAGTTGTAGTTAGTCCCGCCGGCGGATGGTAACTGGTTGTTATACATTTCCCAAAAGAGAATATAATCGAGGCATTGTCCTTGCCAACTCCAACCTAGCAACCTTTGAATGTAGGAGCGGGTTAGAGGCTCCTGTGCGGTGGGGATTTCGTATCCCCAGCCATATTCGCCAATCCACAATCGTTCTCCGGGCACGAGGCCAATCTTATTGGTGGGCAAGTGAACCTGCATGTAGTCAAGCGTGGAGTACAAGTCGGCAGAGTCGAGATCCTGCGCATCGTAGGAAGAATAGGACAGATAATCCAGATTCGTCACGTATGGCACCACATAGTTGATGACGCGCTCATTGTTGGTCGGGCCATTCTCCATGGCGTCGCGAACGCGGTTAGCCTCGGCGTAATTAAAAACATAAACGTTGGTGTGCGGCGTGTTGCGCTTGGCGTCGTCCACGGCTTGTTGGCGGTTGTTGAGCCAGCCGATCATGCCTCGTATGGTAATGGCCGGTGGATTAGTCGCCCAAGCCGTGCCATTGACGATCACATTCAAGTAACCGTCACCCTCCCAATGGCCGAGATAAAACGTCTTTCCAGAGTTATTGAAGTTTGTGAGAAGGTAGCACGACAAATCATACATCTCCCTGTAATCGTTTGTGCCTTGCGCCGTGTTGTAGCCATTGGCCCACCAGCTATCTGCATTGGCAAACGGATACGCCCACATGATGAAATGCCGGAACGACATCCCTAGAACCTGGCTGTAAGAAGGATCATTGCGCGCCAGTGTGATAAGGTTGGTCACGTTCGAGGCCAGCGTCACGCCGCTTTGAAACGATGCGTCGCTGCCCATGTAGAATTTGATGATGTCGCTGCCCAGGTTTGTCATCGCCTCCGCCGTCTCGACGAGCAGCGTGTTCGTGGTGAAATGGTAAAGACCCGCGAATGTTTCCGTGCCCACGCGCACGTTGTAGGCGTCCACAGCGGTGTTGGAGAGCGAGCCCGCGCGGAGGACTGCCGCCGCGGCCAGCCACGCTGTGAATGGAGCGGCCAACTTCAGCCGCCGCCACGCTGGATGCAACCCACTCATTACGATAGAAATTACGCCTGCTTGCGCAACGCGTCCAGCCTTGCCTAAGTTATGCTCATCTGGCTGGTTTCTTACGTTTATGGTCCTTCGAGCCGGTAAAAATGGTTGCCGGCCGCGGGTGCAACTACCTGCTGCCACACATTGTTGGTTATCGCTGGAGGCGGCGTAGTCACATCTATCCAGGTTGCTGGCGGCGCCAGGTTGGTCGTCGATTCCAATGTAAAAGGCCCGCCGTTGGTAGACCAGGTGAAGATGTACCCGTTGGCCGAGCTGGCTATCGTGAGCTGTGGCCCAAGATTGACGGAAGAGTAGCCTATGTAGGAACTGTCAAACATGTTTAAGTAGGTAGTCGCAATCCAGTTCGACGAAGCTAGCCCGGATTGAATTCGCGCTTCGTCCATATTGCCAGTAAACCAAAAGTTTGGATTCAAGAACGCGCCGAGGTAAAGGTCATTGGTCAAGCCAAAGCTTGAAACCACCTCGCCCTGCTGCAAGAACGCGCCATCGAGATACACGGCGCCTAAGGAGTCGGGTTGGTCCCACGTGGCCGTGATGAAGTGCCATTGGCCAAAGGAAACCGCGCCCGCGCCAGTATTGGGATCCGCTCCGCCGCCGGCGTCGTTGCCGCTATCATAGTGGATATCCCCATCGGCCGTGTTGTAGGAATTCACAAACAAAGAGAATCCGTTGTTTCCATAACCGCCCTCCTGATTGCACCAAATGGTTTGAATGTCTGTCGCGCTGTTACTGATATAGAACCAGGCATAAGTCGTGAACTGATTGCTCAAAGTCACCGCTCCCGGCGAAATGAAATCCGATGTGCCATTAAACGCCTCGCCGTGGCCCACGACTCCCTCCGTCGGTGCAGGCGCTACGCCGTTGGTCGCTGGAAACTGCGAGGTGCTGTCGGCATAAGGGAACCCATTTTGCTTCAGGTGGTAAACGATCTCATAGCCGGCGTTCAACCAGACGTTGCTCGCAGGCGGTGGGACGTCAGTTTCGGCGGGATTGCCCCAATAAGCCCAAATATTGGTGCCGTTAAGCAACGGGATTTCCACCCAAACTGGGGACACGCCATTATCGTTCCACTCGTCGATCTCAAACGGCAGCATGGCAGTGCCGCCGGCGTCGGTGAAACGCAAATCCGACGCATTAGTCGCGAATTGGCCATACTCGAATCCGGGTATGGTGGATGGACGCAGCGTAATCAACGCGGGAAAATTTGTCAGCGGCTGACCATTGTAGCCGGGAAAGGAGATTTTTACGCGGTAGGCATAATTAGCTGGATTCAACTGCGGCGTTGCTAGGCCGATGACCGTCGCCGTGCTGCTTTGCGCGGGAACGCCGGCCGCTTGCGATGCAGTGTACGCATTTGTGATGGTTACGTAGTAGGTATTGGTTCCGACCACAGCGGTGAACGTGTAACTCGAATTGGTCGCGCCAGAAATCTGGCTGCCGTTCTGCCACCATTGATAGGCGAAGGGAACACTTCCGGATACCACTACCGAATAGGTCACCATATCCAGGCCGGCATAGAGCGAAATCGTCTGCGACAAAGGCGCAATATCTTCCACAATTTGCGGCGGGCCGAGAATGACCGTCAAGCTGACGTCTCCTGTAGCTGTGCCGTAGATGTTGCTCACTACGACGGAGTACTGGCCTTGTGCGCTGGCCTGCACATTGTTGAGAGCGAGTGTCACATTGGTGGCGCTGGGGATTGGATCACCATTAATATCGTACCATTGGTAATAGAGCGGCGGAGTTCCACTGGCCGCGACCGTAAACATGGCCGTGGAACCGACATTGGTGGTCTCATCGACAGGTGTTAACTCTGTGATAACAGGGGCGATGCCTGACGCATTGTAGTGCGCCTGGACTTGCGCCGGCGTCAAAGCGTAGTTATAGACTGCCACCTCGTCAATCGCGCCCACGAACTGGTCGTCGTATTGCGTGCCGAACCCTTCCTGTCGGGCGCCGATTGTCAACGATTGTGATGAGGTTAGCACTCCGCTCTCAGTTGGGATGTCTCCGGTGCCAGCATTTGTACCGTCGATGTAGAGGTGAACACTGCCATTGAGTTCGTCGCAAACCCCTACCACGTGATGCCAGGTCCCATCGCCGTTGGGGTCGAAGGTGCTGACGGCTGCTTCCGCTGTTCCGGCAGTGTCCCGCACATAAAACCGCAGATCATGGGCGGGATCGTGGCCGCCGCAATCCAGTGCAAACTCTTCGCCGCCATTGCCATAGCCAAGGGAAATAATGCCGTTGTCGTTAAAGATCCCGCTCTCCAGAAGCCAACATTCAACAGAAAACTCGGCGTTGACATTGGTGGGAGTGGCGAAGTTGATGTTGGTCGGGATCGATCCCACATAGCTGTCGTTGGTTGACTCAATCCCAAATCCAGGAGCCTCTCCTTCCGTTGGATCTGTAGTTGGATTATAAGAGGCGGTATAATCCAACTGCACATTTGTGTATATCCCGTCGTAGCCCCCCACATAGTCAAAGGCGACGTTACCGGCGCTTTCATCCAACCTCCAGAAGGCGAGCGGATGGTCGGCCAAGACTTTGGCCGGGTAAGGCGCGGTAGGATACGGTAAAACGGAAACCGTAATCGCTCCCGTGCTGACCGAACCGTCCAAGTTGGAGGCCGTGCCCAAATAAGTTGCGCCCGCCTGAATGTCGGTTATCTGGTAAGCGGCGCTTGTTGAGACGACAACGCTGTTGGAAATCCATTGGTAAGTAATCGGCAGCGCACCGATTGCGCTCATGGTTAGGGTCGGGCTCGAACCTGCGTAGACCATAATATTGGTTTGCGAGGCCGAGCTGAACGCGGGAGTGCCATAGACGTAGACCTGCCCCACCGAACTGGTGGCAGGCGGCCCGTAAACATTGCTGACTACCAGGTAGTAACTTCCGATGGCATTTGTAGTAATCGAGAGGTAGCTCAGATCTTCGTTTGTCTGGCCGGCAACCGCGTCAAAGCTTATCTGGCCAGGAGGTTCTTGGTACCATTGGTAATGGATTGGCTGGGAACCCCGGGCGGTGGCTGCGACCGTAACCGCAGCTCCTTGAATGTTGGTAGCGCCGACGGGTTGCAATCTAATGGATGCGGGGACGCCGGCTGCGTTGTAGAGCGACTGGATATCAGTCGCACTGAGCGCGTTGGTCCAAAAGGCGACATGCGCGATTTGACCGTCGAAATTGCGGATGGTATTGGCCGATCCCCAAGTCGCGTAAGTATATTCAGAATCGCCACCTAGCAGCAGATCGTTGGTGTTTCCCACGATGTTAATGCCGCCGGGGGTCGTGCCGCTCAAGGCCGGCGCGCCGTCCAAGTACATGAAGTCATTGGTGCCGTCGGAAACACCAGCGACCATGTGCCAGTTGCCGTCGTTCAAGGCCCATCCATTGGTGGCGATTTGAGCCGCGTTGGTAAACTCGAGTTCCGGCCCGGGGCCTGGATTAAAATGGTTTTCCGCTGCGACTTGACCCAGCGCCAGACGATACGAGTCGTCGCCGTGACCCACCATTTCCTGAAATCGACCGGGCGCATCGGCTATGTTGCCTCGAAACCAGATAATAAGCGTCAACGGTGAATTGTTTGTTGGATTGAAGGCGGATGGCAAGTTTCCGCCGCCAACATCGACCGCGCCAAACCAACCGTTGATCGCCACGCTCTTGCTGGAGGAGCCGAACGCTCCCTGGCAGAGCAACCCCACGCTATCGTCAAACGGAGCGGTAACAGCCGGAGCCTGAACAACGTTGTTTGTCAGATACCAATTGGCCCCGGCAGGCTCATACCAAGCCCCGTAGTAGCCATTGGCCTGGGCGCCTAAACTACCCAAATTCTCTGCGACGTTGCTAAAGGAAAACGGAGCGGGTGGCTGAACCGTCTCGTTTAATGGCCAGTAACCGGCCGGATGGAGATTAGCCACCGCTCGAAAATAAGTGTTAGTTGGTGCTCCCTCTAACAGCGAAGCAGAGACAATAATTCCGGTCAACGCAATGGCACGAGTGAGTGATGTCTTTTGCATAGTGTCTATAACGTTTGTTATCTTAGATTTATACTGTCTGGAGGGACTCTGTGACTCTATTCGCAATTTAACCATTCATTTAAACATGCAAAGAATAGGAATGAAAAAATTTTACAGTCACCTTGTTTAACCATATCGTAACAAACGCCGCTATTTCTTCAAGTATAGCTAATAAACATCGAGAGCGATCGACCCGCAACTGCCGCATCCTCCGCTACCCTCAATAGACTCTAGCGCTATGTCGCTACTTAGTATGTCATTTTGATAAAAGCGTGTCTACCGCATGATGGCATAAGGGAAAGCGTGATGTACTGTATCCGGAATTGTTCTTATTGAGTCTCGCGCAATAGAGTGACAGATTGTTAGTGACATAGGCTGGCGGTGGTCTATAGTCTGGGCATGTCGAAGACGCGAGATCATGCCG
>DASYNM010000169.1:0-6614 GCA_036008545.1 Verrucomicrobiia bacterium
AACGGCCACACGCGCATGGCGGATTTGAAGAAATCGATCGATGCCCCGATCGCGCAACTGGTGCTCGATTTGGAGGAACGCGGCCTGCTTAACCGCACACTGATCGTGGTCGCCAGCGAGTTCAGCCGCGACGCGCTGCTAGAGGGCAAGCCGGACAAACCGGTCAAAGACCAGGTCGATGAGCCGGCCAAGGTGGAGGATTTGAAGTTCTACGGCATGCATCGCCATTTCACCGACGCCGGCAGCGTTCTGCTCTTCGGCGGCGGGATGAAACGCGGCCATCTGCACGGCGTGACGGCCGAGGAGCGTCCGTGCAAGACTCTGAAGGACCGCGTCGTCATCGAAGATTTGCACGCCAGCATTTACCGCGGGGTAGGCATCTCCCCGCGCCTGTCCTACGACATCGAGCGCCGCCCCTTCTACGTCACCCGTGACGGCGTGGGGCAGCCTATCATGGATTTGTTCGCATGAAGCGCAGCTCATCTTCTGGTAGGGTCGGCGCGCTGCGCCGACCTGGACGTCGCAGCGCGACGTCCCTACCTGTCCCGAAAGAAGAAAAAGTTTGCACAGGCCGCGACCTGGCCCGAGCGTTGGCCAAAACCAAATTGTCGGAAGAGGAAGCCAAAGCTTGGCGTCGGGACCTAAAGATCGCCCGCAAAGCACTTAAAGCCCCGTTGGACGGGTGGCGTTAATTTAGTATTATGCCAATCGCAAAATCGGACGCAACCGAGCCAGGCCCCCTAAGAACAGCGCTTTGCCAGATCAAGGCCTCTCATCCAGAGCCTTGGTGGTTCTTTCCGGAGGAACTTTCAGATCATCCGGCAAAAGAATCAGTTCATGGTTTTCTGGGCACCGGCCCTATATTCATCGTGGGCGACCAACCATCTCCAGGTACTTTCCACTACAACCATTTGCATCGCCGTGCGTTTTACGACCTTCTCAAAGAGGAGTGTGCCGGAGATTGTCATTTGACAGATTTCTACAAACGCCGAGGTCTATGTAGCGAATTAAAAAATGGGTTTGACCCAGTAAGACACCTAGATTTTACTGAGCACATAGAAATTTTCCGCTCGGAAGTGGAGCTTCTACGCCCTTCAACGATTTTGGCTATGGGACGCATTGCGGAAGACTTGCTGAAAAAGTACACGGAATACAATTTTGAGTATATCTTGCATTTCGGAGTCATAGGACACGCACAGGGTGAACGCGAGACGCTTTTAAAACGTTCGGAGTTCGAAAAGAGCCTGAGAAATGCTATCCGCAAGGCGCGACAGGCCGCGAAGGGCAAATCAAACCCTCTTGACAGATGAATGTCCTAAGACCAACACCGTTGCCTCAGGCAACTTTTAGGCGAAAATCTATGGCAATGTCAGGCACGGTCGCGGTGCAACATGAATGACGCCGGTTCGACCTACTCCGTCCGATGGGCCGATCCCCCGCCCCACCTCGCCTGTGACTGGTATGATCCGGCCTGGAAATCGGCAGAGACGGCCGAACTCAAAAGTTTCCGCCCTGAAGGAAGCGCGCACCGTCCGCGCACGAGTCTACGTCTCCTTTACAATGTGCAGGGCTTACGCGGCATCTTCCAGATCCACGACCAATTTGTGCGATCCGTCCGGCCTCATTACATGGACGAAGTTTGGAAGGACAGTTGCGTCGAAATCTTTCTGCAACCACGGCCTGATGCAGGTTATTTCAATCTTGAGATGAACGCGGGCGGCGCGCATCTCTGCTGCTACATTGAGGATCCCGAGCGTGTGCCGGGTGGATTTAAAAAATTCACCCGCATACCGGCCGAGATTGGCCAAAAGATTCAGGTGCGCTCCTCCCTGCCCAAAGTCGTCGATCCGGAAATCGTTGAGCCGGTGACCTGGCAATTGAATTTCTTTGCGCCCTTCCAAGTCTTCGAACATTACGTCGGGCCGCTCGGCGAGGTGCGTGGCCAGCGGTGGCGCGGTAATTTTTTCAAGTGCGGTGACGAAGGCTCGCATCCGCACTGGGCGTCCTGGGCGCCGGTCGATGTTTTCAACTTCCACACCCTGCGCTGTTTTGGCACACTCCTCTTTGAATGAAGACGCGCGCGCATCTGTTTTGGCTTCTGGCGCTCGTTTGCCTCTCGCTCTCCAGCCCGCATGTTCGCGCGGCCGAGCCGACGCTGGATATTTACTGGATCGACGTCGAAGGCGGCGGCGGCACGTTGATCATCACCCCGGCCCGGCAATCCATTCTTATTGACACCGGCTGGCCCTGGGGGCCGAGCGCGGCCCGTATCCGTGATGCCGCCACCAACGCCGGCGTGAATCGGATCGATTACCTGATCCTAACTCATTTTCATATTGACCACTTCGGGGGCGCGGCGGGGCTGTCCACGCTGCTGCCCATTGGCACGGTCTTGGACAACGGCATCCCCGATCACGATCCAGACGGCCAGGACGACGAGCGCTTTCTCAAATCGATAAAAGCCTACCGCGAATTCTTGGCGGAGCGGCGCATGTTGATCCAGCCAGGAGACACGCTGCCTTTGCTACAGGCCGACTCCGCTATTCCGATCAGGCTCCACTTTATGGGCGCGCGCCAGCATTTCATTCATCCTCCGGACATGGGCGGGCCGAATTCCCTCTGCGCCGACGCGACGCGGCAGGAGCGGGACACAAGCGACAACGCCAACAGTGCCGTTTCGCTGCTGCAATTCGGGTCGTTCAAATTCTACGACGGCGGCGATTTGACCTGGAACATGGAAGGCGAGATGGTTTGCCCAACCAATTCCATCGGCCACGTGGATGTCTGTCAAGTGGATCATCACGGTGTGGATATCAGCAACAATCCGCTGCTCATTCGCAGTCTTGCGCCCACGGTCAGCGTCATGAACAACGGCCCGCGCAAAGGCGGCGCCAAGGCGACTCTCGCCACGCTGCGCAGCGTCTCCTCAATTCAAACCATGTATCAAGTGCATAAGGATTTGCGCGGCGGCGAGAAGTTCAACACTGAAGACCAGTACATCGCGAACTTGGAGGAGAAATGTGAGGGCAACTACATCAAGTGCTCGGTAGATCCATCCGGCAAGAGCTACACCATCAGCATTCCGGCCAAAGGATTCGCCAAGACCTATCAGACGCGCACGACGGAAGCTGGGCCGTAGTCGATTTTTGGCCCGACAACGAATCGTTCGTTCACTCTTTTTGAGCCCGATCCTGCTTCGCCTCAGAAATGTCCGCCGGGGGAATTTTGGCCACGTCCATAAAGCCGATAAACATCTCGTCAAACGATTGGTCGCCCCAAGTGACGCGCTTGTCTGGATTTGGATTGGACGGATTTCTGGCCGAGTTGTCGAAACCGCCAGTGCATAAAATCCAGGTGCCGGTCGGCATCTTCTTGGGTTCGGCGAAACGATAGATCGTTTGCCAGTTGAAGTCGTATCGCGGCACCGAGAGCAACGTCTCGCGTCCGCCATCGGGATAGAGCGCCTCGTACTTGAACCATGAACCGCGCAGGTGCATGTGAGGCGCCAGATCGAACAGCCACGAATCGTGTTTAAACCCGCAAACCGCATAGCTAGGCGCCTGAGGTTCATGGGCGGGAACCAACACGTCGGGGTTGTAAGCCGCGTGAGTTTGCAGGGCCAGTTTGGGCGTCGATTTCAACACATATAGCCCAAGCTCGCTTTGGTCCGTCTCGGGCTTGCCGTCGGCAGTGTAGTGCAATTCAAAGTTCAACGTCGCACCCTTGCCCAGGAATTTGCCGGTTCCTTCCGGATAACTTTGGCCTTGGTAATCAATCCCCGGCGCCCAGGCAGTCAAGAACACGTCATCCTCAGCTAATCCTGGCGTCTTGGAATACTTGGCCCGCACGATGAGATGATGGACCACCCGGCGGTTGCCAGGACGAAAAACTGCCGCGGACAGCCACACGTCGTTGGTTATGGGTGATGGAATGTCCACATAACGATAGTCCAACACGCCCGTCGCGGGAATTTGCTGCGGCGACGGAAATTTGACAATGTAATCCGGCTTGCCCATCGGCCAATCCGACACGCTGACCGCTGCGTCTGCCAACGGGTCCGGGCCTTCCTCCTTTGGCATGCCTTGATCGATCCATCGCAACAACAGCTTCTTTTGCGCCAGTGACATCGAACGATCATTTTTGAAATGGCCGAAACGCGGGTCGGCGTCCCAGGGCGGCATTCTCCGCGCGGCCAGCACTTCTTTGATCATTTCAGCATGACCTTTCACTTTCTGATAACTTGACAGGGCAAACGGCCCAATGTTGCCCGGGCTGTGGCAGCCCACGCATTTGCTTTCCAATAAAGGCGCAATTTCCTTGCTGTAAGAAATCGGGGCGCCGCCCGTAGCGCCTTCTTCGTCAAAGGTAATTAGACAACCTCGACCGACGGTCATTGGTCGCGAAATGGTTTTGCCCGCCAGCAATTCATCCACCGCCTTCTCGACGTATTTCTCGGACGGTTCGGGCTTTTGCGCGCCTTCCACCAATTGATCGTCAATGGCGCCGCGATAGAAGACCGCCCAATCGCTGGTGTTGATGCAGATGGTTTCCGCGGTGCGTTTAACACCCAGCATGCGAGCGATTTGCTGCGTGTCATCGATCAGCACCGGCAACGGCGCTTCCTTGAATTCGTCCGCTTCGTGCTCGATGCTGTCGCGATCATCCTGGACGTTCGAATTAATCATCCAGATCGCGACGCCGCGATCGGCATAGCGTTTGCGCAAAGCTTTGAGCTTCGAAATGCTCTGCCGCGCGACCGGGCAACCATTGCCGGTGAAAAACAAAACAACGACGCGGGCATCCGACCGCCGCAATTCGTAATACTTGCCTTTGTAATCCAGCAGGCTGAAGTTCATGATCTCTTCAGTTTGGGATAATCGCGTCGGAGAGGGATCGTTGGCAGCACGGCTAAAGGCGCTCAAGGACGTAGCCGCCACTACAATAAGAATGAACTTCCGGAACTGATTCACAGGGCTCCAATATCGCCTATGCGTGGAAAGCTTCAACGAGAAAAAGCAATAGGCGATCATGCGACCATCAAACGCCCACGTGGTTGTGGGATTCTAAGGCCGTCGTCCTTTGCCGATTTGATCCAGAATCTGATGGCGTCCTCGGCGTTCTTGATGGCGGCCTGCCGCGTTGCTCCATGAGCCATACAGCCGGAAAGTTCCGGAACATCCACCACGTAAGCATCGTCTTCCGTGCTCCACCAAATGATCATCTCGTAACTATTGGACTTCATAGTAATTTGTAGTTTGCCATAATCTTTCGAACTTGTCGAACTTGATATGGTTTCGCTTTTGAGCCATCGCTCTGGAGATTGATTCTCTCCATCACACCCGGCTGCGTGAAAATGTGATGGCTTCCGGAGACGCGCATCCGGAATCCCTTTGCTTGCAGCAAGCGGCACAATTCCTCAAAGCGGATGTTAGTATCGGATTCTCCGCGCAACAGCTTCTCCAACGTTTTTTCGGTGCTCATGGGTTGAACATGATCAGATATAAATCAGAAAAAGTAATTCAGGCCCTCGGATGCGACTTCTGGTAGGTGCGCTTCAATCGCTCCGTGGTGATGTGGGTATAGACTTGGGTCGTGGCCAGGTGCGCGTGGCCGAGCAACTCCTGCACGCTGCGCAAATCCGCCCCGGCGTCCAGAATATGCGTGGCAAAACTATGCCGCAATTTGTGCGGCGTCAGATTCGGATCCAGGCCGGCCGAGCGCAGGTATTTCTTCAATCGCAATTGCACCGTGCGCGGCGAAAGCGGGCGGATGCTTTTCGCGTTGGCCCAAAAGACCGGCATCTCGTGCGTTGGCGCGTAACCCGCCTGTCGCCAGTATCCCGTGACGGCGTCCAAGGCCGGCTGGCCGATGGGAACCAGCCGCTCCTTCTTGCCTTTGCCGCGCACGCGCGCCATTTGTTGAGGCCAATCCAGGTCGCCGGCGCGAAGCTGGCAAAGCTCGCTCACGCGCAGGCCGCAGGAATAAATCACCTCCAATATCGCCGCGTCACGAAAATAAATGGCTGCGTCAAAATCCTCGGCCTTGGAGGCGGCTTTCATTTCATTGGCTGGCGCGGCGGCTAGCACCGCAAATTGTTGGATGGTCAGAAAGATGGGATTGCGTTTCTCCAGCTTGGGAAGGGCAAGATTCTTGACAGGCGACGCGCTGACTACGCCTTGCTGGATGAGATACTTGTAAAACGAGCGCAGCGCCGAAAAGCGAAGCTGGATGGCCGCGCGACTCAACTGCCCTCGACCCAAGAAACGCAAGAAATAGCGAAAGTCATCCCGTCGTAGTGCCTCCCAATCAGGCGCCCCACCCCGCTGCTCTTTGGCCCAGGCGACGAACTCGGCGAGAGCTTGCCGGTAATTCCGTTCGGTGTAAGCAGAACCGCCCTTGCCGGCGAGATTCTTCAAGAATCCGCCAACCAAAGGGTCGAGCTTCGTTTCCGCATTTTCTGCGCGCTCCGGCATGGCAAACCAAGTCTAAAGCGTGAAAGGGGAAGGCTAAAGCTAATTGATGAAGATGGCCTCGTTGGCCTGCAACAGAATGTGCGCGTATTTGACCCACGCGCCGATCGGGCGGAGTTGGCGCGGCCCCAGGTTGGCCATGGC
>DASYNM010000170.1:0-10452 GCA_036008545.1 Verrucomicrobiia bacterium
GCTGCTTTGTCCGCCGATCCATCGTTCTTCCCGCTAGCTCAAAAGCACGCTCCATCGACTTAGGAACCAAAAGTCTCAAATATCGAATAATAGGGTAAACAAGGTATTTATGATACAAAACGACCGCTTTTTCTATTACTGTATCGTTACCGTTCACAATAATTAACAATATTGAATGGGTGACTACACTCGCCCTAACCCTACAAAGACGGGAAGTTCTTCGTGCCCGTCGGCCTTCCCCGAAGCAGTCCGCCGAAGTCGCGGTGGTCTTCGTCGCAGGACATCCTTAGAAGCTTCCTTAAGTTGGAGTCCCTCAACCCCCGGCATCAGGAAAATCGATTGGCGCCGGTTAACCGGAACCCATAATTGTTGCGTCTTCATGCACATGCCTCCGCGCAACATAAAGGCAACGGGCGCGCAAGCCAACCTCGGAGTTTCCAAACGCTCCACGCGGCCGGAAAGGAGGGCGTGTCCGTCCCATTTTTATGTGTCTGGACGCCAATAATCGTGCGCACAATTTATGACAGAAAAATGGCATATAGAAATGCTGTCCCATCGGAATGAGTAGAAATGGCCGGCCACCCACGAATCGATGGGGCTGCTCAGAAAAACGGATTGTTCGCCTTTTCCTCCGCCACCGTCGTCAGGGGGCCGTGGCCAGGGCAAAGCAGCGTCTCGTCTGGCAGGGTCAAAATCTGCTCACGCACCTTTTGCCGCGCCAGGTCCCACGATTGATTGCCCTTGCCCATGGAAGCGGCAAAAATCGCGTCGCCCACGATGGCGACGTGCGGGGCGTCGTCGGGCCAGCCGCCAACAATATATGTGACACCGTCCTCGGCGTGGCCGGGGGTGTCGCGGTTGGTGATGCGCAGACTGCCTACGTGCGTAAAATCATTGGCCCGGTTGCGGTGCTGGGGTGGGGCGCTTTTGGCGCTGGTGTGCAAATGAGCTTTGGGAAACCGCTCGCGCACGGCCCCCATCCCTGCGATGTGATCCTCGTGCGTATGGGTGATGAAGAAGTGCTGCAACTTCAAACCATTTTCGTCGATCAATCGAAAAATCGGCGCGGGGTCCCAGCCTGTGTCAAATAAAGCCGCGTCGCGCGAGCCTTCGTCCCATATCAGGTAACAGTGGACGGCCATGTCATTGGCGGTGGTCGTGATGTGTCGGAACTCGCGCCACTGCGAAAGGTCGCGCGCTACAGGCAACCAGCCCTTGGCGATACTTTCGAGTTTGGCGCCGTTGAGTCCGATAGCCTGGCCTAGGGCCTGCCATGGAACCGCCTTTGTAACTCGCCCGGATTCCTCCAATGCTCCAAGTTCCGCTTCCGTTAAACCGGCAGCCTGCGCGGCCACCTTCGCCGCGGCGCCGCTGGCGAGGCGACCCTTGCGCACGATGTCGCCCGTGTGATCTTCCAAATTCATGCCGCCACTGAACACCGAAACCGCGGCGTTGGCAATATCAGTCTGCGCGCCAGGCTCGGGCCATTTCTTCCGACAATCGTTCCAGGAAGCGCGCCGCCTGGCTATGGGCGTTCGGCAAGTCTGCTATTTCCGTCAACGCGCGCGTGTGCGTGAAAAGGTTGCTGTCACGGACGGATTTTTCAACCACCCCTGCCAATCCCACGCACGGCACTTCGCAACGGGCGCACCGACGCGCAATTTGGCCGACTCCTTTTCCCATGCGCGTCTGCTCATCCATGGCCCCTTCGCCCGTGATGACGAGGTCCGCCGCACGAATACGTTTCTCCAGTCGGGCATAACGCGCGAACAAATCAAAACCGGACTCGATCCTGGCCCCGGCGAACGCGCTCAAACCAAAACCGAGGCCGCCTGCCGCGCCTGCGCCGGGAGCGTTGGCCTCCCCGAGGTGGTGCTGCTCCTGCAACACGGCCGCCAGGCGGGTAAGACAATTCTCAGTCAAGTCCAAATCCTCCGGGCGCAAACCTTTTTGCGGACCGTAAACCCGCGAGCAACCGTTAGGCCCGAGAAGCGGATTGCGGACATCGACGGCGACAACCAGGCGGAGTCTGAGCGGCGCGGCGGGCGCGCGGATTGATTTCAATGCGCTCAATTGCCACCACTCGTCCAATTCCTTTCCGGCGTGGCCAAAAAATCTCCAGCCCAGCGCGCGGGCCAGGCCGAATCCACCGTCGTTGGTCGCGCTGCCCCCGACGCCGACCACGCATTCCTTGGCCCCGGCCTCCTCCGCCGCGCGCAAAACTTTTCCGAGACCGAAAGTATCTAGCTGGAAAGGGTGAAATCCCTTCCCAGCCAACATCGCCAAGCCGTTGATTTTGGCCGATTCGATGATCGCCGTCTTGGTTTTCGCCCACCACCAAACGCAGCGCAGAAGGCGATGCGCGGCGTCGAGTGTCGTCACGCTTCGTCTGCTCGCGGCGAGCAATCCGCTCAAGACTTCGCCGAAGCCATCGCCGCCGTCGCTCATGGGCAGCAGGTCGAGCACATCCTTGGGACGCGCGTTGCGCCAGCCGCGGGCGATGGCATCTGCCGCCTGACGCGCGGTCAAGCTGCCTTTGAATTTGTCGGGAACAATGAGGATGCGGCATGACATCGCTGCGCCATCCTGCCTCGAAAGAAGATCAAACTCAAACTTCGCAAGAGCGCGCCCAGTAATTCAAGCCCGTGCCGTACCGACGCCGATCAATCTCCACCGTTGCGGCGGGAAAGTTCTCGGGCAGACACGATGTGCAAAGGATCTACGATGTTGAGGAATCCTTGCTTGTCGCGGATGGCGATGGTGTATTTTCCGATTAGGATGAATTCGGGATGAGGAACCTCAAACTCCTGTCCGTCAGTCGTGCGGATCGCGAACGGACGGAAACCTCCGCCGCTCACCCGCCTTTTCAACTCCTGAACATTCACGCTGCAATTTTGGCTCAAGGATCACGTCGCGTCAAGTCTTACGCGCGATTCTGCCGGCCATCGGCAACAGCGGCCAACTGCAGACTTGCCCGGCGGCTGTCAATTTGAATACGCTGCTCTCCAGACATGGATTCCGCAAACTTAGTTAATCGCCACAAAAAATGTCGCCCGTGAATTCTACCAATCTCCTGCCGGCGGTCGTGGTCGGCGTCGTCGCGCTGAGGATGTATGGCCGCATGCGCCGGAATATTGGTCGGCAGACCTTGCAGCCCAAGCGCCTCGTCGCCCGCGTTGTCATTTACGCCGTCGTGACTTTAGTACTCGCGGTCTTTTCACTGGTGAATCAACGTCTTTTGCTCGGTCTGGGCGCCGGCCTGGCGCTGGGCGTGCCGTTGGCCTTTTTGGGGTTGAGCCTGACTAAATTTGAATCGACAGCCGATGGCCGATATTACACGCCGAATCCTTACGTAGGCGGCGCGCTGACGATCCTGCTGGCCGGGCGGCTCGTCTATCGCCTCATCGTGCTCTCGAATGTTTCACAAAACCCAACGCAGCCGCCACCATTAATGCATAGCGCGCTGACTTTGTGCGTCTTTGGACTGTTGGCGGGTTACTACATAGCGTATTCCATCGGCGTGCTGGCACGGAGCCGGACGGTGTCATCGTGATCCGCCTTTCTGCAAGCGCCCGCGACGCAGTTCATCAGTGTGGAAAGGTGATGGTGGCAAGCGCGTTAATTCTTCTTGTCATTTTATGCTGTTCGGAAAAGACGATCGCCCAATCAGTCTCCAACGAGGTTTGGCAGGGTCAAAGCATTTACCAGATTATCACCGACCGTTTCTACGACGGCGATCCATCCAACGACGACGCTGATGGAAATTACGCGGCACAGCGCTCGCGCGGCGCGCATGGCGGAGATTTCAAAGGCATCGAGCGGAAGTTGGATTACGTCAAGGCGCTCGGCGCGACCGCGATCTGGATTTCGCCCATCGTGCTCAATGCGCACGGCGAGTATCATGGCTATGCCGGGCGGGATTTCTACAAGGTCGATCCGCGCTGGGGCACGTTGGCGGATTTGCGGCACATGGTCGAGGCGGCGCACGCGCGCGGCTTGCTGGTCATCGATGACATCGTGGTCAACCATGGCGGGGACCTTGTCTATAGCACCGATCCCGGCTATGGAAGTTTTCGCGCGCCGCCCAACGGTTATCAGCTCAGTTACCGCGATCCGGCCCGCACTTATGCGCCGCCGTTTGATCTCAACACCACCAATTCGTCGCTGACCAATTTATTTCATAACAACGGAGTGATCAGCAATTTCCAAAACTCGACCCAAGTGGTGTTGGGCGAACTGGCGGGGTTGGATGATTTCCGGACCGAGACTCCTTATGTGCGACAGCAAATGGCGGCGATTTATGAGTATTGGATAAAGGAAGCCGGTTTCGACGGTTTTCGCGTCGATACTGTCAAACACGTAGAGATGGGCTTCTGGAAGACGTGGTGCCCGGCCATCCACTCCTTCGCGGCGGCTCATGGGCGGCCCAACTTTTTCATGTTCGGCGAGGCTCTCGACGGCTCTGACGAATTATGCGGCTCGTTTACCGGTCGGAGGAACGGCGGGGCCTACGCGCTGGATTCGATGCTGGACTATCCACTCTATTTTGCTGTCAAGAATGTGTTTGCCCGTGGCACCGGAGCGCCGGGGGAAATTGAGGAACATTACCGCCGCGTATTTCGTTTTTACGACCCTGCCGCGCGTGCGCGACTGGTGACTTTTCTGGACAATCACGATCAGCCGCGCTTCCTGAGCAAAGACCAGGCCCACAATGACGTGCAACGACTCAAGTCCGCCCTGGTTTTTCTGCTCACCGGCCGGGGCATTCCTTGTCTTTATTACGGGACCGAGCAGGGCTTCAACGGCGGCACCGACCCCGCCGACCGCGAGGACATGTTTGCCGGCCAATACAAGGACGGCCCGGGCGGCGTGGACAGTTTCGACATGACTCATCCGCTTTTCCAATGGGTGGCGCGGTTGAACAATTACCGGCGTCTCTACGCGCCGTTGCGCCTCGGTGTGCAGGCGCCGTTGGCCTGCGCGACCAACGGGCCGGGCCTTTTTGCTTACGCGCGGCGTTTGGACACCAACGAAGTCGTGGTCATTTTCAATACCGCGACCCAGGCGCGCACGACGCCCACTTGTGCGACTCTCTGCCCGGCGGGGGCGGTTTTGATGAATCTCCTGGACACCAACGAAACGGTGCAGGTAACCGCCAAGCAGAGGATTCCGGCGATACCGGTCCCGGCGGGCGGCGTGAAAATATTTCTTGACACAAACCTGTGGCGTCCGCTCGACCCGGTGGTGGTGGAAAGTTCGCCCGCACACGACACGCGGGATGTGCCGGGTCGCGACCCGATCGTCCTGCGCTTTAGCGAGGCGATGGATACCAACAGCCTGCAAGAAGCCTTCTCCACCGAGCCGCAAGTCGCCGGTGCATTTTCGTGGTCGGCGGAGCACGACGCGATGACTTTCAAGCCGAAGGGCGCGGGTTTTCCAGGCGGGACCGAAGTGCGGGTCAGTGTGGCTGCGTCCGCGGCGAGCGAGGAGGGGGGGCGTCACCTCTTCGCGAACTACGAATTGCTATTCAAGACGCACTGAACGACATCGCGTTCCTGATGGCTCCTACAGTCTCCGCGCCTAAAGCGTGTCTGAAAAATACCAATTAAGTGGTAGCCGCCGACGTAAGTCGGCAGATTTCCAACGCGAATCAAGCCGCGTCCGCCGACTTACGTCGGCGGCTACCATTATTCAGACACACTCTCAGTTAATTTCGCGCTCATTAATGCTGGGTTTTCTTCGACGGTGCTAGGCGCGCCGGAGCAAAAGCTAAACATCGTTCTGATCATCTACTTCTGCTTCTACCACAAGCGGACCGGAAGGGCCATGAGGCGGCGGTGAAACTGGGCGCGGCAATGGTGCGGACCCACCTTCTGAACCACCTCCAAGCATTTTGCGGATGACCTCTTTGATTCTCTCAACAGCCTCCTCCCTGCTGTTCCCGCGAGCCACGGCGTCCGCCAACTCCTGACAACGAGCGACATACGCGCCTCCCTCTTTTGTAATAACAATACTGAACTTCCTTTTCATAACGACGCGAGAGATCGCCTGACGTGGATGCTCAGCGCTGCGCTTCCAAAGGCATCAGAAATTCTCTCTTGCATAACTCTCAAAAAAACCCCACTTGGGGTCTGGACGAACTGACCAGGATAATCGCTCTTCTGCGTGGCGACGCGCAAGTGCGGAGACGACGGCAGGAACATCGGCATCTTCCGCAACATAGAAGTAGTAACGGCGCTTGCCTCCAAAAGTCTCGATGAGCACCGGAACACCCGTCCGGCCAACGTCGAATGCCACAATCAACTCGTGATCCATCTCAGCCAGCCCGTCATTGTAGTCCGCCTCAGGCAGACCACTCGGCAGATGCTTTCTGAAATCATGCGTGACAATCGCCAAACTGGGAAAGGCCGGCCGAAGCGACTCAACATCGAGATCGGTCGGATACCGAAGAAGCAAGGGAAACCCCTCGTACTTTTTTTCTACTGAAAGCCACGTGGCCATAAGATGCGAATTGCGCCTAGGCGATGCCGCATTCTGAGCTTATTGGGCAGCTATTCGGGCACGGAGTTTTTTGCGATCAGACCCTTTATGACTTCCTCAAGCGTCACCTTCCCTTTGAAACGCTCCGTACCGTCGCCTGCGAAATCAATCCAACCGGAATTAAATCCATCCAGCATTTCGATGCGAGGAGCCGTGCGGTCTTCAGCGGTTCCCTGTTGGACAAAAAGACGGTGCCATTCAGAACGCGGTATAGGATGCCCAGTGACCGGGTGGCCAAGGAGCTTTGAAAAAGCGACGGCGGCGGCGGCCGGGGAATATTTCTCCGGTCCCTCCAATTCCAAAACCCGGTTGCTTTTCCATTCCTGTTGCAGTGTTTTTGCGGCCAATTCTCCAATGTCCTGAGTGGCAACCATCGAGATGCTTCTGTCTGGAGTCAAATAGAGGTCAATCTCTCCCCGTTCCCGTGCCGGCTGAACGTCCCATTGATAATTTTCCAAAAACCAGGCTGGGCGGATGAACGCGTTTGCGCTCGGAAGGGTGCGCATTTCCTCTTCCAGGATATGAGATTGAGTGATGAGGCCAAGGCCGTGCCGGTGCTGCGCGCCCACCGATGAAAGATAGACCACTTTGTTTGGTTTGGCCGCCGCCAGCGCTGAACGGATCTTGGCGACGATGCTTTTCGTTTCAGGATAACCAGGCGCCGGCGCAAAATAAGGAGGCACCATGACAAAAACCCCCTCGCTCCCGCGCAACGCCTCGGTCAAAGCGGCAATGTCGTCGACGTTTCCAGGCACAAGGTCCACTCCTTGTTTTGCCCAATGCGCGGCCCTGGCTTTATCCCGCACAAGGCCACGCACCTTTTTCTCCGCGGCCAGCAAGGCGCCGGCAGTTGACCCTCCAACCCTTCCGGTGATTCCTACGATGGTGAACATAAAGTTTCTTTCGAGGTTGATGTCTTGCTCAGTTTTCAAAGTCTGCGGCCAGCGTCACTTCGCGCCAGGCTTCAAATTCCTTTTGCAGCCTTTCCATCTTTGCCGTCGCGTTGTCATACGCGAATCGCCCCAAAAGCAGATGCAGGGGAGGTTTTTCAGAAGTAACAGCCTTGATAATTGCCATGGCCGCTCGGGAAGGGTCACCCGGTTGCTTTCCATTACGCGTCGACGCACCAACCCGCGCCGCTCCGGCGGTTGTCTCATACTGCGGAATTTCATTTTCCGCCATCGTCAGCGACCCTGCCAAAAATTCAGTTCTGAACGGCCCCGGTTCGACTATCGTTACATGGATTCCCAATGGTGCGACTTCCGCCACCAGCGCCTCCGAGATGCCTTCCACGGCAAATTTTGTGGAATTGTAGATTCCGAATCCCGGCAGACCGATGAGTCCGCTAATGGAAGATAGATTTACAACATGACCGCTTTTGCGCTCACGAAAATGAGGGAGAACAGCCCGCAGCACTCTTAGGAGGCCAAAAACGTTCGTCTCATGGACTCGCTTTATTTCATCGTCAGTGGCTTCTTCAATAGCGCCGATGAATCCGTAACCGGCATTATTTACCAGCACATCCACTTTTCCGAACCGGGAAATTCCGGTGTCAACGGCTTTCGTGATTTGATCACGGCTGCCCAAATCCATGGCCACCGCCAGCAGTCTGTCCTTATGCTCGGCAAAAGCCTCAGCAACTTTTTGTGGAGTTCGTGAGGTGGCTATCACGGAGTCACCGCGGCGAAGCGTCTCACGCACAAGTTCGCGTCCAAATCCGTTGGAAGTGCCGGTGATAAACCATACCAAAGAATTATTGTCGTTTTGAGTTTTCATAATTTATCTCGCTTTGATTCTTTCCGTCATGGATCAAACATACGGACGAGTTCTGATTTCAAAAACGCATTGTTAAGATACACTCGCAGTTTTATTTGTCGAAACACAAGCGTGCAGTCCCTCCGGCAATGTTCGCCAGATCAGTCTCCACTATCTCCATTTTCAAACCGGCGAATCCACCTCGCTTCCAGACCGGCTCTCTTCCACTGCACTGACGCTGAAAAGTTGCGTTCACCACGAACACGAAGGTAAACTACCAGAACATTTCGTGCTCTTCATGTCGTGATGAGGTTGCACGGCTGCTTGGCAGGGTGGCCTGCTTTGCGCGAAAGGATTCCATCGGAAAAGTCGAATAATTGGAGGACGGGCGTGTCCCTGGAAAGGGCGCATCTCATTTTTTGGACGACTTTGGCCTACTCCCTCGCCTCCACATTTGTGGAGGAGAGGGCCGGGGAGAGGAGGTTTGACGAGACGCACCCCTCTCCCCGCCTTGCGGGGCGAGGGAACGTTTTCGGGCGCGCTAAGAGCATTGTGCAATAAGGTGGGATGCGCCCCCCCTGGAAAGTGAGTTTAATTTTTACGGTTGTGATCCCAGATAAACGTGGTAGATTGGAATGTCAGCGGCGCTGTGGCGCCTGTTCTTTGAAATTGGGGATGGGGTAGTTGGAGAGGGTTTGGGGAGCCGAGGTCCTGTTTTCGGGGCCAGCCGTCTCCGTAGCCTTTTCTGAAGGCATCGCGGAGGAAGAAGGAAAGGCGAGCTCACGTAAGTCGTTGATTTTCACGATATTTCCAGATATTTCCAGGTCCCTTCTGGGGTACGCAAAGCAGGAATTCTTGAAAACCGCGCCATCCGGCCCGAGAAGCGCAGCGGTATGGGGGAACCTCGACGCTCGATCTGGTCAAACTCGGTCGCACCAGTCGCACCCAGTCGCACTCAGTCGCACTCAGTCGCACTCAGTCGCACTCAGTCGCACTCAGTCGCACTCAGTCGCACTCAGTCGCACTTTAAAAAAGGTTGTGAACAGGCGAAGGGAGGAGGTGCGGGGCCGGTTTAGGTTCTCGGCATCCCCGAAGATTGAAGCATCGCCAACAATGCGGCATTGACTCGCGGCGGAAAGGCGTATTCTGTGGATGGCATTATGACAAACGAATTCGCAACGACACGCCGGCAGTTTCTGAAAACCTCCGCCCTGGCCGGAAGCGCCATCCTCGCGCCCGCTTTCTTGCCTTCCCGCGCCCGTGCAGCGGAGGACGGCCCCACGCTCAGAATCGGCTTGATCGGCTGTGGCGGACGCGGCACCGGCGCCGCCGGACAGGCGCTGGAGGCGGACAAAAATATCGCCTTGACCGCCATGGCCGATGTCTTCGAGGACAAACTCACCGGCAGCCTCGACGCGTTGCGACAACAGGCGCCCGACAAGGTCAAGGTCGATCCGGACCATTGCTTTGTCGGCTTGGACGCGTATGAAAAATTGATTGACAGCGGCGTGGACGTGGTCCTCCTGGCGACGCCGCCTGGATTTCGCCCCACGCATCTCAAAGCGGCTGTGGCGGCGGGCAAGCACGTCTTTTGCGAGAAGCCGGTGGCGACCGATGCCCCGGGTGTTCGCTCGGTGCTCGAGACGGTCGAGGAGGCCCGGCAAAAGAAGCTCTCGTTGGTGGCGGGTTTGTGCTGGCGCTACAACCTGGCCGAACGCGCGCTCTTTGAAAAAATTCACGACGGCGCCATCGGCGATGTGCGGGCGTTTTACGGGACTTACTACACGTCCCCAGTGCGGCCGATTCCTCCGGCCAGCGAGCGGCCGGCCTCGATGAGCGATCTGGAGTGGCAGTTGCATAATTGGTACAACTTCAACTGGCTCTCCGGCGACGGCTACGTGGAACAGGCGGTGCACGCGGTGGATTGGATGCTGTGGGCGTTCAAGGATCAACTGCCGGAAAAGGCGTTGGCAGTGGGCGGTCGGCAGATTCCGGCCGAGGGTGGAAATATATTTGACCATTTCGAAGTCAACTATGAATTTCCAGGCGGCGCGCGCGGTTTCATGGGCAGCCGCCAGCAGCCTGGCTGCACCGATGACAACTCCGCTACCATTTTCGGCACCAAAGGCGACGGTCGCGAACTGGGATTTGCCGGTA
>DASYNM010000171.1:0-5598 GCA_036008545.1 Verrucomicrobiia bacterium
GTTGACATTGCGTTTTCTCCTGACAGAATCGGCTCATAAACAGGAATCAACATTGGTTTCCTCTGCAAATGACGCCGATGCCATTCGAGCGCGCGTGTCGCTTCGCTCCATTCCACTTGACTGTTAACCTCTAACCGAAAGGAACTGCCATGGGCTTGACCATTGTCGACTTTATCAAACAACAGTATGCAGACGGCGCTCTAACCAAGCCTTACGATGCTTACCAAAAGCTGCTGGCCAATCCCGATGCGTTCATGCGCGGGTTTGCGGTCGATATCGATGAGGGGACGGGTATCGGGTCGTCGGTGCGCAACGCTTTTATCGTCAATGGCGGCACGGCCAAGCGTCCGGGCGAGGTGCTCGGCGTCAAGCGCATGCATACGACCGAGAGCTTCCGAATCCGCGAACGGCCGGATGCCGAGTTGACCGATCGCATGTGTTACTATCCGTTTCCGGCGCATTTCGTCGCCATGCATCCGAGCAACATCAAGCCGATTCCCTGGTATGCGCTGAGGGGCGGGCCGGACGTGATGCTCACTTGCAAACTGACTGGGTGTTCGTTCGTCGTGCGCAAGCAAAATAACGTCGTCGAAGCCGCCCATCTCCAACCCCAGGAGGAGTCGGGCTTGGATCTCAACAAACGACTGCAAGGCGGCGGGCAGGTGGCCTTTGGTCGCGTGAATTATGACCTTGAGAAACGGACGATCACAATCTTGGGAGTGCGCAGCGGCGGGCGCTGGCGCATGTTCGCGCAAAAGTGGAACAAAATGGAAACCAAGACGCCTACCATTCTGAGCGTCCACGAATTCTTCCACGAGTAGGTTTTGGACCGGGATTGAACGGGGCGTAAATCACTTTTTGGTGGATTTCATTAAGGCCCTCCGAAAACGTCCCCTCGCCCCGCAGCGCGGGGAGAGGGATAGGGAGAGGGGTTCTCACTAAACAAACCTCCTCACCCCCAGAACAGAACAACAGATGGGATGCACCGCCTGCGGTGCTGCCCTCTCTTCCACAAGCGTGTGGAGGCGAGGGAGTAGACCGAAGCTGTCCAGAACGCGACTCCACGCTTGGACGACGATCACATCAAGTCCACGGGATCGATGTCGATCATCATATTGACATCATCGGGCAGGCTCAACGCGGCGGACAATTCGGCCAGGATGGGACTAAGTTTGGTGATGTGCCGGGTGCGCAATAAAATCTGATAACGATACTTCGTCTCCGCCCGAGCTAGTGGCGCAGGGGCCGGACCGGCGATGATCAAATCGCCCAAGCCGCCCGATCGCTTTTCGAGTTCCTGCCTGACGTGGGCAGCGGACAATTTGACTTTCTCCTCGTTGCGTCCCTTGAGCAGCAGCAATGCAATCCGGCTGACGGGCGGATACTTGAGTTGCTGGCGGAATTCAATTTCCTGATCGTAAAAGCCGTTGAAATCGTGCCGGCGCGCGTATTGGATGGCCGGATGAAACGGGGTGAAGGCTTGCACGAAAACTTCACCCTCCACGTCGCCACGTCCGGCGCGTCCGGCCACCTGAGTCAACAATTGAAACGTGCGCTCGCCGGCGCGGAAATCGGCGATGTGCAATGCAAGGTCCGCATAAATGATCCCCACCAGAGTGACGTTCGGGAAATGCAGGCCCTTGGCGATCATTTGCGTACCAACCAATATGTCAGTCTTGCCCGTCCGAAAATCGCCTAGTATGCGGCGATAATCGTCCTTGCGCTTGAGGGCGTCGGAATCCATCCGTTGCACGCGGGCGTGTGGGAACAACTTGGCCAGCGTGGATTCGACTTTTTCCGTGCCCATGCCGGCGAAGCGAATGGCCGGGTTGCGGCATTTAGGGTCCGGGCAGATCGCCGGGGCAGGGACATCGTGCGCGCAAATATGGCAGCGCAAGCGCCCGGCCTGGCGGTGATAGGTGAGCGCCAGGCTGCAATTGGGACACTGCGCCACGTAACCGCACAACGGACATTGCAGCGAGGTGGCGAAACCGCGCCTATTCAAAAACAAGAGCGTTTGCTCCTTGCGCTCCAGGCGTTGGTGGATCGCCTCCTTGAGTTGTGGCGAAAACATGGGCGCGCCCTTTTCTTTGCGAGCGGCCTGGCGCATATCCACCACTCGGACGATAGGCATTTTTTTGTCGTCGGCGCGGGTCGGCATTTCCAGCAGGCGGTATTTGCCCTTGCGCGCATTGAAGTAACTCTCCATGGAAGGCGTGGCGGAGCCGAGAACGACCACCGCGCCTTCCATACGACCACGGACGACCGCGACGTCGCGTGCGTGATAACGCGGAGCCTCCTCCTGTTTGTAGGAATGCTCGTGTTCCTCGTCCACGATGATCAATCCCAGCGGATCCACGGGCGCGAAAACGGCGGAACGGGCGCCGATGACGATGCGGGCGCGGCCCTGGCGAATCTTGTGCCATTCGTCGTGCCGTTCGCCGGTGGACAAATGGCTGTGCAAAACCGCCACCAGCGTCCTGACCGCACCGCTGCTGAAGCGGGCCTTGAAACGCTCGACAGTTTGCGGTGTCAACGAGATTTCCGGCACGAGGACGATCGCGCCCTCGCCGCGTTGCAGGGCGTGGGCGATGGCTTGCAAATAAACCTCCGTCTTGCCGCTGCCCGTGACGCCGTGCAGCAGGAAAACTGGCTTGGGTGGGCCCGCGCCGCCGGCACTATCGAGCGCGCTGGTGATGGCGGCGACGGCCGGTTGTTGCTCGGCGTTGAGGGCGAGCGACTGGGTCGGCAGGATGACGTCGCGCGCATAGGGGTCGCGTTCGGAAATCTGCGACGCAACGCGGATCAAGCTCTTGTCTTCCAGACGCCGCAAAGTTTGAGCGGTGGTCTTGGCTTTGAGCAAAAGATCCTGCAACGGCCATTCCTCCGCCGCGCGAATCATTTCCAGGATTTCCCGCTGGCGCTGACTCAATTTTAATTTCGTCTCCGGCGGCGGCAGGGCGCGGACGAAGAGTTGTTCGCGCCAGCCTTCCTTTTCCTTGCGCACGGCCTGTGGCAGCACGGTTTTCAATGCCGTTTCCGGCGGGCAGCAATAGTAGTCGGCCAGCCACCTCGCCAAAGTTAGAATTTTGGGAGTGACGTGCGATTGGCGTCCGATGGTCTTGAGGATCGCGCGCAGATTGGGATGCGGCGAAGTTTCCAGCAAAGCCGTCACGCAACCCAACACCTGCCGTTGCGCAAAAGGAACCTTGACGCGAGTGCCGACTTCGACGACATCCACCAAATCGTTGGGGATGAGGTAATCGAACTCCTTGCCCAGGGCAAGATCGAGCGTCACGCGAGCAATCACGTCGCCAGCAAACCGGAAACGAGGGGAATAACAAAGGTAAAACCTTGATTTCACACCCTTTTGAAGGTAAAGAAAAGACGTGACGATTGAATTGCCAGACGAGCTTTTGGCGCAGAGCTTGACACCGCAAGAAGTGCGGATGGAGCTGGCTTGCGCGCTTTATGCGCAGGAGCGCATTGGCAAGGTCGCCGGCTCGGAAGCTGGCAGGAGTGGATTTCTTTGCGTTCCAACGCGCCTTGGGCGAACGCCGCATCCCGCTCTGTACCGAGGAAATGCTGACTGAAGATGTTGCCACCTTGCAGCGCCTCTTTCCGATGTGATCGTCGTTGCCGACACCTCAGTATTCATCAATCTTGTAGGTTTGCCTTTGGCATAAATGAAGGCAGGTAACGACTTGATAATGCACAGATTTGATTGAGCAAAGAACGATTAGAGGAAAGTCAAGAAGCCAGCGAAACGCCACTCGACCCAGCCGTGACGCCTGAGTTATTTCGAGAGTGGCGCTCGCCTCGCTTTGGTCGCTCCAACCCGGAGCGGATGAACAATCCCGTCTGGGAGTGGTTGATTCGATCCAAGCTAAATGCCTACCTAGCAACGGAACGACTAAGCGGAACATCTGCCGCAAATGCCGGGCCTGGCTGGTGTTTCGATCGGTTTGGCCAAAGTTCGACTCGTCTCCCGGACGGGCGCCATGTGCTCATCGCTGGGGAGCACGAGGATTTTTACGATTCGGATTTCTACATCTACAACGACGTGGTGGTCCTTTACCCCGACGGAAAGATCGATATTTTTGGCTATCCACGAGATATATTTCCACCGACTGATTTTCACTCAGCCACGCTTGCGGGAAATCGCATCATCATCATTGGCAGCCTCGGTTATCCGGAGGAGCGGAAACCGGGAATCACGCCCGTGGCTATTCTTGATCTTGAAGAACTCGCTGTGTCCAAAGTCGCCACCGTTGGCGTTTCTCCAGGTTGGCTTCACCGTCACATTGCCATCCTATCGGAGGATGGAGCTTCGATTCTTATTCGCCTGGGGACGTTAGATCGTTGCGAGGGAGATGGGTCGCTGGTGGAGAACATCGACGACTGGCGGCTGCGCCTCACGGACTGGAGTTGGGAGCGTCTGACTGAGCATCGCTGGCAACGCTGGGAGATCAGACGGGTAGATCGCAACCTCAATCATCTGTGGCAGATTCGACTCGCATTATTCTGCCGGGACGCTCGCTTGGTTCAGGAATTCCAGAGCCAAAATGAGGAGGTAACTCAGGAGTTGGGAGCGGCGCCGGACTTGGCTCTGGTTCCCAAGCTTTATCGCCCCGGAGTGTTGCATGACGAAATACCCAAAGTGGAAGAGGCGCGTGCCTATCCTCCACGCTGGCCGGCTGGATTGTTGCAGGAAGATACGCCTAAGGTGGAAGATGAACATAATGTTTTCAGAATCCGGATTGATGGAATTGTCGTCCGCTACGTGGAAGGCTCGCATTCGGTACAAATGACCGTGGAAGGCGAGCTGCCCCAAGAGTCCTCCCAAGCTCTCGCAGCCGATCTGGTGACAAAGCTCTCGGCTTTGGAAAACGCTCCTTACGAAGCGAGACAACTCTAGCCCACTTGTCGCTTGATTGGAGTTGTAAAACGCTGGGATCGTGCCCCGCAGCGTTAGTAATTAGTCCGAAAGTGTGGCCAGGAATGAATGGCGAGGCGCCAGGGCTTGTTCGAGGTCTAAATCGGCAGACCTGGAACCAAACAGTCACGTATTCCCGCCGGAAAATTGCAGAACGTCTAAATTATTCTTTATTTTTTTCTTGTCTCTAAGCTCGCGCGACAGTCATAGTCCTCGCCGGAGACAGGAAAACCCATGAAGACTAATTGCGATTTCGAAATTGAGCCGAACTTGCAGCAATCGGACCGCCTAGGTAACCGCTACCCATCCGGTCCAAAGGACAACCTTTGCCGCCTGTTTCAGGTTTGCAGGCATAAAGGAATGTCTTGGTTCGAGGCTCATCGACGTGCGTTAGATTAATTATTTTCTTTCGACTCCACCCCAGATGGCGCCTCAAAACACAAATAACGATCAGATTGGAATCAAATATGAAAAGCCTTCGTTTCAGGTTCTCGGACCACGTCACCTCATGTAAACGGCTTCTAGAGCATTTTAAATAAAGTTGTAGCCGTTGCATCCGAGTTCTGGCAGGGTCTGGTTATGCGAACGATTTCTCTGGACCTGCGCGAACGAATCCTAGCTTCGTACGATCAACGGGAAGGCACCCGGGAAGAGATTGCGCA
>DASYNM010000172.1:0-22137 GCA_036008545.1 Verrucomicrobiia bacterium
AGGCCGGAGCCAGTACCGTCGAGGCCGTGGCGATGCAGTCGGACGGCAAGATTGTGGGCCGGTCGTCAGCAGGCTGGGCCGTGGACCCGGCAGCGGCGGAATTTCGTTCGCTCAAACCCAATCGCGCCTACCTGGAAGCGCTGGCCAAGCGCACCGGCGGCGAAGTGTTGACACTGGACGGACTGCGGGATTTCGTCCGCCAACTTCCGCAACGCCACGCGCCAGTCATGGAATCGTGGAGCAAACCATTGTGGCAGGAACCGGCGGTGTACCTGTTCGCGCTGGGCTGTTTCGTGGCCGAGTGGGGCATCCGCCGCCGGAAAGGGTTGCCGTGAGGCGCGCGCTCATCGCCATACTCGGCCTGCTGCTGTGCGCTCCCGCCTTGCGCGCGCAAAGCAACGAGGATCGAACGTTAGTATTGACAATTGGCGCGCCAGGCGACACGGAATATGGCGAACAATTCTCCGCCTGGGCGGAATTGTGGAAGCAGGCGGCCGTCAAGGGCGCCTTGCGCGTGCGCGTCGTCGGCCAGGACGCGGCGGCTTCAACCGATGACCGGACCCGTTTGTTGAATGTCATGGCGGAGGAAGTTTCCCGGCCAGCCGGTGAGCTATGGCTGGTGTTCATTGGTCATGGCACTTACGACGGCCACAGCGCCAAGTTCAATTTGCGCGGGCCGGACATTTCTGCGGAAGAGCTGGCGGCGGCGTTGAAACCGTGTCAACGCCCGTTGGTGGTCATTCAATGCGCTTCGGCCAGCGGGCCGTTTCTGCCCGCGTTGTCCGCGCCGGGGCGCGTCATCATCACGGCCACTCGCAGTGGTTACGAGGTCAACTTCGCGCGTTTCGGCGGCTATCTGGCGCGCGCTATCGGCGATCCGACTGCGGATCTCGACCACGATGGCCAAGTTTCCCTGCTGGAGGCCTTCCTGCTGGCAGCGCGTCAAGTCGATCAATTTTACCGCGACCAAGGCCGCTTGATGACTGAGCACGCGTTGCTCGACGACAATGGCGATGGCCTGGGTACGCCGCCCGAATGGTTTCGCGGCGTGAGGGCCGTGAAGACGGCGGAGAAGGGCAAATCGGTCGATGGCATACGGGCGCACCAGATGATTCTTGGGCGGGGTCAAAGCGAGCAGGCACTGAGTCCCGAGGCGCGCGCGCGCCGGGACGAGTTGGAGCAGGCCCTCAGTGCCCTGCGTTCCAAAAAAGCGGAGATGAAAGAGGACGACTACTACAGTCAACTCGAAAAAATAATGGCCGAAACAGCCCGGCTCTATCCGGACAAGTAGGGCCACCCGCGTAACTTTAAGAACGCACTTGAAGCCACAGATGGGCACAGTCTGCAAACCCAAGTCAGAACGCTCATAAAACAGCAAAAAGCGTTGTAAAATGAAGATATATTCGTCACTACTCGCCAATATTTCTCATTACTTTTTAGCCGTTGCACTGGCATTTTCACTGACGCTCTACGGCCACTGATAAAAGTACCCATTATGCCGAGTAACCAGAGGTGATTCTTCGATAACCGAACGAATCACGCCTTTTTTTCATTTTGCAACTCAGCACTATCAGAGCAGGATCCTTTCAGACAAACTCGATGCGAAGAATGAAAGTCACGCATTTACGCCCCAACTTCCTTTTGGGAGTGTTCTTCATTTACCTGGTAAACGCGAATGTCGCGAGCACGGAAACGATTAAAATGTCACCAGACAACACGAAGTGGGTATCGGGTTTCGGAAACTGGACTGAAACGGCACGGTGGTCTCACGGTTTGCCGACTCCCTATAAGCGAGTAGAGGTTCACGGAAACAGCACAGTGATTGTTCCATCCGGCACATATTTGGCCGCAGATTTGGAAATCGGGTTTAATTCGGGCGACCAAGCGCGCGTCGAAGTAGATGGCGGACATCTAATCCTGATGCAGGATTCCTTACGGGTGGGTGAATACACCGGCGGCGAGGGGGAATTCGATCTCAAGGATGGAGCCATGCATTGTGTAATGGACGTTTTTGTTGGCGCAGCCAGTTCAGTTCCCGGTCGCGCCACGAAAACCACGCTCCGTATTCAAGGCGGAACCTTTCTTGGACGAACGCTGACTGTTGGGGCCGGTCTTGGCGCGGAATCGCTTTTATCTGTGGAAGGTTCGCGCGCTTCGGCGGTTCATGTTCTCGATTATATTTATATCGAAGGTTTGGCTGGTTCAGAGGGTAAGCCTGGCAATTCAACTCTCTCGTTTACGCTCGATGAACATGGTGTGACTCCCATCACCATTCAATCCCGCGTGGACGGTTTACGCATTATGAAAGACGCAAAAAGCCAGTGCCGCCTGGAGATTCGCTTGAGCGGTGTTGCACCGCGCGACGACGTCACGCTGGTTTCCGCGCATGTGCTAACGCGGGGCACGTTCGACAACCTGCCCGAAGGAAGCGAAATCACGGCGAATTATCAGAACCATACCTACCGCTGGGAACTGACCTATCACGGCGGGGCGAGTGGCGACGACCTTGTCCTAAAAAACCGCAGCACTTATCCCACTGACGTACCCATCACCCGCACGCGAGCGATTCCCGCAATTCCTGAACCGCTCTGGATCGGGCATCCGCTCTTTCCACTTGCCGTGCCAAAAGGCAAACCTGCCTTTGTGGGAGCTGAAGGCTACGGCGCGTTTACATGCGGGGGAAATGGCGGGAAAATTCTTTACGTGGATAATCTCAACGACTCCGGCCCCGGCAGCTTACGCGCCGCGATTGAAACCTCTGGTCCACGGGCGATTCTCTTTCGTGTCGGTGGGGTGATTTTGCTGAAATCCTTCCTCACTATCAACGAGCCGTTCGTGACCATTGATGGCCAGAATGCGCCAGGAGATGGAATCATGCTCCGTAACTATGGCGTTCAAGTAAGCACGCACGATGTTGTCTTGCGTTACCTTCGCATCCGCGTCGGCGACGATGACGTGCGGGCTGAGGCAAAACCATTGAGTTATTATCAGGGAGGCGAAGGCGATTACGCCCTTTATTTCATTGATGGCGCCAAGAATTGCATCACCGATCATCTGTCGTTGAGTTGGTCCACGTCGAAAATGCTCTCGACCACCAAGGGCGCCGATCTCATCACAATCCAATGGTGTATCTTGAGTGAAAGCCTCAATTTCGCCGGCCACGGTTACGCATCTATTGCCGGCGGTAATCGCGTAACATGGCATCACAATCTTTTCGCACACCATCAAAGCCGTAGTGTCCGCTTTCAAGGCATGGTGGACGCCGATTTCCGTAACAACGTCATTTACGATTGGGGCGACACGGCGGCGTATGGAGAGTTCAATTCGCTGAATTACATAGGGAATTATCTTAAAGCTGGATCATCCACAACCCAGCATCCACGGCTCTTTCACGATGGCAAAGCCGTGGTGGCGCCGAAATCCTTATTTGTGGCTGGCAATATTTTGGCGGGTGACGCGAGGGCGAATCAAAACAATTGGCGCGGCATGGGCTATTACTATTTTGACCGCGACACCCTTGAGGCGGCGGAGCCGTTCCCGGCACCGCGCGTAACAACCGAATCGGCGCAAGCCGCCTACGACCATGTCTTGAAAGATGCCGGCTCTATCCTGCCGCGACGCGACGTTGTTGACGAGCGCATTGTGCGTGAGGTGCGGGATAATGCCGGACATATCATCAAATGGATCAAGGACGTGGGTGGTTGGCCCGATTTCCAATCCCCTGCCTCTCCGTCCCACGGGCCATAATACGAATTCAGTATTCGAAAAGGGGATTTAGTTTTCATAACTGGCTTGCTCGAATTGAGCAACGAGTCCCGTTTCAGCGGCATTGGTGAATGCACGTTGTGGCAGAGTTTCAGCGAGTTCTAGCCAGTTGTGGCGAGTGGTTTAAGCAATTAACGCTTTACTGGCTTTTTGCTGACAGTGGCCGTCTATCTTACAAGCAAGCCCTTATAAATAAAGGGTTTTATTAAAATCACCACAGATGAACACAGATAGGAAGGAATTAAACTTAAGCAAAGTGACTTGGCCAAAGAATGAGACAGCATTTTTCATTAAATCTGTGCGCATCTGTGCCAATCTCTGGCTCCCCTTCATTCCTGAGGATACACCAGGATGCGGTCATGTACCAACACGATCAGGTCGGCCTTGCCGTCGCCCGTCACGTCGGACACGACGGCCTCGCGGGGCTCGATGTCATCGATCCGGCGAGAACGAAAGGTGCGCTGCTCAAAGACCTGCCAGCGATTGGCCGGGACCAGCTTGTGCGGCTTTTCAAACGCGACCAAGTCCAGATAGTTCTTGGCTGTCTCCAAAAAGACCAGGGCTTTGCGTCCGTCGCTGTTCAAATCCCCGGCGACGATATCGGTCAGGTGTCCATCTTTGATCGGCGTCTCGTAACTATCCAACTCCGAAAACTCCCAGACCAGGCCGCTGGTGGCCAGGGTCCCGACGGAGTTGACCCCGATGAGCGCCACGCTATTGGCGGTCGGCGAGCCGAGACCAACCGCGCGCAAGGCGGTGAAGTCGCTGACCGGCAACGGCAGGTTGCGCACCACCTGCCAGACGCCGGCTTTGTCCCGTTCGCTGAGCGTCAGTTCCTTCCGCTCTGCGTCAAGCAGAAAAAGTGAAGCGATGGCGTTGGTGCCATTGCGTAACGGGGCGGCTCCCACGATGCGCGAGTCGCGCGACGCGCCGTTGATTTGTTCTTTGACATAAAAGCTCCAGGCCGGCTTGCCGTTGGTGGACCGGTCGGCCTCGGGCTTCAAGACGACCGCCCGCACAAAATTCTTTTGCGCCAGCAGCAGCTCCGGTTTGCCGTCGCCATCGACATCCGAAACGCTCAACCACGGCTCCTCGGTGCTGCCGCCGGGCGGCAACACGTCGGCTTCCTCAAAGCTGAGTTTGTCCGGCTTTTGGATCAGGACTTTTATTTTTTCGTAGGGGATCAAAACGATCAAATCGGCCAGACCATCCTGGTTGGCGTCGTGCATGGTCATGGAAGAAGGCATGGCCTTGAAATCGCCGCTCAACTTTTGGCTGCGCGATTTTCCGGACGCCTGGCACGTCACCAGAAAACGGTTCGTATCCTGCTCGACGATCACGGCCAGGGTCGGCTTGGCGCCGGGCTGCAACGGACCGACGGTCATGGTCAAGGGCTTGCCGTTAAGAGGAATAACGGTCGGAAAAGCGATGCGCCCATGCTCATCCAGGCTCGTCACCCCCACCTGGTGCTCATCGCTGCTAAGGAGAAAAATCTGCGGCTTGCCTTTCTTATCCCAGTCGCTAACCGCCAACTCGCTCACGCCGGCGAAAGTCGGGAACGTTTTGGCCGCGGCCAGCGTGCCGTCGGGTTTTTGCAGATAGAGGCTCAATTGCCCGCTGTCCGGTTCGGCCACCAACAAATCCGGCAGACCGTCGCCATTGACATCGGCCCACAAGATGCCCCGATGTCCTCGCGTTGTTCTGTTCAGCGGCAGGACTTGGAACTGGCCTTGTTTGAAATCACCCGAGAGTGGTTCGGCCGGCTTTTGGTCAAAATGCGACACGGCCGCGCGGCCGGAGCTTTGCGCGATGGTGACGACCTCCGTTTTGTGGTCACCCGCCAGGTCGTCGGCCATGTAGGCGCGAATGGGGGGCAGCGTGAAATAAATCTCCGGTCCTAACTCCCCCTGGTCGTTCTGCAATCGGAAGCGAAACGGGTTCTGGCTCTCCCAATTGATCAGCAACAGGTCATCGCGCCCGTCGCCGTTGATGTCGAGCACTTGCACAGCCCGGACCTCGCCTGAGAAAGGGATTTTTTGCGGTTCGGCCAGCGTGTGGTCGGGGTTTTGGGCCAGCAAATAAAGGTTGTTCTCGCCCAGCAAAACCAAGTCGGTCAATTTGTCCCCATTGAGGTCGCCGGCAGCCAGGGCATTGACCCACAATTGGCCATCGTCAATGGGCCACCGCTTGGGCGCGCTCCAACCGTTGGTGCCCAGGTTGTACTGGACGACCAGTTCCTTGGGCTCGCCGTAATAGGCAAGATCGGGTTTGCCGTCGCCATTCAAGTCCGCCACCACCATCGACGAAATTCTTTTTTCCGACGCGATGGATTCGATGCGAAAACGGGCGTCGGGCGGCAAATCGTTGATTTCTTTTTTCCCAACCAGCATGGGCAAAGTGTCGTTGGTTTTGCCGGTTTGGTTATAGAGCAAACTAATCTTGGATCGTTTATTGTTGACAACGATGAGATCCGTCAGGCCGTCGCCGTTGAGATCGGCGGCGCGGAGGAGGCTGATTCCGTCGTCAATGGGAAAAATCTCCGGCCCGGTGAACCCGAACGAGGCCGGTTTATCCTCGGCCCGGAGAGGACCGGCCAGGGCGGCGCAAGCAAGGACGCCCCAAAAAAACCGTTGTGAAATGGAAGTAAACTTCAACATAGCGCGGAGCAACGTGCCATCAGCGCAGGTTAGGCGCCAGCTTTATCGACGGAGAAAACCGGCGGCGGTCAACATTGTCGCCTCATCCCGTCTGCAAGTAGAAATTGCGACGGTGCGGAATACGTCCATGTTCCGCTTGCAACCGGAGAATGTTGTGCCATTGTGTTTGTTCCTTCAACCGGAGCGTAGCTCAGCCTGGTAGAGCACTTGGTTTGGGACCAAGACGTCGCAGGTTCAAATCCTGTCGCTCCGACCATTTTCCCAGCTTCGCTGCATGCTTAATAGCTATGATCGGAGGCGAAGAAAATGCTGCGGCAGGACTGCGCGTCTCCCTGTTGACTCAAAGCGGAGCGTCGCCGTGGCATCAGCGAATAAACGGGATATAGGCGCACACGCGGGAGCGGTAGGCGTTGAAGGACTCCCGGAAGCGTTCGGCCAGCAGCCGATCTTCCGCTCGCACGCGAATTTCCGTGCCGACCAAGAATGCGATGAATGCTGCCGCCATCATCGGCCACCAGGTCCAGGCGGCTCCCGTGGCCAGCAGCAGCCCCAGCATCGAGAGGTAAATCGGATGCCGAACCCAACGATACGGGCCCGTTTGGATCAATTGGTGATCTTTGCTTAGCGCGGCCTCGTAACGCCATTGCTTGCCTAGATGGCGCGCCGCCGACCAGCCTAGGGCGACTGCGAGAGGACCGAGAATCATGGAAACGATCAAGGAGGGTGCGGATTTCTCAAAGCCCGCCGGCCTGACGTAGGACCAAGTCAGCGCGAAGCCGAGTCCCTGAAGCACGATGCCCCACATGGACACGCGCGCCCGGACGACCTTTGCCTGTCCCCGTGCCTGCTTGCGAGCCCCCAAAAAACCAAACGACCACGTGATCCAGCAAAGCAAAAGTTCAGCTATGGCGATCGTTTGAAGTACGTGTTCTTCCATCATCCCATGGGCGCGTAGAACACAAAAGGTGTGAAACCGCGCCGATGGCGCCAAACCGCACCATAAGAATGTTGAGTGGCTTTTTCAGAACCAACAAGGAGCTCATGTGCAAAAGGTTTCTCAGGTTCCCGCCTGGGTCGCCAAGCCGATCTTCGTGATCTCCAATTGCTGGAGCGCGTCCAGCACCTTGATCATCCTTTGGTATTCGACGTTGTCCGAGCCCTTGACCACGATCTTGGGGTCCGGGTCCTCTGCCTTGAGGCTGCGCAATCTGTCTTTGAGTTCGGCATCGGGCACAGCGACATCGTTCAGAAATATCTGTCCCTTATCATCCACCACAATGTGGTTGAGCTTGGGCTTGGGGGCATTGGGATTGGCCGGAGGCGGTTTGCCCGACGGCAGGGCCATTTCCAGGCTGTTGACCATCTGCGGCGTCGTGATGATGAAGATCACCAGCAAGACAAAGACCAGGTCCAGCAGCGGAGTGATGTTCAACTCGTTCAGCGTGCTGTGCCCGCGCTGTGATATTTTCTTCATGGCCTTCATGGGCTATTGGGCGGCGATGGGTTCTATCTGGACGACATTAAATCGAATTATGACAAGGAACCATGACTGTGTTGTCATTTTATTTTTTATCCGCCGCTTCGGTGGCCAAGTCCACCTTGGCGACATTGGCTTGTTGACAAGCGTCCAGCACGGCGCGGATCTGGCTGTATTTTGTTTTGCTGTCGCCGCGCACGATCACGCTCAGGTCGGGATCGTCGATGCGCAGTTCCACCAGTTTTTCCTGCAATCCGACGGCGTTCACTTCCCCCTTGTTGAGCCATATTTTTCCGTCGGCCTGGACAGTGACGTAGTTCGCCTTGCGGGGCGGGTCCTTCTCATGTTTGGAGGCTGCGGGCAGGTTGAGATCCAGGTCATTGACGATGGGCGTGGTGGTGATGATGAAAATGACCAGCAACACAAACGCCAAATCCAGCAACGGCGTAATGTTCAACTCGGTCAGCGAATGATGCGCCGAATGCGAGCACTTTTTCATGAGCGCTCCGCCAGAACGGGCAATTCCGTGGCCGCGCCATTCCCCTTCATCGCGTCGACAATGCGCGCCGCCAGCGTCTCATTGGCCTCTCTGATCTCCTCGGATAGCGGGCGATTGTCCACATAGCGATGTTCCATCTGGTTGGCGAAACGGCTGGCGAAGCCGTCCAACTCCTGCGTGATGGCTCGAATGGTCGTGACCATGAAGTTGTAACTGAACATCGCCGGGATCGCCACCAACAGGCCGATGACCGTGCAGATCAACGCCCCTGCCACGCCCGGCGCCATGGCCGTCAAACTAGCGGAGCCGGCGCTGGCGATGCCCGCAAAAGTTTCCATCACGCCCCACACCGTGCCGAGCAAACCGATGAACGGCCCGCCGGCCACCGCCGTGGACAAGACGATCATCCCTTTCTCCAACGCCATCGCTTCCGCTGCCGCCGTCTCCTCCATGACCACTTTGACCGCCTCAAAGGAAGCCAAGCTGACTCTCGTTGTGCTCGTACGCACAAAAACTTCGGTGTTGCCATGTCCAAGAGAGGGATCGGAAGTAACGTCCGCGCGGGCTTTGACCTGCACCGGATAATTTTTCAAATGGTATTCCAGCTCATCCGCGCCGCGCACGTAAAGAGCGTAGGCAGGCGCGCCCTCGTAAGATTCATCCTTGCGCTTGATCTCCAAAGGGTCGCGCGTGGATTCGTAGGCGGTAAAAAATTTCTTCGCCCATTTTCGCGCGATCATCAGTTGGCGGGCTTTGGTAATGATGATGGTCCAACTGAACAACGAAAGTATCAGCAAAGCCGACATGGTGGCTTTGCCCTCGGGCGTCGCTTTTCTAATCGCGAATTCCAACGCATTGGCCGCCAGCACTGGTGTGAAATGAAATGAAAGCATTATTCCAGGAAGTTGATGGTTTAGAGATGAGCTGGCGACTGCGCAAAAATAGCACACCGTCCACCCGCCGCACTTTGCCATCCGGCCAGACCAGACGCCGCGACGTGCGCCAAAAATAGTTTAGATTGCACAGAGTACCGCACCACCGCGAGCCTAACACGCATCCTGTTACAAACAGGTGACGGCCCGGCAACGATTCGGTGAAATTACCCGCGAGCGTATAGTTTAGCCACTGACAAGACTCGCGGCGCGAGCCTCGTAGCATTGCGGTCACGGTTTGCGGGGCATACTCTTTTTGGCGTGCAAGTCCAAATGAAATTTGTGGAGGAATCGGAGAACGAAGGGCCCCATGATGATGCCTATGATCGAGATGAGCGCCAAGCCGCTGAACAGGGCGTAAAAACCGGCGAACAGCTTGCCGGCATCGGTTTGCAACGTGGCCACTGGTCCCATGCCGGACAAAATCATCGAGGCATTGAGGAAGGCGTCAATCCAGGAAAGTTTCTCCAAGCAGTGATAACCTACCATGCCAATACCAAGGCAAATGGCGATGATGGACAGCCCCAGGCAAAGGCTGCGTACGATTCGGGCCAGATATTCGCGCCTGGGCAACAACGGCGCAAGTGTTTGATCGTTCATGGGAGAGTCTCCGATTCCATCTCGAATTCTTTTCGAGCAACCATACTAGGGCGCTGTTACAAGAACCCCTCTCCCGACCTGCGGCCACCCTCTCCCCGCCATGCTTGGCGGGGAGAGGACAGGGAGAGGGGTTCGTGCAAAGCGAAGCACTTTGTTAGTTTCCGCTAGGCGGCAAAACCTCAACAGAAATGGATGAAGCCCCATCAGCCGCGCGATAAACGCGGTGGGTCGCCTTTTGAAAATCCTCCGGTTTGGCGTTGGCAATATCCACAAAGGTCTGCGGGTTGCGATCGACTAGCGGGAACCAGGAGCTTTGCACTTGCACCATCACACGATGGCCGCGCCGGAAAGTGTGGCACACGTCCGGCATGGTGAATTGGACCGACGCCATTTTGCCAGGCTCGAACGGCTCCGGTTTCTCGAAGCTGTTGCGGAATCTCCCGCGAAACACATCGCCGCGAACGAGTTGCTGGTAACCGCCCATGTGAATGCGGGTAGGATTGGGATCCGGATCAGGGTAGTCGCCCGCGTATACATCCACTACTTTAACAACCCAATCTGCATCCGTCCCGGTCGTGGACACATGCAGGCTGGCTTTGATGGGGCCGGCGAAGGTCAGGTCCTCCTCCAATGGTTCGGTCTCATAGACCAAGACGTCCGGCCGCTCCCCCGCGAACCGCTGGTCCTCGACCGGATATTCGCGTGGATAACTGGTGTTGATCTCCATCGTGAAAGGGACAGGCTTGCCGGGGTCGCTGAGGAATTCGTCGAACGCCTCCGAACTTTCCACCGGCGGATTAAACTCAAGCGCGCCGCCGGCCCGAAAGTAGAGCGTCTTCGCAACAGCTTGTTTGGGCGGCCAGGCATCGAAGCGGCGCCAGCGATCGGTGCCGGTCTCAAACACTTGCGCCTCAGTGGCAGTGTAATTGGTATCGCCCTTGAGAAAATGGCGGAAGAACGGCAACTCGATCTTTTCGCGATAAAACTCGGATGTCTTGGCATGGAAATCAATGTCTCCGAGCTTGTCTCCATCGGCGCGGCTCCAACCGCCATGAAACCACGGCCCCATCACCAGCATATTGGTGATACCAAGGTTCTGCCGTTCGCTCCAACGATAGGTTTCCAGCGCGCCAAACAGATCCTCGTTGTCGTACCAACCCCCGACCGTCATCACTGCGCAATGAATGTTCTTGAGATGCGGACGAATGTTGCGCGCCTGCCAGAACGCGTCGTAAGTCGGATGCCGCAGAAATTCCGTCCACTCGGGGGCACGACCTTTGAGCAGGAGCGTGTCGGAATTGCCCAGTGATCCCATGCGCAGGAAAAAGTCGTAGCCATCGGGCGTCTTGAAGTTGAAAGGAGTCGCAGGCTGATGCAGCGGGTCTTCGAGCTTCTGTGCAAAATTATAAAAGAAGCCGAAGTTCTGCGACAGGAACCATGCGCCGTTATGGTGGAGGTCGTCGCCCATGAACCAATCCGAAATGGGCGCCTGGGGCGAGGCCGCTTTGAGCGCCGGATGCGAATCGATCATCCCCATCGACGTGTAGAAGCCCGGGTAGGAGATGCCGACCATCCCGACTTTGCCGTTATTATTGGGCACGTTCTTCACCAGCCAATCGATAGTGTCGTAGGCGTCGGAGCTTTCGTCTGTGTCCTTGCCGCTCTTGTTCGGATTGAACGGACGCATGTGTTCGTAATCGCCCTCGGAACCGTACCGGCCGCGCACATCCTGGGTGACAAGAATAAAAATGTCCTTCGCCAGGGTCGCGAACGAGCCGCCACCGTTGGTATAGTTATCGTCGCCGTAAGGCTTCAGGGCATAAGGCGTCCGGGTCAGCACGATGGGCCAAGATTTCGAGTCGTCCTTCGGATTATAAACGCGCGTGAACAGGCGCACCCCGTCGCGCATGGGAATCCTGTATTCGTATTTGGTGTAATGCTCGGCCAGCCAGACCGTGTTGGTGTCAGGCGACGGCACTTGCGCCGACGCATGCTGGAGAGCAAACAAAAGAAGAATGCTCAAACGAAGAAGCGCAGGGCGCATGCGACTCATCTGCGGAATTTTCCTCTGGCCGGCGCGAATGGCAAGCGATTTCTGTTCTGCCTGCCGCATGGCACAAGAAACCGCATTGACAAGCAACGCGACGCGATGTATAACATGTTTGTTAAACATGAAGACGGCAAACGTCAGAAAACTCCGGCACGCTTTTGGCGACGTGATGGATTGGATCGCCGAAGGCCAACAAGTGGAAATCGTCAAAAAGGGCAAGGTCATCGCGCTCTTGTCCCCGCCGCCTGCGCCGAGTAAGTCGAAAAAGATCAAGCTACCGGACTTCGAGGCTCGCCGGAAACGCATATTCGGCGACCAAAACGACCAAGTTTTGCCCGGCAGCATCGTTGCGGAGGAACGGGAGAGCTACGAATGGTAGCCGTTGCCGACACCGGCTTTATTGCTTCGCTTTATCTGGAAGAATCAACGTCGCAAGCAGCGGACGCGGCTTTGGGGACTGAGCGCGCACCACTGCTGCTCACGCCATTAGCCGTACTTGAACTGCGCAACGCCTTCAACCGCTCCGTCCAACGCCAGCGCATCACCACTGCGCAAAGGGACGCCCTCTGGCAGGACGTGGAAGCGGACATCGCCAGCGGATTTCTTGTGCCGACACCGGTTGCTTCCAACGAACTGCACGAAAAGGCCCGGCAATTGAGCGATCGCTACACGCCGACGCTTGGCACGCGCAGTCTGGACTTGTTGCACATCGCGGCGGCACTGGTTTTGGGGGCAAAGGAGTTTTTCAGTTTCGATGACAAGCAGAGAAAAGCGGCCGCTGGCGAAGGCTTGAAAGTGAAGCCTTGATTAAGGGAAAATTGTTAAGGAAGAGTTAATTTTGCGGCTTTTTTCGCGACCCGGGCTATTTTGTTGGCAGCATTCATGCCCGCGCCCACTACACATCAGTCTGATGCCGAGAAAAACAGCGGCACGCGCCTCTTGCTTATTGACGACGACCGCGCGCTCTGCCGCTTGATTCGTGAATACCTCGAACCTTTGGGTTACCAGGTCACCGCCGCGCATAACGGCCCCGACGGCCTGGAGCGCGGTTTGCAGGAGTCTTGGAGCGCCGTCATCATCGACGTCATGCTCCCGGGCATGAACGGTTTCGAGGTTCTCAAAAATTTGCGCGCTAAATCCAATGTCCCCGTGCTCATGCTCACGGCGCGCGGCGACGAAGCGGACCGCATTGCCGGTTTGGAAGTGGGGGCCGACGATTATTTGCCCAAGACTTTTTCCACGCGCGAATTGTTGGCCCGGTTGCGCGCCGTGACCCGCCGCGCCGCGCCCGCCGCAGCCAAGACGGACGACAAGGCCGAGGCCGAAATCGCGGTCGGCCCGTTACGCCTGAATCCCGGCACTCGGCGCGCGGTCGTGGGAGATAAACCTCTCGACTTGACAGCGCTGGAGTTCGACTTGCTGGCGTGCCTGGCGCGCTCGCGGGGAAGAGTCAAGTCGCGCGAGGAATTGGTCGAGGCGGTGGCGGAAAGAAATTACGATGTCTATGACCGTTCGGTCGATGTGCATATTTGGTCGCTCCGCAAGAAGCTGGGCGACGACCCGAAACGGCCCCGTTTCATCCGCACTTACCGTTCCGTCGGCTATATGCTGATCAACCCCGATTTGGAGTAAGGCCCATGCCGCGCCGTTTTCCTCTTTACGCCAAAATTCTGCTGCTCTTCTTCCTGAACCTGGCGCTGCTGGCCGTCATGTTTTGGATGCTGTTCTTTGCCCAATTTCGCTCCGGGCCGGATTTGTTCCTGCCCAGCGACGCCAGCGACCGCATCGAGGCCGAGAGCGACATCATCCTGACGGAATTGGGCCAGCAGCCGATGGCGAAATGGAACGAGACCCTGCATAGGTTTGACAGCGGATACCATGACAAGGTGCGGTTTCTCGCCTTTGACGGGCGCGGCGAACAGATGGCCGGCGATCCGATCGAGCTGCCAGACGAAATCCGCCAACACATGAGAGGCCCGCCCGGGCCTAGGCATGATTTTGGTCCGCCGCCAGGCGAAGGCCACGATCATCCGCCGTCGGGCGAGGGGCCAGATCATCCGGCGTTTGGCCCTCCGCGCGATCTGAGGCCGAAATTCCTGAGCCACAGCAAAGACCCTTCGCGCTACTGGGTAATCGTCCGCACCATGTTCCAGCCGCCGGACGAACCGCACCCCGCCCCACTGAACCTTGTCCTGGTTTCCGACACGCTTGAGGCGGGCGGATTGTTTTTTGCCGTCGGGCCGTGGATCAGCGTGGGCCTGGCGGCGGTGGCGTTGTCGGCGCTGCTCTGGTTTCCCATGATGCGAGGGATCAACCGTTCCATCGCGCAAATGACCCACGCCACACGCCAAATCGCGGAGGGCAGGTTCGAAACGCGCGTGGCCGAGGGGCGCCGCGACGAACTGGGCGACCTTGGCCGATCTGTCAATCAAATGGCGGCGCGCCTGGCCGGATTGGTCGCCGGACAGAAACGCTTTCTGGGCGATGTCGCGCACGAGCTATGTTCGCCCGTGGCCAAACTGCGCGTCTCGCTCGGCATCCTCGATCAACGGGCTGACGAGGGCCACAAGGAATACGTCGCCAGGGCCGAGGATGAAGCGGCGCACATCGCGAATTTAGTCAACGAACTGCTTTCATTTTCCAAGGCCTCCCTGACTGCGCCCGCTGCGCAGTTGCGGCCCGTCAATGTCCGCGAGGTCGTCGAGAGGGCCGTCCACCGCGAAGTGCCGGAGCAAGCCCAGGTCAAGGTCGAAGTCCCGGCTGATTTCGCCGTGCAAGCGGACCCGGAATTGTTGACACGCGCGCTGTCGAATCTGTTGCGCAACGCCGTGCGCTACGCCGGGGAGGCCGGGCCGATCACCGTCTCCGCGCAACGCGAAGAAGACCGCGTCAAAATCACCGTAGCCGACCGCGGGCCCGGCGTGCCCGCCAGCGATTTGCCGCGCATCTTCGATCCGTTCTATCGTGCCGACGCTTCGCGCGACCGCGAGACTGGCGGCGTCGGGCTTGGCCTGGCGATTGTGAAAACGTGCATCGAATCCTGCGGCGGCGCCGTCGCCTGCCGCAACCTTGAACCGGCCGGTTTGGAGGTCACCATCCGGTTGCAGACGAGCACATGACAGATTTCTGCGCCCGCCTCTACTCCGGCCGTCGATTTTTTCGGGAGGGACGAGCGCCGCGAGTCCGTAACTTCGAGGCGCGACCAGGGAGTCGCAGGCGCTCGCCCCTCCCGAATTCAGAACAGGCTACCCTGCGGGTTTTGTTTCGTACTTTTCAGCCGTGCATTGACAAAGCGCGCGCGGTGCACTTGCAGATGGGCGTGAGGGATAGGCGGCTGCCCTGTCTAATGGTACGTGAACATGACCATGCTCAGATGCAGGCCGCCAATTCGGTATTGCGCGAGTCCAGCATTCACTCTGGCGGAAATGCTGGTGGTGATGGGCGTGATTGCGGTTTTGGCGGCGCTGATTTTGCCGGTGCTTGGCATGAGCAAGAGCCAGGCGCGTTCCACCATTTGCAAGAACCACTTGCACGAGATGGGATTGGCGTTGCAAATGTATGTGAACGAAAACGAGAGCAAATATCCATACTACAGTGGTTTGACGGATCACGCGCTGGACGCCGCGGTTGGCCCTCGGAACACGCGTTGCTGGTGGGCCAAGCTGGCTCCCTATTACCCGTTGAAATGGACGGACGTGAAATATCACTGCCCAGGCTACAATGGCGTCATTGCCAGCTTGGATTATACCAATACCATTGGTAGCCACTACGGGCTTCCGTTTGGCAGCTACGCTTATAACGCGAACGGAGTTTCCATGCCTGGTTTCGGGGCGCCGTTTGATCCGGATTTGGGGCTGGGCTACCTGCCTTCAGGTGCCAGGCTGAACGAGAGCCTCGAGTGGGGTCGCACTTCAGTTCCTGACCACCGAGTCGTGGCGCCAAGCGAGATGCTATCCATCGGCGAATCCAGATTCCTCAACGCGGCGGAGAATCAGATGCCCGGGGGCGACGACCGACTGATTTGCGGCCTGCTGAACTGGAGAGGTCGAAACTACAGTCTGTTCTTTGACCCGGCGCGGCATGGGAAGAATTATAATCAGCTCTTTTGCGATGGTCACATCGAGGCCATGAATCCATGGGTTCTGTTCAATCCCACCAAAACCGCCTCGCGGTGGAACAACGATCACCAACCGCACCCCGAGTTGTGGGTGGAGACAGGCCGTTAAACCGAAACGATGCTGAATTTTGACAGGATGAACAGGATGGACAGGATGGCAAGAATGACGCGGCGAACGAGCGCAAATCCGTAGCGCGGGCTTCCAGCCTGCTGTGTCGCCGACTTCAAGTCGGCAGGCTCTCGGTCGTAGCAGCGGGAGCAATACGGGAGCGGACTAATTTGCGGGCTGCGCCTGCGGATTGGAAATCCGCGATACAGCAGATTGGAAACCTGCGCTACGCAAGCCAGGGTTCGACGGAGTCTCACCCCACCGTGGAGGAAATGTCCAATCTCCGGGCAGCGTCGCCGGCGCTTTGACTCATTTAAGCCGGGACGTGGCCGATGATCTCATCCAGGTTGCCGGCGAATTCGGGGAAGGAATGCTGCGCGGCATATCTGTGCAACCGGAGCGCGCGATGGTCAGCTTCGATTTGAAAATCGGTTTGACGCGCCAGACGGGACATGACCGCTTCGATCAACTCGTCGGTCGTGAACGGCTTGACCAGGTAATCATCGGCTCCGCAGACCATGCCGCGGCGAAAGCCATCGCGGCTGACCAGCCCGGTCATGAGAATGAAAGGGATCGGGGCGGTGGAAGAGGATTCGCGCACGGCGCCTAGTGTCTCGTAACCGTCCATGCCGGGCATGTTGATGTCACAGATGACGAGGTCGGGCCTTTGCTCGCGCAACATTTGCACGCCCATCCGGCCGTTATCGGCCTCGATGATGTTAAAGCCGAAATTGCTCAGCACCGCTTTGATCAGCGTGCGAATTTCTTCCTTATCGTCTATGACGAGTATGTTCTTCATTGGCATGTTGCTTACAACAAGAATCGTGCCAAGTTTGTTGGGTGCCTTAAATGGCCTTCCGCACGCCGGGCAGAGGCAAAACAGCCATATTCTGCCGCTATACTTCCGGACGTGGGCAAACTCTGCCGGTTTAGGGAATGGTATTTAACGTCTCGAAAACCATTTCGGCCAGTTTGCGCGCGTGGAAGGGCTTTTGCACAAAGTTGACGTGCGTGCCGGGTGGAAACTCCTTGGCCAGGCGTTCAGCGTTGTAACCGCTGGTGTAGAGGACTTTCAGGGCGGGTTTGGCTTCCTGCAATATCCGGGCCAGTTCCGTCCCGGCCATGCCGTCGGGCAGAATCAAGTCTGTCAACAGCAAATCAATTTTCTTGCGGTGTTCGCCCCAAGTTTCCAGCGCTTGGCGGCCATTGGCGCATCCGAGCACTTTGTAGCCGTGGCTCTCCAGAATGTGCTGCATGAGCTTGAGCAGGGGCCCTTCGTCTTCGACGGCCAGAATCGTTTCCGTGCCGCCAATGACCGTTTGCTCGCTCGGCGTCATTTGCAAGTTTCCGCCGCTGCGGGCGGTCGATGCGGGCAGAAAGATGTGGAAGGTCGTGCCCTCTCCAAGAGCGCTTTGAACGTCGATCCAGCCCAGGTGCTGTTTGATAATGCCATAGACGGTGGCCAGGCCCAGGCCGGTGCCGCGCTCGATTTCTTTGGTGGTGAAGAACGGCTCAAAAATCCGGCCCAGGTTTTCCGGCGGGATGCCGCAACCGGTGTCGCGGAAAGTCAGGCAGACAAACCGGCCCGGCGCGGCTTCCGGAATCTGCTGCGCGGCGACCGGGTCGATGGCGACGGCGGAGGTTCGGATGATGAGTTGCCCGCCGCGCGGCATGGCGTCGCGCGAATTGACCGCCAGATTGAGCAGAACTTGTTCGATCATGCCTAAATCCGCCGTGATCGAGGGCAATCCCGGCGAGAAATCGACCTGCAGCGCCACGTCTTCGCCGAGAATGCGCCGGAGCATTTTGGTGACATTGCTGACAACTTCGTTCAAATCAACCACCTGTGGATGAAACTCCTGCTTGCGGCTGAAGGTCGTCAATTGCCGGGTCAGCGCACCAGCCCGCTTGCCGGCCTCGACAATCTCCTTGAGCGACTCCGTCCCCTCGGGCGTCAACTTTTCGGCCGCTGTGAGGAGACTGGCGTGGCCGTTGATAACGGTCAGGAGATTGTTGAAATCGTGCGCGATGCCCCCGGCCAATTGACCGATGGATTCCATCTTCTGCGATTGGCGCAACTGCGCCTCCAAATTCAACCGCTCCGTCACGTCCATGGCCAGCGACAAGTAGATTTTCTGCGGCACGATGTGGTGGGAAGTGATTTCCATCTCGATGAATCTGTCGCCCTTGGTGCGATGGCGCCAGATTCCGGAGTTGCCAGCGCCGGGAGACAGTTTGGCGAGCTTGTCCAGAAAAAGAGGCAAATCTTCGGGCAGGGCCAGGTCGCGCAGGGTTAACTTGAGAAACTCCGCTTTGGAAAATCCGTAGCGCTGGACGGCCGCTTCGTTGACGCTGATGAAGGCCAGCGTCGTGTCGTCATAGGTGAAAATAGGCGTGGGATTGCTGTCGAATAGGAGGCGGTACTGGTTCTCGGAAGCTTGAATGAGAGAAAGGGAGTGTTGCAACTCCGCCGTGCGCGCCTTGACCAGGCCATCCAGGTTGTCAAAAAACGATTGGGCCTCGCGCGCCTGGCGCCACTTTTCCGAGAGCGCCACGGCCAGTTGCTGCACTTCGATACTCTCAAACGGTTTTTTGAGCACCAGTAATTGGTCCATGCGCGGCAACTGGCGCACGCGTGCCCGCAACGTGTAATCGGAGAACCCGGTGCAAAGCACGATTTCCAGGCCTGGGTCCGCTTGCCAGAGGTGGCCGATGGTTTCAACGCCATCCCAGCCGGGAGGCATGCGCACATCGACAAACGCAACCGCATAAGGCCGGCCGGCTTCGCGCGCGGCCGCCACCCTGGAAAGACCAGCCTCTCCTTGGTTGGCGCAATCGACATCAAAACGCGCGGCCAGTGGCGTCGGCGCAGGTGTGTCCATGATTTGCGCCTCAACCCCTGACAACTGACTGGCCAGACTATCATCCGCACCCAGGATTCTGCGGATGACCTCGTGAATGTCCGGGTTGTCGTCGATCACCAGGACGCGATAAGCTTCATTGGTCTGCATTAAGCGCTCCCTTGGACGGTGCCGCCAGCCGTTGGAAATTTCACCGTAAATATAGCGGCACGTCCCGCTGCGGCCCCCGCTTGACGGAGGCGGATTGGTGCGTGTTTCCGAAAGCAACGAGCGCTGGACTGTTGCAGCGCGGTTAGGGCGGGCAGATCCCGCCGAGGCAGGTCACTTGACATGGTATCGTCAGATTGCACGGCGAACTTAAATACGGAGGAGAAAGGAATGATTTACAAGGCAAATCATCAGGTCAAATCAACGCAAAAGAGGGCGATTTTGGGCTAAAGTATCGCTCACCGGTGCCGATAACCTTCTTGTCGCAAGACAATGGCGGTTGGCAGCCAGTAAGGGCCAATCGGGAAACCGGCGGATGCCCGTATAAAAATCCGCCACACGACAAGGAAGTCGTGAAAAAAACTCCCCGCAAGGGGCGACTCAAGGAACAGAGTATATGATAATTAGCAGCTTAAATACGAACATGTCAGCCATCACGGCTGCCAGCAACCTCAACACATCAACCGGCGAACTGAATAACGCCTTGGCAGAGCTATCCTCTGGCTCGAAAATTGTGAATCCTTCCGATGACCCGGCCGGTTTGGCCGAGTCCATCGCGTTGACCGCACAAATTGGCCAGACTAACGCCGCCAACAACAACGTCAGCAATGCCATTTCGTTCAGCCAAACACAGGATGGCTATCTGCAACAGGTCGGTTCAGCCCTGGATCAGATGAGCACACTCGCCGTCGAGGCTCAAGACCCGACCAAGAGCTCCTCTCAGTTGGCCGACTATAACTCGGAATTTCAGGCTCTGGCTGCTTACATCACCAGCACAGGCAATGCGACCTACAACGGCGTGAGCTTGTTCTCCGGCACCGATGGCAGCACCGTCGGCGGCCTCAACATCACGACCGATGGCACGGGCGACACCTTCACGATGACGGCTGTCAACCTGACCGCCGCGGCCTACACTGCCGCGACTGGTGCCAACATCTCGACCTCGACCGGCGCGGTCGCGGCGTTGACTGCGGTCGGAAATGCCATTACGGCTCTGGCCACGGATCGTGCCAATGTTGGCGCGAACGAAGAACGCTTGAACTACAGCAGCAACGAACTCGGCGTGTTGTCGGACAACCTGACTGCCGCCAACAGCACTCTGACGGACGTCAACGTCGCGACGGAGAGCACCAAATATGCTGAATACCAAATCCTCGTGCAGTCCGGCACGGCGATGTTGGCCCAGGCGAATCAAAACCCTGACAACATCCTCAAGCTCCTTTCCTAAGAAGCTTGGGCGTTGATTCAGCCTGAGAGTTAGTAATTGCGCGACTCGGGCGGCCTTCGGGCCGCCCGAGTTCTCAACTTGAGAAAGGGCTTTGATGAGCCAAAGCCGGAGCAGAAGGTAAGAGAGAAAAGTAACGAAAAAGGAAGATTATTATGGCAGCAGCAACTTCCAGCAGCAGCACAAGTCTCGCCTTGGCCGGTCTGGCTTCCGGTATCAATTGGACCGCCATCATCAACGATGAAGCGGCAGCGGCCTCGGCCCCCATCACCCAGTGGCAAAACCAACAAACCACCATCAACTCGGAAAACGCTGCATATCATACCATCGGCACCGATCTGACCAATCTGCAAAACGACATCAGCGCGCTTTCCTCGCCCAGCCTTTTCCAAAGCACCACCGCCGCCAGCTCAGACTCCACCGTCGCCACCGCCAGCACACAAAGCGGAACTCCCGTAGGCACCTACTCTTTCTTGGTCTCTCAACTAGCCACCGCCGCCGCCCAGGACGGCTCCACGGTTGCGGCCCAGCCCATCAGCGCCACGGCTGACGTTTCCAACGTCGATTTGAACAGTCCGGCGTTCGCCGACCCCATAACCGCCGGAAGCTTTACGGTCAACGGCCAAAAAATCACCGTCGCCACCACTGACACTTTGCAGTCTGTTTTCACCCAAATTAATACCGTCACCAATGGCGCGGTCACGGCCAGTTACGATCCTACCACCGACGAAATATCGCTTACCAGTGCTGCGCCAATCACCTTGGGCAGTTCCGCCGACACCAGCAATTTTCTCCAGGCCGCCCAGCTCTATACCAACGGCGCCGCCGCTGTCAATGGGACCTACACTGTCACCAGCCTCAACGCCCTCGCCGGCATCAATATCAATGCCATGGCCAATCAGTCCAATTTGGGCACCACCATCTCCGACGGCGGCAATGGACAGGGAGCCTTCGAGATTAATGGCGTGACCATCAATTTCGACGCCTCCACCGACAGCATTAACGACATAATGCAGGCGATCAATAATTCCGATGCGGGCGTGACGGCAACTTACGATGGGGCCAATAATCGTTTTGTCCTGACGAACAACAACACCGGAAATATGGGCATGACCATGCAGGACGTGACGGGTAATTTTTTAGCCGCCACCGGCCTCTCCACCGGCACCCTGCAAGCGGGAGTAAATTTACAGTATAGCCTCGATGGCAGCAATACGATGACCAGTCAGAGCAATACCATTGATGCTTCCTCCCTCGGTTTGACCGGCTTGTCCATCACCGCGCAGGGCGCCGGCACGGCCAACATCAGCGTCACCCCTGACACCAGCAGCATCGCTACGGCCATCACTAACTTTGTCAACGATTACAACACCGTCCAAAATTACATCAGCTCCCAAACGACGGTCTCCACCAGCACCAGCAGCACGACCGGCGCAACGGGATCGACCTCCTCGTCCACCACCAGCACTCCGGGAATTTTGATGGGCGACATGGATGCCGAGGGCATTGAGTCCGATCTGCGCCAAGTGGTGGATGCCTCGCCGCTGTCGGGCATAATCCAAAATTTAAACGATATCGGCATCACATCCAACGGTACCGATAACACCTTGACCGCTAATTCCCTGGTGTTGAATGACG
>DASYNM010000173.1:0-4548 GCA_036008545.1 Verrucomicrobiia bacterium
GCGATGTCCGGATCGTTGGTGGCGGGATCGTAGAAATTGTTGACAATGAAATTACCCATCGTGAACGGACCCGCCGGGATCAGCGTCATGCCCGCAGGGGTGGCGCTGCCAGTCAATCGAAAATACTCAAACGGCGCCCCGTTCGACACCAGCACGGCGTTGACGGTGAGGGCGTTGCTGGCCGTGACCCAGTTCGAGGAGGCGAGATCGGTGGTTGTTTGCAACACATAATTCGTCGGGCCGCCCACTGGCCAGTAAATGACGAATTGCTGGCCGGCGGGGCCAAGGCCCAGTTTGGCAGCTTGCGCCAACGCGGATTGCACGCCGGCGAGACACGCCAGCATGAAGAGCAAATGGGTCAATTTCGTTTTCATTATCATTTCTAGTTTTATCCTTTTGTTGATTTTTCCGAGACGATGGCCATGGGAGTAGGGAAGGCCAGAGGACCTCCCGCAAGAATTGGCCGCATAGTATAATTATTGATGGATCGCATTAAACCGTCTCATCATGTGAATAACTTTTTGCATGGTTGTGAATAACTTCCGGGCATTCAAGGTAAAACTTTCAATGCCCCCCGGCCTCGCCCACCAACGCCCAACGCCTTTGCGAGGCCGCGACCACCAGCAATGGAAGGACCTGTTGCTCTGATTTGTGTGTTTTGCGCTCGGTGGATCGCAGTGAAGCGCGATGAAGATTTCGAGCTGTATCATATATTTTACATGGAGTTGTGGCAGCTCTTGGAAGACGTAAATCACAGAACACATGGAACGTAAGTATGTTAAGTGGATTGGCGACCCTGAGGGGAATCGAACCCCTGCTACCGCCGTGAAAGGGCAGTGTCCTAACCGCTAGACGACAGGGTCGCCCAAGAATCGTGCAATATAAGCGCGCCGCTTCCGTTGTCACGACAAAATTGCCACGCGCGCGCGACGGGCTGCCGACCGAGCCAGCTGCTTGCCATTTCGATCCAGGGCGATTACATTATTCGTGATTCCGGTCGGGTGGAGGACCGCTTCCGGCTGTCATGGCCGGGGGAGGAAAGTCCGAACACCAGAGGGCGCGATGCCACGTAACTTCGTCACGGCGCCATGCGTCAAGATGAAGATATACGCGGGAGGAAGGCGCAAGCCTTTCGACGGATAGTGCCACAGAAAATTAAACCGCCCCGCCCGCAAGGGCAGGGTAAGGGTGAAAAGGCGAGGTAAGAGCTCACCGCTTGCCGGGTAACCGGCAAGGCACGGAAAACCCCATCGGGTGCAAGGCCAAATAGGAAACCCGGAGCGGCCCGCTCGCGTTCCGCTACGCGGAACAGGTTTCGGGTATCGGCTGCTGAGACAAATGGTTCTCTCCCCCGATTTTTTCGGGGCAGACAGAATTCGGCTTACAGCCCGGCCGGAATCATTCGTTTGTTGGCGTAGCAGAGACACGACTCGACGCCAGCTTTTGCAGAAACCAATCGCCGGCTAATCGGGCGACCTCGTTCAAAGCACCCGGCTCCTCGAAGAGATGCGACGCGCCTGGAACGATTTCCAGTTTGTTCTCGCAACACAACGCCTCTTGCGCCTGCCGGTTCAAGGCCAGCACTTCCTGGTCGTTTCCCCCAACGATCAGCAAAGTGGGCGCAGTCACCGCCGGCAACGCGTCGCCCGCTAGGTCGGGCCGTCCGCCGCGAGAGACAACCGCGCCGACGCGATCCGGCCGTTGCGCAGCCGCGACCAGCGCCGCCGCTGCGCCTGTACTCGCCCCAAATAGACCGATCGGCAACCCGCGAGCCTTCGCGTGGTTGGCGATAAAATCCACCGCGCAAACCAGGCGTTCGGCCAGGAGCGCGATATCAAATCGCAGGCGCATCGTCCGGGCATCGATTTCCTCCTCTGTCGCCGAGAGCAGATCAAAGAGCAACGTGCCGAGGCCCGCCCCGCGCAAGGCTGCAGCCACAGACTGGTTGCGCACGCTGTGGCGGCTGCTGCCGCTGCCGTGGGCAAAGAGGACCACGGCCGCTGCCCCGGCGGGAAGCTCCAGCTCGCCTTCCAGCGCAACATGGCCGGCTTGCAGCCGGACATTTTCCCGAACCGCATTATTGACAGGTTTCATCATCCCTCATTGACATTAGGCTGACCGAATTTTGCGCCTTCCTCCAGGAGGCGGCGGACTTCCTGATCGCTGGTTTGGGAAAAATCTTCGTACCACTGGCCGACGCCCTCGAAATTTGACGGCGTCTGCACGCAAACAACTTCATCCGCCAACTCTTTGAATTCCTGGCAGGTATCGCGTGCCGCTACCGGCGCCGCCACAATCACGCGGGCTGGATGCCTTTCGCGGGCGGCCATGACGGCGGCGCGCATCGACGCCCCCGTGGCCAGACCGTCGTCCACCAGAATGATCGCCCGGTCACGCAGCTCCACCGGATGGCCCGGGCGGAACACGCGTTCGTGCTCCTTCAGCTCGTGGCGTTCGCGGGTGATGGCGCGGTTAACGACCTCTGGAGAAATTTCCAGGGAGCGAATAACACTGTCATTAAGAAAACAAATGTCGCCGGAGGCAATGGCGCCCATGGCAAGTTCCTCATGGCCGGGCACGCCCAATTTCCGCACCATGAAGACATCCAGCGTGGCTTGGAGGCGTCGCGCCACCTCGAAAGCGACCGGTACGCCACCGCGCGGCAATCCGAGCACGACCACTTCGGGCCGGTTGGAGAAACCCGCCAGTTTTTCCGCCAGCAACCTCCCCGCCTGTGCGCGATCTTGAAAACGATAGCTCACCTCTCAAAACCTAAGCCGGAATCGCCGCGACGCAAACCGAGTTTTGGAAGGCAGGTACCATTGGAGTTCGCGTGGATCGCGCTCGACCTCTGCGAGCACTTCGATCAGTATTCTACCCAACCGCTACTGTGAACAAATGCCTATGGCAAATTCACTCCTGGATGGGCCTGATCGCCGGGATCGGGCTGCTTCTCATCGGTCTGACTGGCTCCCTGCTGGTATTTCACAACGAACTGGACGATGTCGCCGCGCCGGAGGTGTTCCTGGCTCAGCCCAACTCCTCAGTCCGACTCCCGCTCGACATTCTTTTGGCTGGCGTTGAAAAAGCGCTGCCTGATTACGAGCTTTCCAGTTGGTTGTTCGATCCCGACCCCTCGGCGGTAGATAGAGTGTTCGTGGTGAAGCACGGTCACCACGAGCGTCTTCTCGTAACCGTCAATCCTCATACGGGCGCCATCCTCGGAGGACCGCTGGATGCGCGCCGCACGTTGACGGGCCGAGTCATGGAGTTGCACTATACATTCTTCGCCGGCCGCATCGGAATACTCGTGGCAGGGCTTTTTGCCGCTCTGCTTTGCTTGCTTGGTCTGAGCGGTTTTTGGATTTACCAGGATTTTTGGTCGAATTTTATCAGGCTCCGCTGGCGGGCCAGCCGACAAATCTTTCTTGCTGACCTCCACAAAACCGTTGGGATCTCGACGGTCGTCTTCCAGCTCATTCTCGGTTTTACAGGCGCTTACTGGAATATTCCCAGCGCCATTCGACAGTTCCGTTTCGGAAGCGGACAGCCGGCCGAGATTACGGAGCGGCACTGGGCCCGGTCCATTTCAATGGATGCGCTGCTCAACCTCTGTCAACTCGAGCTGCCGGGTTTTCAACCCACCTTCATTGGCTTCCCCGCCGTCGCTGGCGCGGACCTCCAGATCCTGGGCCACACGGGCGGTTCATTTCACAGCGATTACAACAACACAGTCACATTCGATTCCCAATCTGGAGCCCGCAAAGCAGTGCGGGAAATCGGCAAGGCTAGGCTCTGGGACCAAATCACGGATGCATTCCGTCCACTCCATTACGGAACCTTCGGAGGATTCTTCGTAAAAATTGTCTGGTGCGTGGGCGGGTTGACACCCGGCCTGTTGGCCATCACCGGCTTTCTCATGTGGCGTCAAGGTCGATTTGGCAGAAAGACTAATAATTAGAATTGGCGGGCGGAGGCGGATTTTTCTGAACCTACGTTTATCCCAGCCGAGCACCTCAAGGAACAACCAAGCGGTAATAGCGCAATGATTCCGTGTCTAAGTCTGTAAAACTAAAATTGGTCTGCGTGCTCGACACTTTGCCCAGTGTGGCCCAGGTTCCGGCCAAGTTGGTGGCGCTTTGCACGGTGTAAGTCACGTTTGTCAAGCCGATCCAACTCAAGGTTCGCGCCGGCCTTGAAGACGTCAACGCGAGGGAAGGCGGCGGGACGTTGAAAACCGTCCATTCGAGGCGGACCACGCTGTATTGCGGAATGGTAACGGGGTTGGTCACGGTTTGCATTTGAATGAACACGGGGCTTGCGTCCGGAGCGGAATTGGTGGCGGAGGGATCGGAGCCACTCACGAATGTTTCCAGAAACGAGTTGGTCAAGGCGACGCCGTCTTGGAGGATTTGCACCGGCGCGTTGTTGGAACCTTTGTTGGTGAGCACAACGTACCGTTTCCCGTTGCCGCCCTGGTAAGCCTGCGCATAAATCGCAGGCATGCTGGCGTTGTAATTTGTGGTGTCGGGAACCGTGGGTCCGTTG
>DASYNM010000174.1:0-4388 GCA_036008545.1 Verrucomicrobiia bacterium
GTGCCTTCGTACTGTGTTGCCCAATTATAGACATCCCGCTCAGTAGTCACGGTTGCCTGATCCAGATGAATCGTCATCTTCATGCCAATTCTAGGATTGTTTTGGAGGAACCAAAGGCAGTTGATGGCATTGGTGTCACAATGGAGAAGGTAATCGTCAAAAAATTGTTTGGCCTCCGCGTCTCGCCGGGATTTAATCGGGTCGGCGGGAAGTGCGGGAGCAGTGGAGCAGCCAAACGAAATGCCGCTTAGAATCAGCGAGAGGCTGAGGATGATTTTGGTGTTCACGGCTTTCGTGGTCGCAGGTTCTTACGCATAAGGCGCCAACTCAGTTCAGCATCCGGCGCACCGTTGCGAGGCAGTCAATAGAGTTTGAACCAAGTTTCGTCATGTTATCTTTATAAGACACTTCCGCACCTGCTCTATTAGACGGTTTCCGCTACAAAATGCTCCACGGCACGGAGGACTGAAGGTTGAGCGGCACCAATATTGCCTTGTTTCAAGAGTATTCCAGGCTTTTCAGTCGCTTGACGGCCTCAGGCTGGGCTGCGAGGTTTTAGCATGGCGAATTACTTCGATAGCTTTCGCTTAAGCGTGGAACGGCGTTGAGCAACAGCCTCCACAGTGCGTCCGATTTTTTTGGCAACCTCGCGATCCCGCACGGTTCCCAAGAGCTTGTCTTCGGCCTTTGTCCACACGCGGGCGACGCCGAAGGGCCGGATTCCCAGCGTAAACCGCCGCATTTGGACCGCGCCTTTGGTGCGATTGATGTGTTTGGCGAGGCATGAGTCGGTCATGGTTCCCAAGAGGGCAGTTTCGTGGCGCGTCCATGGGCGAAGCTGCACCCAGCCGAATTGCGGAATGCCGCGTCTGAGGCGGTGGATTTGCACAGCGCTCTCCGTGCGGTTCAAACGGGCGGCGAGCACCCTGTCGGGCATGCGACCCAGCAAGGATTCCTCCTCTTTGGACCAAATTCTCCTGCCGCAGTTGGGGATACCCAGGGCCTGGCGGCGCGCTTGCACCGCACCGGCGCTACGGCCGATTTTTTCGGCGAGTTCGTGGTCGGGCATGGTGCCCAAAAGTTCGTCCTGCGCCTTGTTCCAGGTACGCTTCGCTGCGATCTTTAGCCGCATCCTCCTGGCTTGCACTGCGCCTTTGCTCCGCCCCAGTTTCCTGGCCACAGCGGCGTCGCTGATAGTGCCCAGCAGAGCGTCTTCTTCCGTCCGCCAATGTATCACCAGCCCGTTGGGGCAAGGAATTCCCAATCGGTTGCGGCGCAGCTCGACGGCGCCGACATGGCGGTGAAAGCGGGCGGCCAGTTCCTTGTCAGGATAGCGCCCTAAAAGTTTTTCTTCGGCGGCTGTCCACCGACGGTGGGCTGGCTGAGGCTTGCATAGGCGCAACCCGCAACGCCGGCCCTTGACTCCTTGCACACTGCGTCCGAGACGGCGCGCCACTTCAACGTCCGGCATGGTGCCTAATAGTTTGTCCTCTTCCGTTGTCCAATCGCGGCGGAGAGCGGCCGTATTAAGTATTTTTAACTCGCGGCGTTTGCTTCGAACCGTTCCTACGGTGCGACCGTAGATGCGTGCAATTTCCTTATCTGGGATTTTGCCCATCAGTTTGGCTTCCGCCGCTTGCCAGGGACCGAAAAGGGGGCAGACGGGAATGTGCATCTTGTGTCGTTTGGCCTCAACGCCCGCCACAGAGCGACCAAGTTTGTCTGCCAGACGGATGTCAGGGAGGGTCCCGACCAAGTCCTCCTCCCATTCTTCCCAACGCATCCACGAACTGGCCCGGATGCGATATCGAGCAATCTTGAGCTGGCGGCGTTTCATCCAGACGGCGGCTGTGGTCCGGCCAATGTCAGCAGCGATGTCAGCGTCGAAAGTTGTGCCGAGCAGTTGGATTTCTCGTTTCGACCATCGCTTTCCGGCATTGGGTCGGACGTTTATACAGTTTCTGGGTCGCATGGGGAACATAATGAAAAGCAAACATGTTCGGCACCCACTTTCTTGGCTCTAAACGTTCCCTGTTCGCAAGTTAAATTGCGCGTCTCTTTTCACTTGCTTGACGGCTCACGGCTGGGCTGCGAGGTTTATCCGTATTGGTCCATAACCAGTCAGACGAATCGACTGATGAAGTCTTTTCGCGTGTGACATCGACTCCCGCCGCGCAAGCCCTGCGCCGGCGCGTGGAGGAGGGGGGTGTTTTGTCTTTGGACTCGGTCAGCACCGGCGCGCAGCCTTTTGTCGCGTCCCTCTTGGCGCGCCTTTTCCGCGATCGGCCCGTCGTGGTCGTCACCGATGGCTTGAAAACGCAGGAGACGTTTCAGCAGGACATGGAAACCTGGGCCGGCGGTGGGGCCAAGCCATTATTCTATCCCGATTGGGAAATGTTGCCGCACGAATCGCGCCTGCCTCACGCCGATATCATCAGCGATCGTCTGGCCACGCTCGTTGCGCTGGCGGGGCCGCCGGAAGGTGCGGCTGCGCCTGTGCTGGTCGCCAATGTCACCGCGCTGCTGCAAAAGACTTTGCCGATTGACGAATTGAAAAAGCGGATTCGCGCTCTGCGCCGTGGGGAATCGTTGAATCCGCTGGATTTGATCGAATGGCTTGAAGATCAGTCCTACGAAGCGGAAGCGCAAGTGACCGACAAGGGGCACGTCGCCATGCGCGGCGGCATTGTCGATGTCTGGCCGCTGGCCAGTCCGTGGCCGGTGCGGCTGGAGTTTTTTGGCAATGAACTGGAATCGTTGCGCTACTTTGATCCCATCACCCAGGTCTCGCGAGAGGAAGTGCGCGAGATCACCATCGCGCCGGGCGGAGAAATAGGATTGCTCAAGAAAGAGAAGGGGCTTGTGGCTGCCAGCCTGCTGGATTACTTGCCGAAGGAGACCATCTTTCTCTTGTGCGAGCCTGATGTGCTCGAGGCCCAAGCCCGGCGCTACGAGGAACAAGTTGTCGCGGACGATCCCCTATTATTGACGTGGGAACAATTCCAGCAGGAGGTGTCCCGGCGCGGCCTGACCACGATCCTGGCCGGCGCGTTGGACCAGCCGATCCTGGAGGATGTTGTTGTTGACTTGGAGCGATTGGAAAAGCCGGATGCACTCGATTTTCAAAGCCTGGAAGTTTTCCGCCCCATGGGCGAGCACCGGCCGGAGCCGCACATCGTGGAGGCGCAACGACAGGAGTTCTTCCAGCAGCTTCACCGCTGGTTGCGCCAGGATTACGCCGTGTTTCTCTTTTGCAATAACGAAGGCGAACGCCAGCGCTTCCAGGAAATCTGGCGCGGCTACGGCCTCGGCGAAACCGGCCCGCTGCAACTGCGCCTCGGCGCCCTCTCGCGCGGTTTCCTTTGCGAGGCAGGCAAGCTCGCGGTGGTGACCGACGCGGAAATTTTCGGCCGTTACAAAGTGCAACGCCCGCGCCGCCTCAAATCACCCCATGCCGCTTCGAGTCGCTCGCTGCTGGACATCAATTTCGCGGAATTGGAGGAGGGCGATTACGTCGTGCATCTGCAACACGGCATCGGACGGTATCTTGGCCTCAAGCCGATGCCGGAGATCAGCGGCGCTCCCGGCGAGGAGTGCATGGTGATCGAATACGCCGCGTCCGATTTTGACCAGCAACGGCCGAGACTTTATGTGCCGTTGAGCCAGGCGCATCTGGTCGGCAAATATATCGGCGCCGGCCGAGGGCGTCCTCCGCTGAACACGTTGACCGGCAAGCGCTGGGCCAAAACCAAAGCGCAGGCCGAGCGCGCCGTGCGCGACATCGCGGCGGAAATGCTGGCCATCCAGGCCGCGCGCTCCGCGCAGCAAGGCCACGCGTTCCCGCCCGACACGACCTGGCAGCAGGAGTTCGAGAGCAGCTTCCTTTACGAGGAAACGCCCGACCAGGCGCGCGCCATTGTCGCCACGAAAAACGACATGGAAGCCGCCAAACCGATGGACCGCCTCATTTGCGGGGATGTCGGTTATGGCAAGACCGAGGTCGCCATTCGCGCTGCATTCAAGGCCGCTCTGGGTGGCAAACAGGCGGCTGTGCTGGTGCCGACGACCGTCCTGGCGCAACAGCATTTCAATACCTTTCGCGAGCGCATGGCCGATTATCCGGTTCGCATCGAAATGCTGTCGCGCTTTCGCAGCCGGCGCGATTTGGCGCGCGTGGTGCGGGACTTAGCAGCCGGCTCAGTGGATATCGTCATCGGCACCCATCGCCTGCTCCAGCGCGACATCGTGTTCAAGGATCTGGGTTTGGTAGTCATTGACGAAGAGCAACGTTTTGGCGTACTGCACAAGGAACGATTCAAGCAACTGCGCACGCTGGTCGATGTTCTGACACTGACTGCCACGCCCATTCCGCGCACGCTCTATCTGGC
>DASYNM010000175.1:0-8305 GCA_036008545.1 Verrucomicrobiia bacterium
GTGACTTCGGCGGGATTGAAGATGCCCTGCCGACGGAGGCGCGACTCGGAGAGGAGATCGAGCAGAAGCTCACTCAAATCGTTTCGAAACCATTTCGCCACTGGTATGCCGAAACCTTTCTTGCCCCGCCCAAGAATTTCAGGCGGCAACTTGCCCTGCATCGCCTTCTTTAAAATGTATTTGCCAGTCAGGCCTTTGAGCTTGAGGTGAAAGGGAATGGCATTGGCAAATTCAACGAAGGTGTAGTCCAGGAAGGGCGCGCGCGCCTCCAGTGAACAAGCCATGCTGGCGCGGTCCACCTTGGTGAGAATGCAGTCCTGCAGATAGAATTTACAGTAGAGATAAATCAAGCGCTCCATGCTGTTGATGGACGCGCAATTCTTTTCAGCCTCCACGACGTCCTCGTATTCGTCGATTTCGGTCGCAGGTCCTTGGAGAAGGGCTTGCTGCTCGGCGGGGGTGAACGCGCCCATCCAGAATTGATCGCGAATTTCAGGGCGGAGGCCCATGCCGCGCAGGAATCGCTTCACCTTGAAGTCAAAACTAAAATTGTCGCTCGAGACCGGCAGACATTCGGCCAGGGGACGGATTACGCGCTCGTGGAGGACGCGCGGAATTTTGTAGAACGCGGCCACGCGATGCGCCTGAAAGGTCGGGTAGCCGGCGAAAAGTTCGTCGCCGCCATCCCCGCCCAGGGCGACGGTGACATGTTGTCGTGTGAACTTTGAAAGCAGATAGGTGGGTATGATCGAAGCATCAGCCAGCGGCTCGTCCAGAAAGGCGGCCACCTCCGGCAGCATGTCGAGCAAGGTCTTGCTCTGCAATATCTGCTCGCGGTGATCAGTCCCAAAGAAGCCGGCGACGCGGCGCGCGTGCGCGGACTCATCAAACGATTTCTCCTCGAAGCCGATGGCGAAAGTCTTGATGCGGTCGGGCGGCATGAGTTCCGCCATCATGGCCACGACCGAACTGGAATCAATGCCACCACTCAAAAAAACCCCGAGCGGCACGTCGCTGATGAGCCGCCGCCGCACAGCTTCCTTAAGACGCTCCCGCAGCTCCTCGGCAATTTCATTTTCGGATCGGTTGTCCGCGCCGGTAGAAAACTTGATGTCCCAGTAACGACTGAGGCGCGTCTGTCCCTTTTGCCATGTCAACCAATGTCCGGCCGGCAGCTTGTGAATGCTTTTGAAAATGCAGTGCGGCGAAGGGACATATTCGTAGGCGAGATACTTGCTCAAGTTGCGGGGGTCCAATTCACGCGGGCAATCGGGATGCGCGAGCAGCGCTTTAACCTCGGAGCCAAAAATCAATTGCGTGGGCGTGTTGCGATAGTAGAGAGGCTTTTTGCCCATGCGGTCACGTGCGAGAAAAAGCGTTTGCTTGCGGGCATCCCACATGGCCAGGGCGAACATGCCGTTGACCTTGGTCACGCATTCGGGGCCAAGCTCTTCATACAGATGCAGCAACACCTCGACATCGCAATGCGTGCGGAAGATGTGGCCCTTGGCCTCCAGTTCGACGCGCAAGTCGGCGTGGTTATAGATTTCGCCATTGCAAACGATCCAGATGGCGCCGTCCTCGTTGGACATCGGTTGCCGTCCGCCCGCCAAATCGATGATTGACAGGCGTCGAAACCCGAAGCCGATGGCGGCGCCCCCGGCGGGAGGGTCTGGGATATGATAGCTCTCGTCGTCAGGCCCGCGAAGCCGGAGGGTGTTGGTCATGCGCTGGAGAACCTCAGGGCGCACTGGTCCGCTGAGATCGGCAATACCGGTTATGCCGCACATGGCTAGAAATTCTTCAGATCCCGAATGTGGTAAGTCGGCTTGCCCTGCGATTCGTGGTAAGTGCGGACGATCAACTCGGCAAACAATCCCATGAAGATACTATTCACGCCCAAGGTACCAAGGAAAACGGCGATCAAAATAAACGGATTATTGTGGACATAAGTATGGTAGAAATAGCGCTCCCAAAGCGTTTCTACTCCGGCGAGCGTGCCCAGCGTGAACAGTGTCAGGCCAAGGCCGCCAAACATGTAAAGCGGCTTGGTGGAAAAATCCGCCAGAAATTTCACCGTGATCAAGTCCAGCAATACTTTGAAGATACGCTTGAATCCGTACTTGCTCCGACCGAATTCGCGCGGATGATGGGTGACGGGCACCTCGCAAATCCTGGCCCCCATCAAATTCGCCAGCGCGGGAATAAACCGGTGCATCTCGCCGTACAATCGCGTGCCGCGCAAAATCTCGGCGCGATAGGCCTTGAGCGAGCAGCCGGCGTCGTGAAGCTTGACGCCGGTCATGCGGCCGATCAGCCAATTGGCCATACGCGAAGTGATGATGCGGAGGACTTCCTTATCCTGGCGGTCTTTGCGCCAGCCACTGGCGACGTCGTAGCCCTCGTCCAACTTTTGCAAGAGCAGCGGGATATCCACCGGATCATTTTGCAAGTCGGCGTCGATGGGGATGATAATCTGGCCGCAGGCGTGGTCAAATCCCGCTGACATGGCGGCGGTTTGCCCAAAATTGCGCCGCAGATTGATTACCTTCACCTTCGGATCGGCTTCCGCAAGGCGGCAAAGAACAGCGTAAGAGCCGTCCGAGCTGCCGTCGTTGACAAATATAATTTCAAATGATTTGCCCAACTGGGAGAGCACGGCGATCAACTTCTGGTAAAGTGGAACAAGGCTCTCTTCTTCATTCAGCAACGGCACGATGATGGACAGGTCCAGGGAACCTGCGGCGACGACGACCGCCGGCGCCGCAGGGGAGCCGCCACCGTTGGATCGCATGATTCTGGCGCTGGGCAGGTTCATGACTGGTTCGCGGGTTGCAGGCAGAGTTTCTCGACATCGGCCCGCGAGATGAAGTGGATGAGCGCAGCCACAAAGAGGATGGTCATCAACGGATGCCAAAACAGCGCAAAATAATTGCCAAATAATGGCCGCATGATATTGGGCAGCAAACCCATGCACAGCGCCATCACCGCGATGCACCACCCCAAGCGCCGCCCGCCCAATTCATCGCTGCACAAAAACCACGCGCCCCAAACGCCGAGGGCCGGCGCGAGAATGACGTAGCTGTTGGCCTCGGTCATCGGGTTGAACAACATCAAGTAAGCCGTCGCCAATGCATACAACCAGAGGCAGCGCAAGGCCGGGCTTAAGCGTTGGGCGCCCCAGAGCCAGGCCATCGCCGTGACGCCACCCGCCAGGACCCGGACGATCGTTGAAGGGCCGGCTGACAACGGCGCCCCGAACGTGCGCAGAATGCCGTTGAGGTCGGCGAAGCGATGTTCGCTCACCGCGGCGCAATCGCGCAGATTGTGCCAGGCATCCCGGTATTGCGCCAAAACATAATCCGGGCTGCCGAAGAAAAATGGAAAAATGGCCAGCCCAAGCAGCGCCACCGGCAACCGTCGAGTGATCGGGGCATAATATATCGAGGCGAGCAAGAGCAGGACAAAGCCCAGGGGTTTAAGGGCCGTCGCCAACACCATCCATCCCACCGCCAGCCACCATCGCTTCTGCAGTGTCGCCACGACAGCCAGAAGCGTGACGCCTCCGAAAATCGCGTTCGCATTGCCATTGCGCAAGGCGCCCATGCAGAGCGGCATGGCCAAAATGCTCGCCCACAAAAACGGACGTTCTGATTCCATGCCGAAAAGTTCTCGCGTCAGCAGCCAGAGACCGCCCGCAAGAGTTACCGCCGCGCAAAACCGCCAGACGATCTCGCTCACCGTGAGCGGCAGAAAATGAAAGGGGCTGTAGAGCACGGCAAAGTGTGGCAGATAATTCATGCCGGAAGGGCCGACATAAAGGCTGCGCCCCGCCCACCAATTTTCCGCCGCCAAATGATAACTGCCCATGGTCACGGTATGCCTCAACGGGTTATGGATTACGAGAACGGCAATGACCAACATCGGAACAGTCCATAGCAATACCGCCACGATGAAGGCGAGGCGCCGGTTCCGCGGCCATAACGCCTGGCTCCGCCTTGTGAGGGCGGCAGGAGAGTCAACGTTTGCCTTAGATAGGTTTTCCAATGAATTGGTCATCGGTTAGGCGGCATCAGATTTCAACTCTCTTGCAAATGTCCGTGATCGAGATGGTACAATTCTCGAAGTTCTCGCGCCATGCCCTGAGCTTGCCGCGTCCCGCCCGCCCCGTCAACCAACAATCCCCGCAAGAACTGCTACAATTTTCATCCAGGACCTCCACGCCACCGATGCCCTGCACCGCGTGGCGCGAGCTGACCATTGGCAGCGCGCTGGGAACGCGCCTACATGCCAGAATTACTTCGGCGCAGGCGCAGGGGTGCTGCCGCTCGGCGCCGCCATGCTTTGGTCCAGAATTTTCACGTCGGCGGCGGCCTTGATCTTGTCGAAGTAGGCCGGCAAACCCTTTTCCGCCGCCTGCTCCGTCAAGCCTTCGCGGATGGCCGGTTCGGCCCTGGCAAAATCCTCAGTGTAGGCGGGCAGCTTTTCCAGCAGCTTGATGATGTGGTAGCCGAATCGCGTTTCCACCGGGTCGCTGATCTGGTTGGTCTTCATGGAAAAGGAGGCGCCTTCAAATTCGGGCACCATTTGGCCTTTGGAAAAGGTGTATTCGCCGCCTTTGCTCTTGGAGCCGGGATCGTCCGAATACTGTTTGACCAAGGCGGCGAAATCCTCTCCTTTTTCCGCCCGCGCTTTCAATTCATTGGCCAGCTTGAGCTTTTCCTTTTTCTTTTCCGGCGGCACAGGTTGTTGGGTCACGGGGTCCAGAGTCGAGATCAGGATGTGCGCCACATGCACGCGCTCGGGCATCTTCCATTTGTCCGGATTGTCCTCATAATACTTCTTGACTTCAGCGTCCGTAATAACGATGCCGTTGGTCGCCTCGCGCACCAGAACGCTCTGGATCAATTGTCGCTCCACGGCCTGGTCGCGCACTTGCGCCAGCGTCATTCCCTTGGCTTTAATTTGCTCGTCAAAAGCTTCCGGGCTGGGTGCGTTGCTGCGTGCCTGGGCGAGCTCGTCGTCCACCATCTTGGCGACCTTGGTCTTGTCGTCCTCCGTCGCCTTTTGCAACAGGATTTTGCTGACGATTAAGTGATCCAGCAATTTGGTGCGAACCAACGGCCGATCCTGCTCAGCAATGGCGCGGCCGCCGGCGACTACCGAGGCATTGTAATCGATAAAAGCGTCATCGACCTGGCTGCGCTTGATTTCAAAAGTTTTGCCGGTGGCCACGACCGGATCGCCCGCGGCCGAGGCTGATTTGTCTGCCGGATCAGCATGGACGGCGGCCGGAAGCTGGAGCAAGGCGCAGGTCAGGATGGCCGGCCACGCCGGTGATTTGAGCGATGGGATCATGAGTATTATATGGATTGTTTCAGGACTGGCTTAAAGTTTAACCACTCGTGCATGGCTGATGTCGGGGTCTTTATGGATTTCATCCAAAAGGGCCGGCGGGGGCACGCTGTCCAGATTCAAAACCGTCAGCGCCCGGCCTCCGGCTTTGTCCCGGCCCAGACTCATGCTGGCGATATTGACGTTGTGCTGCCCCATCAAAGTTCCGATGTAACCGACTATGCCCGGGCGGTCCTTGTTATTCATTAAAAATAACACCCCCTCAGGCACAATTTCGACAGGCTGGCCGTTGAGCCGGACGATGCGCGGCTGGTTCCGTGCGCCGAAAACGCTGCCACCGACCGAGATTCTTTCCGCGCCCGCGTGAACGGCCACATGCAGCCATTCGTTAAAATCCGTTTCTTCGCTCGATTTGATTTCCTTGATCTCCAAGCCCAAAGCGGCGGCCAGGGCGAGGACGTTGACCTGGTTGACCTCCTTGCCACCGGCCATTTCGAGAAATCCTTTGAGGACCGAGCGCGTGATGGGGTCGGTGGGCCATAGCTGGGCTTTGCCACCGTACGTGACTTCAATGCGATCGTTGCGTTTGGGCGCCAATTGTGCCGCCAGACGGCCTAACTTTTCGCCCAGGTAAAGGAAGGGTTTAACCACTGCAAACGTCTGCGCATCCAAATTGGGAAGGTTGACCGCGTTGCGTACCGCCCCGCTCAAAAGATAGTCGGTGATCGCCTCGGCCACCTCGATGCCAACGTTTTCCTGCGCCTCTTCCGTGCTGGCGCCCAGGTGCGGCGTCATCACCACTTGCGGCAGAGAGCGCAAGGGAAAATCGGCGGGCGGCGGCTCGGTTTCATAAACGTCCAACCCGGCGCCGCCAATTTGGCCGCTCTGGATGGCGGCGTGCAGGTCGGCCTCGTTGATAATGCCGCCACGGGCGCAATTGAGAATGCGCGCTCCGCGTTTCATTTTGGCGAAGGCAGCGGCATTGACCATCCCTTTGGTTTCCTCGGTCATCGGCATGTGGACGGTGATGAAATCGGAGGCCGCATAAACGTCATCGACGTGCTCTTTCAAATCCACCTGCAACGCCTTGGCGCGGGCGAGGGAGAGATAGGGGTCGTAGGCGACCACTTTCATGCCGAAAGCCAGCGCGCGCTTGGCCACCTCGCCGCCGATGCGGCCCATGCCCAGAATACCCAGCGTCTTGTTCAGCAACTCGGTGCCTTGGAATTCTTTCCGGCTCCATTTCCCTTCCTTCATCGACATGTGGGCTTGCGGAATCTTGCGCGCGAGCGCCATCAACATGGAAAAAGTCAATTCCGCCGTGGAAATGGTATTGCCGCCCGGGGTGTTCATCACAACGATGCCTCGCTGCGTGGCAGCATCGACATCGACATTATCAACGCCGACACCGGCCCGGCCGACGACGCGCAGTTGCGGGGCGGCCTCGATGACGTTGCGGGTGATTTTGGTTTCGGAGCGGACGACCATAGCGTGGACATCCTTCACCAGAAGTAGCAAGGCGGCTTCGTCCGTCTTCTGTTTCAGAACAGTGACTTTGAATTCGGGCCGCTGCTGGAGCAGCGCGATGCCCTTGGGCGAAATCGGATCACAAACCAAAACATTCATAAAATGAACGGGCAGTCTAGGCCAACGAATCGGGCCGGTCAATGAAATCAGTTACAAAATCGGGCCACAGATTGATTCATCGTGATCTAGTGGGCCAGGGACGGCCCGCCGGGCCGTCCGAGCACGCCTCGGCGAGGTGTCCCTACCTCGAAATCTAGAGGCATCCGCCCTGCTGGAGGCGAGCCTTGACATCATCCGTCCACCCCCATACCATGCGCCTCGTGTTGACTCGAACGGCCAAGTTTATTCTCGTGCTGGCGCTGGCCTGTTCGATCGGGTTGCACTGGGTCTTCTTTCAATCACTGGCTTGGACTTCCATGCTGGCGGATAATTTGCGCCATGACTCCTTGACGCAAGCGGTCGCGCACACTTTCGACGGCCTCCACCCCTGCGGTCTTTGCAAAGCCATTGCGGACGGGAAAAAGTCCGAGAAGAAGAGCGAATACGCGCCTTTTTTCAAGACGTTGGAATTTCCGCCCGCCGCGGAAGATTTCGTTTTGACAGTTCCGGCCCGCTTTGCCCCGCCATCTTGCGCTGAACTTTTCGCCGAATCCCTCTCCAAAACGCCGCCCACGCCTCCGCCGCGCCCCGTCCTCGCCTAAGTCTGCTTCGATCTGTTTCGCGCGCTGAATCGCGCGAGTGTTTTATTTCTGAACCGAGACCCGCTTGTTGCGGTGTCTCCCATCGACGAATATCGAGAATGAAAATTAAAGGAAAAAGTATTGCAGTTTTGGCCGTGGTATTGGCGCCGGGCGCGGCCTGGGGTTGCGCCTGCGGGTGCGGAGTTTTTGACGTGGCCACGCAGTCGATGCTGCCCCAAGGGCCGGGCGGCATGCTCTACGCGGAGTATAACTACATGGATCAGAATATGAATTGGAGCGGCGCCTCGCCTGCACCCGCAGCCAACAATGGCGACAAGGATATTCGGACCGACTTCACCACCCTTGGTTTCCAATACATGTTCAATCGGAGTTGGGGAGTGCAAGCTGAGTTGCCTTACGACTTTCGCCAGTATCAGGCGACCGCCGGGGGAGCCACATCCTGGAGCAGCCTTGGCGATGTTCGGCTTGAAGGCATCTACACCGGGTTCTCGCCTGATATGTCAGCGGGGGTGACGTTCGGATTGAAATTGCCGACGGGCAACGACAACCACGACCTCCCAAGCCTCCTTGATCGCGACACCGAACTGGGCACCGGCAGCACCGACGTCCTGCTGGGTGGCTTTTACCGTCACACGCTCAACAGCATCACACCCGGCTTGTTCTGGTTTTCTCAAGCGGAGTTGGATGTGCCGTTGCTGATTCAAGGCGGTTATCGACCGGGC
>DASYNM010000176.1:0-4924 GCA_036008545.1 Verrucomicrobiia bacterium
ATCAACGAAAATATAATCCGCGCGGATAAAAGGCGCCGCGCGCTTCCAACTGATTTGCTTTATCATTGACGCGCAACCGCAAAGTTCTGTAAGTATGTTGCAACATGTCAATTATGAAGACCCTTGCAGCAAGATGAAGGCGATATTTAAGCGCGGCTGCACGAAAAAGTGAAATGTGCCGGCCGGCCCATTTCGAGTACTTTTTTTTGAACATTTTTTGTCCCAATTGTCCAAAAAGCCATGAGGGGCTTGATGGCTGGCGTTTGAACAATTAGGCACGGAATGCGTCAGAAATATGCAACCCTCGGGCCCCGGCCAGAGCGGAGTCATACTAATGATTAAAGTTGAAAACTTGAGCAAGGCTTTCGGCCCCAAGGTGGCCGTGGATCGCGTTTCCTTCACGGTGGAACGCGGCGAGGTGCTGGGATTTCTCGGCCCGAATGGCGCCGGGAAATCCACCACCATGCGCATGATCACCGGCTTTATTCCCCCGTCCGAAGGCCGGGTCACGGTGGGTGGTTTCGACATGGTCACGGATCCCATCCCGGCCAAACGGCTCATTGGTTATCTTCCCGAAAATGCGCCGGCTTATGCCGATATGACGGTTGAAGGCTTCCTGGGTTTTGTGGCCGAATTGCGCGGGTTGCACGGTGACGCCAAGAAAAAGGCCATCCAACGCGTCGTTGAAATGTGCTTTCTCGAATCGGTCCGCTATCAGAGCGTCGATACGCTTTCCAAGGGCTACAGGCACCGCACTTGTTTCGCGCAATCGATTCTGCACGACCCCGACGTGCTCGTTCTGGACGAACCGACCGATGGACTGGACCCGAACCAGAAGCACGAGATTCGCAATTTGATCCGCCGCATGGGCGAACGCAAGGCGATCATTTTTTCGACCCACATCCTGGAGGAAGTCGAAGCGGTTTGTTCCCGCGCCATTATTATTGATCGTGGCCAGATCGTGGCCAACGGCACGCCGGAGCAATTGAAACAGAAATCCGACGTGGCCGGGGCGGTGCTGCTAGTGGTGCGGGGCGTGGCCGGCGCGCAATTGATCGAGCGCCTCGGCGGCGTGGCCAACGCGCGGCGCGCGGCTATCGTCAAGGAGGAGCCGGGCAAAGTGTGGGCGCGAGTTTATCCCAAAAGTCAAAACCAAAACGGCGATCTCGCTCGCGGCGTGCTGGCGGCTGCCTCCACCTGGCAAGTGGAGGAATTGCACACAGAGGAAGGCCGGCTGGACGAAGTCTTCCGAAGTATAACGTTGCCGGAAACCACCAAGGAAGATAAGAAATGAATTCCATCAGCAACATAAGAGCCATCACCAAACGAGAGCTGTCTGCGTATTTTTCTTCCCCGGTCGCTTATGTCTTTATCGTGATATTTCTTTTCTTGATGGGACTGTTTACATTTATGGCGGGCGGCTTTTTCGAACGCGGACAGGCCACACTGGAGGACTCTTTTTTCATGTGGCATCCCTGGCTTTATCTCTTCCTGGTGCCGGCTGTGGGCATGCGGCTGTGGGCGGAGGAGCGCCGCGTGGGAACTTTGGAGCTACTCCTGACCCTGCCCATAACCGCCTGGCAGGCCATCGTCGGAAAATTTCTCGCCTCCTGGATATTCTTGTTCCTGGCCTTATTCCTGACTTTCCCAGTGGTTATTACAGTCAACTATCTTGGTTCACCTGATAACACCGCGATCTTCGCCGGTTACGTCGGGAGTTTCCTGATGGCTGGAGCGTATTTGGCCATTAGCTGCATGACTTCGGCCATGACGCGCAACCAAGTGGTCAGCTTCATTCTGTCGGCTGTGGCCTGCCTGTTGCTCGTGCTGTGCGGGTATCCTCCGGTGACCAACCTGCTCATCCGCACCGACTGGGCGTGGCTGCTGAACACGGTGACGGCCTTCAGCTTCATGTCGCATTTTGAATATTTTACCAAGGGCGTGTTGGATTCGCGGGATGTCATTTACTTCTTATCCGTCATCGGTTTTTCCTTATTTACCACCGGTGTCATCATTCGCAGCCACCGCGCCGGGTAACCATTTTTAGAGCAAGCCATGAAGCAGAAAAACATTGAAACGATTCTCTACTCGGCGGCAGGTGTTGCGGTCATGTTTGTGCTGCTGCTGGCGTTTTACGTGGTCACGAGCGCTTTCAAAGACCGCATCGACTTGACCCAAGAAAAAGCCTTCACCCTTTCACCGGGCACGAAAAAAATCCTGAGCAAATTGGATTCGTCCGTGACCATCCGTTTTTATTGCACCCAAAGCGGCACCGCCATGCCGCCGGCCTTGCGCACTTATGCGGAGCATATCGAGGATTTGCTGGGTGAATATAAACAAGCCGGCAGGGGTAAGATCAAAGTCGAAAAATTCGATCCGCAACCCGATTCCGACGCCGAGGACTCGGCGCATTTGGACGGCGTTGAAGGGCAAGCCACCACCCGTTTCGGCGGCGACAAAGTTTATCTGGGCATAGCTGTCACGATGTTGGACCAGAAAGTGGCCCTGCCGTGGCTGCCGCCCAATCAGGAGCGCTCGTTGGAGTACGATATCTCCCGCGCGATCGCCCGCGTAGTCAATCCCACTCCCGCTGTGATCGGATTGATGAGCGCGCTGCCGGTCTTTGGCTCGGAGCCGAACCCGATGATGCAGCGCATGGGGCAATCCGCGTCCGAGCCGTGGACGTTCGTCAGCGAATTGAAAAAGGATTTCACTATCAGGGAAATTCCGATGACCGCCGATAAGATTGACGACGACATCGGTGTGCTGCTGGTAGTCCATCCGCGCGACATAACCGAAACCACACAGTATGCCATCGATCAATTCGTGCTGCGTGGAGGCAAATTACTGGCATTCCTGGATCCGCACGCCTACTTCGACCAGAAACACGACCAAATGGCGCAGGTGCTGGGAGAAAGTTCCGGGCAATCTTCCTTGCCCATTCTGCTCAAGGCTTGGGGCCTGGATATGGACGTCAATAAAGTGGTGGCGGATATGACCTTCGCCGGTCGCAACCCGCAGAACAACTCGCCCATGCCTACAGTCCTTTTGGTCACCAAGACCGGCCTGGACGATGACGACATTGTCACCAGCCAGATCGATAACTTGGTGCTGCCGTTTGCCGGCGCTTTCACTGGCAAACCAGCCGATGGTTTGAAGGAGACCGTGCTGGTTCACGCTTCACCTCAATCTGAATTGGTGGAAGGCGTCACAGCCAGCATCGGCGGCGACCAGATCGTAAAAGACTTCAAGCCTTCAGGTGTGGATTACGCGATGGCCGTGCGTTTGACTGGCAAATTCAAGACTGCTTTCCCTGACGGCCCGCCCAAACCGGCCAAGGACGACAAGGAAGACAAAGCAGAGCCCAAAGACCAGTCCAAGGCAACGCAGTTGAAGGAATCCACTGGCAATGGCGTGGTCCTTTTGGTCGCCGATGCCGACCTCTTGGCCGACCAAGTTTGTGTGCAAGTGCAGAACTTCCTCGGCTATCACATGGTCCAGCGTATTAACGGCAACCTCAACCTGATGCAGAGTTTTGTCGAGCAACTGGCCGGCGACAGCGATTTGATCGGCCTGCGCAGCCGTGCCAGCCTGAACCGTCCGTTCACCCGTTTGAAAGAGATGGAAGCCAAGGCCGGACGTGAATACGAAGACAAGGTCAAGGAATTGGAGGCAAGGAGAGACGAAACCGAACGCAAGATTAGCGAATTGCAAGCCGCCAAAGCCGGCAACGATCAGAAGTTCATTCTCTCGCCAGAACAGCAGAAAGAACTGGAAAATTACCAGAAAACCGTCGCCGACGCGAACAAAGACCTCCGCCTGACGCAGAAGAAACTGCGCAAGGAAACAGACGCACTCGAATTCTGGACCAAAGTCACGAATATCGGCACGATGCCTATTCTGGTAGCCGGCACCGGCATCGTCCTGGCTATCTACAAGCGTAAACGCACCGCCGCACAATGAATCGCAAGCAATTGATCACTCTCCTAGTGGCCCTGGCTATCGTTGGCGGGGCGTGCCTGATTTTGCTTCAGCGCCACCAGCAATCCTGGACCGAGGCCGAATCGCAAATCGGCCAGAAGCTTTTCAAGGATTATAAGGTCAATGACATCGCGGCCATTCATATCAAGGGCGACACCGACTTGACGCTGGAGCGAAAGGACAACGGCTGGCGCGTGCAGCAGCGCGGCGATTATCCCGCCAACGTGACGCAGATCAAGGAATTGCTTCTCAAGATGGGCGATTTGAAAGTCGTTCAATCTGGCGAGATCGGCGCGTCGCAACTCGCGCGCATGCACTTGGCCGAGCCGGGCAAAGGCGCCGATTCCGCGATTTTAGTGGAGTTCAAGGACGGCCAAGGCAAGACGCTGGAATCCCTGCTTTTGGGCAAGAAACACACGCGCGAATCCGACCGGCCCTCCCCCATGCCTTATGGCGACGAAGGTTATGCCGACGGCCGTTATGTCATGCTGGGGACCGACACAAAAACAGTATTGACTATTCCCGATTCCTTGAACAACATTGACCCCAAGGCGGCCGAATGGCTGGACAAGGACTTTTTCAAGGTCGAGAAACCGCAGACAATTTCCTTCGTCTCCACCAATGGGACCAATTCCTGGAAAATATCCCGCGCGAGCGAATCCGAACCTTGGGTGCTGGCGGACCTGAAGCCCGGCGAAGTGTTCGATACCAACAAAGTCTCCTCATTGAGTAGCGCGTTGGGTTTTCCAAGTTTCGTCGATGTGGCGGCCGACGCCGCGCCGGACAAGACCGGCCTGGACAAGCCGATGACGGTCACCATCGAGACCTTCGATCATTTCACCTACACCCTTAAGATCGGAAACAAGACGCCCGAGAACGAATACAACCTCAATGTCGCCGTCACGGCTGACATTCCCACTGCCCGCACGCCCGGCAAGGACGA
>DASYNM010000177.1:0-15615 GCA_036008545.1 Verrucomicrobiia bacterium
AATAAAGTCTCGCCCCGAGAGACTACTCTGGGAGGAGTAATCCATCCTGTTCATCCTGTCAAATATTCGGCTGAACTGCGTTGTTCCCGCTTACTTTTTGCCCCCCGCTTTCGGTTTGTTTTGTTCGGCCTCGTATGCCTGCACTTCTTCATCCGTAGCGGCGCGGGGCCATACCGAATCCCGACCGTTGAGAAATCCTGGCTTCTTCCCTTCGATTGGCGTCGCGTCCCCTCCATTATCGACGCCATCGCTTCCCACGGAGTACAGAAGATAAGTGCCGTCCGGCTTGAGATGGTAGCGCAAATCGTGTCCATCCATGCAATCCACTGGAACTGTCTGCACGAACTCCGGCGTCAGATTGGTCAAAGCCGCCGGGTAAGCGTGGTGGGCGAGACGGAATCGCTCCAATGCTATCGCAACTGTGACGATGTTGGCCACCGTTTGCGCGCGCAACGCGTCGCGGATAAATCTTTTCGTGGACTCAGTTATCGGAGCCACCACGTCAAAGTGTCCGCCAATGGGCGGATCAAGATTTGGATTCTCAGCCCGGTCTCTCAGCAAAGATAGAACCGAGCGACGCTGTTGTGCATCGCGCGTCCCGCTGATCATGGTTTGCATGAACTCCATGTAGCGCTGCTCGTCCCGGTAAGACCAGATCCACCGCCATCCCCAATAACGAGGATACGTCGTGAAAAGTTCGTTCGGCACGGTGCTGGCGTGAAGCAAAAAATCGTTCCAGATTTCGCCGAAGTTTTTAACGTCCGCATCCCCTCCCATTCCATTCAACGCCTGGCGTGAGGCGCGCGCCGCTTGAAACGCCATCGGCGCCCGTGCCCGTTCCATAGCCAGGCTCAGCGCCGCCGGGGCCAGAATATCGCGGTGATCCCATTGACGTTGTAATCGGGCCAACTCGCCATCCGTCCAGCCATTGGCTTGCAGGGCCTCCCAAGATTCTTTCGCCTCCATGGACAGGTAACTGGAGAACATCATTTGATCCAGCATGATCGGGTCCCGAGCGACGCATTCCGAGACTTTCCCGCAGAATTCAAGATCCGCGAGGGCTTCCTGCCTGCGGTTCTCGTGCAGTTCGAATGTGGCTCTAGCTGAGAAATAGGTGATCGCTTCCCTTGTTCCGGCCAGGTGATTGTAGTTTTGAATGTTCGCCAGACTGTAATCCTCAATAAATTCGATGCCGCCCGCATCCACCAACGCCTGCAGTTCGTCCATGGTCTGTTGATTCGTGCCCAGCGCGTCCTTTAAGAGCGGCCAGACGTCGATGGCAGGCTTAGTTGGGTCAGACACCATCACCATCATCGCTTGTGGCTGACGCCACGTCACACGCGCCACGCCGGGCTTGATGAAATGCATGAGCGATGGTTGAAACTGCCAAAACGGTTTGATCATGGAAGCCAGCCGTACGAACCGCGCAGCGTTGGTCGCCTGCGGGATATGTTTGGGCGCCAGTTCCTCCACGGTCAGTTTTTCACCGGACGCAATCAGCTTTTTGCGATAGGCGCTGAGACTCCATTGCGCCCGCCAGCGCAACCCTAGCGGAATCAGCACCATCAGCGCCGCCACCAATGACACCAACGCCCAAATTTTGCATCTTCTTGACATCGCCCCTCGCTAGGGCTGGAGGAAATAGCCCCGCTGCTTTTCGCTGATCGGCATTTGCAATTCTTCCATGACTTTCAACATGTCCTCCCAAACCTTGCGCTTCTCGGTCAGCGCCTGATTGCGCAGGAGGTAAGCGGGATGAAAAGTCGGCATCAGCGGAATGTCGCGAAAGGTCTGAAATCTGCCGCGCAGCTTGCCGATGCCGCCGCCCGCGCCCAGCAATCCCTCGATGGCCGTCGCCCCAAGCGCGACCAGGACTTTGGGGCGAATCAGATCGATCTGCGCCAGCAAATAGGGCAGGCAGGTTTTCATTTCGTCGCCGGTGGGCTTGCGATTGCCGGAGGACTGGCCGGGGGTGTCGGGCCGGCATTTGAGGATGTTGGCGATATAGACGGTTTCACGGCTCAAGCCCATGGTCTTGATGATGCGTGTCAACAATTGGCCGGCCGCGCCCACAAACGGCTCGCCTTGCGCGTCCTCGTCTGCCCCGGGCGCCTCGCCGACGAACATCAATTGCGCGTGAATGTCGCCCACGCCAAAAACCACGTTCTTCCGGTTCTTGACCAAATGCGGACATTTCAAACAGGCCAACGCCCGTTGGCGCAGTTCCGCCATATCGGTAGGGGAATCCTCCGAAAGCTGAGGCGGTTGTTGATCTGGTGTCGATTCGAGCGGGGCGAATACTGGAGTGTCAACGGCGGGCGGCGGCTCGCGCAATTGGCTCAAGGTTTCAGGCTGGACCGAAAGAAAACGAACACCTGCCGCCCTGAGCGTAATGAGGTGCCGTTCGGTGGTATCGAGCACGCGTTGGAAATCTGTCATCGTGCGAACATTTTACCGCCGCGCACACCGGGAGCACGACAATGTTGTTAATTCTTGCTCACCGGCAATTCACAAGATGACTCCCCCCTGCTGGAATAATTCGGTTGGTGATGGGGCTCGCCCTCACCCTAACCCTCTCCCCCTGGAGAGGGAACCGCAGCCGACGCTACTGGCATCGCGAACGAGTGCCCGGCCAGCGCCGACGCAGGTATTTCTGAGGCAGCCGAAGATTCTCCCTCCTTGGGGAGAGGGCAGTACCGCAGGCGGTGCATCCCATCTGTTGTTCTGTTCTGGGGGTGAGGGAGAACGTCTTGCTGGTTACGGATTGATCTCGCCTCAACTCAGCCGCATCGGCATGACCACGTAGAGGAACGGCCCGTTGATCTTCAAAACGCCGGGGCTCAGTTCGTCGATCAATTCCAGAAAAACTTCGTCGTCGGGCAACGCGGCCAAAGGTTCGATGAGATAGGCCGGGTTGAAGGCAATGGCCATGTCCTTGCCTTTGTAATTGATGGCCAGGCTTTCGCGAGCTTCGCCCACTTCCGGCGAATTGGCGGTTATGGCCAGGTTATTGCGGCTCACCGCGATCTTGATCGAATTGGCCTTATCACTGGTCATGATCTGCGCGCGGCGCGCGGCGGCCAGAAGCTCTTCCCGCGGAAGCGCGATGCGCTCTTTCGTCTCGCTGGGAATGACTTGGCGGTAATTGGGATAATTGCCTTCGACTAGTTTGGAAATAATCAGTATGGAAAAACCCTTGTCGTCCTTCAACGTGAACGAAGCCTGGTTTTCCGAGAAACAAAGTTCAATATCGCCCTTGTCGCCCAACAACCGTGTCAATTCATTGACGGTCTTGGTGGGGATGATGAATTCGCCCTGGCTGGTTTCGGGAAGATCGACTTCCTCATCGACCAGCGCCAGTCGGCGGCCATCCGTTGCCACCAGCGTAATCTTGTGCTCTTTGAGGCTGATGAAAATGCCATTGAGAACATACCGCGATTCGTCGCTCGAAATGGCAAAGGAGGTCTTGCGCAACATGCCTCTGAACTTTTCCTGGGGCAGGGTTATTTTCTTGTCGTCCTTCAGAGGCTGCACCGGCGGAAATTCGTCCGCGCTCAGGCCGTGAATCTTGTAAAAGGATGCCCCCGCGCTGATGCTGCAGGAATTCTTCTCGTCGATTTCCAACTCGATCTCGGGACTGGCCAGTTCGCGCACGATGCCGAAAAATCTTTTCACCGGCACGGTGCTCGCCCCCTTCTTCTTCACGTTCGCCTCGACCGAGCACACCACGCTGACATCCAAATCCGTGGCAGTGAATTCCAGCTTGCCGTCCCCCGCTCGCAGCAGGACATTGGAAAGGATGGGCAGGGTGGTTCGCGTGCTGACGATGTTCTGCACCGACTGCAACCCGTGAATCAATTGATCTTTTGCAACGCTCAGATTCATGCGCGCCTTTAATATATTCTTTCTCTCTCTAAAGAAACATTATTATTAAGGGTTGGGAATAAAGCAAGCATTCGTCGCTATCAAGTCGCTGGCAACGGGTTACGGGAGAAGAGAGCAGGTGAATAAGCATACGAATATGTGCTCGGATGATCGAAAAGTCGTAGTTATTGGCGTTCGGCACAAAGTATTCACACTCCATTCAACGGGTTCGCGCCTGCTTGATGACAATGCGCAGAGCTTCTTCAACCGCCAAAACTTCGTCCACGGTGGAATCGCGTCCAAGAGAAAATCGAACCAGCGAACTGGCCAGTTTCTTTTCGACGCCCATCGCGGACATGACATGCGATGGTTCGAGCGCGCCCGAAGCGCAGGCGGAACCACTGGAAGCGCAGATGCCTTCCAAATCTAATCCGGCCAGGAGCGTAGCGCTGTCGCAACCCTCGACGGTGAAGGCAACGGTGTTGGAGAGCCGGCGAGTTTTGGACCCGCGAAACTGCACGCCTTCCAGCGAATCGAGAAATTGGATCAGGTGCGTCGTCAAAGTATTGAGATGTTCAGCGGGAAAAATCGGCGGCGTCAGAAAATTTTCCACGGCGTGAGCCATGCCGATGATGGCTGGAACATTTTCCGTCCCGGCTCGACGTTCATTCTCGTGCGAGCCGCCGAGAATGATCGGCTCAGGATGCAGCGGAGACTTGATGAAGAGCGCGCCCGCGCCTTTCGGACCGTGCAACTTGTGCGCGCAGAACGAAACCAGGTCGGCGTTAAATTGGTTCACGCCTGCAAACGGTTCCTTGCCGAACGATTGCAAAGCGTCGGTGTGAAAGAGAACGCCTCGAGCGCGGCAAATCTCCCCGAACTCCGCCACCGGCTGAATCGCGCCCATTTCGTTGTTGGCCGACATGAGGGAGACCAGCGTGGTGTCGGGCCGAAGCGCCTTCTTCAAATCGTCGGGCGAGATCAGCCCTTCCGCACTGGCCGGCAAATAGGTCACGCCAAAATTTTCGTGCTTCTCCAAATACTCGAAGCAATTGAGAACGGCATGATGCTCGATCGTCGAGGTGATCAAGTGGCGGCCCTTCGTCCGCAACGCGCGAGCTGTGCCCAGAATGGCGAGATTGTTGCTCTCGGTGCCGCCGCTGGAAAAAACCACCTCGCTCGGTTTGCAGCGCCAGGCGCCCGCCACCCGCTCGCGCGCATCGTCCAACAGCGCCCGCGCCCGACGCCCCACATGATGAGCGCTGGAGGGATTGCCAAAAATCTCGTCCAGAAACGGCAGCATGGCCTGGCGGACGCTCGGGTCCAACGGCGTGGTCGCATTGTAATCAAAATAAATCGTCTTCATGACGGGTTGAGTGACGTATGCACGAACCGATTACGCGCGCCCCTCTCCCGGCCTGCGGCCACCCTCCCCATGAACCCTTCGCGTCGTTCCATCTCCCTCTCCTCCACATACTTGTGGAGGAGAGGGTTGGGGAGAGGAGGCTCCGTGTTCGATGGGAGGTTCATGGGGAGGAGGCTCCGTGCTCGATTCGGATGCATGGGGAGGGGTTCGTTGTAAAATCATTACCATAAGAGTTCACCGAGGACGATTTTGGCAAAGCGACGTGCCAGCAATTTCTCAATGCGAATGCGTCAAAACCAAATCGCGATCAGGATCAATGCCCCATTTCTTGCCGATGGCTTCCAAATCCGGCGACAACCCCCAACGATCCGCTTCGGCGGTCGTGGTGTGACTTCGGTTGGCGCCTTTGAGCGACATGCAGCCTCGATTGTCGCCTATGCGGGCGATCCTTTCCATTTCCTCCTCATTCAGTTTCACGTCCGGCAACAGCGCCAGTTCGTCCGCTTTGGATTCAATCGTTCGGCTGTCGCTCCCGCTTTCCTGGATCAACGTCGGCACCACCGACTTCACCGGCGCTTGCGACAAATTCCACACGCAGGCCAGTTGGAGCAGCGTCAGCCCGTGTTCCTCCGCCATGGGCCGCATCTGGTCCAGCTTCTCGTTGCCTGCCTCGACCCAGCCGGCGGGCCGAAACGCGCGATGATCCTGCGCGCCAAACTTGTGCCCGGCCTTGACGTCATCGTGAAAAAGCCCGCCGTAATCGACCACGCGCGTGATCAGATTGACTTCGTGCCGCGCCGCGGCGGGCAGCACGAGCTGGCCGGGCCACGGCTCCAGTGGATTAAGAATAATCATGCCCCAATCCAGCAGCGGCCCAAACCGCTCCAGGCAAAGAATCAGGTCCAGTGTGAATCCATTGGCCGGGCCTGGCGCGATGCCGATGTGGTCGGTCAATTTGGCGTCGATGAGCTTGCTCATGCCCGACCAAACCCGGTCGCTGCCGTAGCCGGTGGAATCGGGATTGTGCAGGAGCAGAACATCGAATTTTTCAGTGCGGCAGCGCAGCAGCGATTTTTCAGTCGCCATGCGCAAATAATCGGCGTAATCCCCAGGCGCGCGCAAACCAGGATCGGTAAAACGCGGATAACCGCGCGACCCCTGGCGTTGCGCCTTGTAAAAATCATGCCCGACTGCGCCGACCAGGCAATACTCGCCGCGCGGAATGCCGGCGAGCGATTTCGCCAGCAATTCATCCGCCGCGCCCGCACCATAAACATCAGCCGTGATGAAAGTGCGGATGCCTTGCGAAAAAGCGTGTCGAACAAGATTGATCCAGCGTTCATCGGCGAGCGGTTCGCCAAAATTCATAAAGCGCCCCCCATTCCAAGCCCCAAAAGCAGTCCTCGTAATATCCATGCGCTTGATTTTATGTCCTAACGGTCGCGATGCAAACCGGGATTTCGGGTAGGAAACTCCTCGCGGTGGAGTGAGACTCTGTCGAACTCTAATTAACGGCCTACCCCCTAATCCGGAACCATTCAGTGGGCGTGCAACGCTCTCCCTCACCCCGGCCCTCTCCCCAAGGAGAGGGAGAAGTTCATCCAGCGTTGGGCAAGGACCAGTTCAGGGACTTTTCCCAGCGCGGCCCTGCTCCGTTCCCTCTCCTGGGGGAGAGGGCTAGGGTGAGGGCGGGCCTCCGTGACGACGGCATCGTTCCGGCTAAGCCCTTCCAGCCCATTCGGCATCTAATTCATCGAGTCCCTGCTGAACGGCCTGTCGGAATTCCAATTCGTAAATGGCGTCCGAAAGTGTGGCATCCGGCGGCAGTTTTTCCGCGACTTCCAAGAGAATTTCTTTCGCGCTCATAACATCAAAGTCAATTTACGTTAGACTACCAGTCTTCCGCGCCATGCGCAACCGCTGTTTGCACGCTGCCTCTGACATGCCCTTGATTTTATGTCCTAACGGTCGCGATGCAAACCGGGATTTTTGAGACAGATCGATTCGTGAGAGTCGCTTCGCATGCCTTCTTGCCAATTGACAATGCGACTACAGACGCGTCTCCTTCGGCTGGCCACTTCACTCTCATGCAAAAAGACGCGCGTTGGTTTGAGGCCCCGTTCGCACGACGGGCGGCGGCATGGCTGTTGGCTCTCGCTTTGGCCGCCACGCAGATACACTTGCACGCAGACCCGCTTCTTACGGCGGGCATTACGTCGATCGGGACCAATTCCTATCCCTACACCAACAAGCCCGCGCCCGGCAGCCAGATCAACACCAACCGGCCCTTGGCCGCGGGCCTCGTCTCTGCTGTCCCGATCAACGAAGGCTTTGGCACCAATTTCTACGACGCCGCCACGCTGCTATCCTACCCTGCTGTGACGCTGTCCGGTTCACCGGCGGGTGCCTTGCCGCCGACTTGGTTCACGCCTCCGTTCACGTCCGATAACCCTTGGGCCGGACCGGCCATCAGCAACAACGACGCCACCGCGCAGTGCATACTTAGCCCATTGCAGGAAACCAATCTGATCCACGATGTCACCAACGGCTACTCCTACGCCGAACTCATGCAGCCGCTCGATACCACCACCTTCGGCCGCATCATGGACGCGACCGGTTCCGCGGTGATTGCGACCTATCTGAACATACCCGGCAATCCCGGCAAGGTGGCGACGACCTGGCGTGACGCGAGCGATGGCGCCATCAACCCCCAAGTGCCGTTGACGGTGGGAAAATGGGCTTTGGTTTTGTGTACGGTGCAGGATGGCTTGGGCGCGATGTATGTCAACGGGGTGCTAGCTGCCAGCAATACGACGGTAAATCTGAGCAACTCGTTGGGGGGACAAATAGGCCCTTTGCATTACAACACGACCGGCGGATCCATGCCGGGATCGCAAATGTGCAACGCCAATTTCTCCTCGTGGTGGATTTGGAACAACCGCGTCTTGACCGCGCAGGAAGCCGCCCAGATGTACGCCAATCCCTGGTCCATGTTCAACTCCGGTTCGCAAAAGGGTTTCATCAAGGGCACCGAGGTCATCGTCACCAATCTGGCCTCCGTCAGCAACGTCTGGTTTTATTCGCACGAGGCGGAGGGCAACGTGCGCCTCGCCATTTACGATAATAGTTCGCCAAAGAATTTGCTCTGGCAATCGGACAGCATCTCGAACACGACCGCTGAGGGCTGGATCGCCGCCCCCATTGCGGAAGGTGCGCCCGCAGCGTTGGCCTTGGCTCCTGGCACCTACTGGCTGGCGTGGCAGGTTGACACTACCTACGACGTGCCGAGCTATGCGCTGGGCGCGAGTGGCGACGGTTTTTTCTTGAGCCAGACCTTCGGGGCGTTTCCCGACCTTGTGGCCGGCGGGCAAAGCACCACAGAAATTTGGAGCATCTATCTGGATTACGCGCGCCCGACCCCGCCCTTGTTCACCGGAGCGGCTTTCCAACCGGGCGGCGCGCTGCAGCTTCAACTGCAAGGCTACACGGACATACCCTTTGGTTTGCAGGTCTCCACCGATTTGGTCAGTTGGCTCCCGCTCAACGCTCCGGCAACCGTGAGCAACGGATTTCTGTTCTATCTCGACACGAACACAAGCGCCTTCCCGCACCGTTTCTACCGCGCCGAATGGCCGTGAATTCGTGCGGAGCTTCAACAGAAGGAAACGAAGGTAACGAAGAAGCATCAAGGCATTTGAGGCAATTGCCACCGCCACGGTGGAACCACGGTGGAGTGAGACTCCGTCGAACTCTAGCAATCGAGCCCCTGCTGGGCGGCCTGACGAAACTCCAGTTCGTAAATTGCGTCCGAGAGAGTGGCATCCGGCGGCAGCTTTTCCGCCAATTCCAAGAGAATTTCTTTCGCACTCATCGTTTCAATAGCGAATCGATTCCAAAATAATGACCTTTCAATTCTGGGCCAGCGGATTGTCGTACAGATCGATGTGGAAACCAACTAATAGTCGATCAGAAGTATAAAGATAACGCAATGGCACTCGATTTTGTCATCCCTGCGGGTTCATTCCAGCCAACTTTAGCACGCGAATAAATGATTCGGTGTCGCGCTTGTCGAGCACCAGATGAAGCACTTCTGGCCCATGCGGCGTTGAGGCTCCGGCAGAAAAGCAAACTTTAAAATTGCCCTCCTCGCGGTGGGCGTAGGCAACCTGGTCTAAGTTGATAATGAGTCCGCTCGGTAATTCTATGAATTTCATGGCCTCACGATATATCGAAGTCGTCCCTAATTCAAGGTGCCTCGCTACTTCGGCCACCCTCCCTTCCGGCTCGGTTTCTGCACAGCGACCGCGACGGCGTCAACCCAGCCGCCTGATGTTTCTTTGCGGTTAGCCCAGCCTTTGCGGCAGGTTCTAGACTGCGTTTTCTGGATTTCATTATTGGTTATCTTTCGTTGGAATATTCTTCGCCTCGTGGTCGCGGACAATTTGGTCTCGCTCCTCCAATAATGGTTTACTTTCGATAATATCTAAAATCTTTTGCGCTGGCGTAACTATTGCAATCCCCATATTCACACCAGCAAGAATGCCAGATTTTGCGCCCATAGCGTCGGTCATTGCATCTGAAGGCGTATCCCAATGTCCGTGAACCAAGCCCAATAGATATAGTTGGACTACCACCTCATGCGTATAAACATGTTTTAACAAAAGGACAGGAGAACCACTTAATCCACCAATGGACCTAGCCTCTATCAAATACGCCTCCATATCTCCGAAACTCTGCGTCGGAACAGGGTCGTCTGGCATCATGGCGATATGGCCTATCCTTATAATTGGCATGTTTTTCGTTTTTCCAGGATGGCGAGAAAACAACCCGGAAATAACCAGCTCGTCTCCCGGCCCAACCCCGATTGATTCCACTTGTGATTTTTTAACAAACATTCCAACTGGCATTGCGACGATGTCAAAATCACGCAAGTCAGCGCCCAGCGGCGTTAATGCAACATCAGCCGAAAAATCTGAATCGTGACAGTGCCATTTGACCTGCTTTGTTTCTGCCCTGATGCCGCGCAATGCGCCGGATTTCGAGTTGACACTTATAATGAACGCATCTTCTCGGTCTAACATGACAGCAACATGCTTTGCTGTTACGATGTAATGAAAGTTTTTGCCGCGAATTGAAGTTGGGACACTGACCAAAAACCCCGTGCCGCGAAATACAATAGCAGTGGTTCCTGTGCCCGGGTCGGTCGTTTCAGTTCCTACATAAACGACGCATTTCCTCACGGATTCTGGAATCCTCATATGTATGTCCTTTGGTCGCATTAGATACCATTGGGGACAATTTGCCAAGCGCCCATCGCAAATCACAATCGCCCACCTTGTCTTAGCATTTTGTAATCCAACCGCTTGCCTTGCGCACCTCGCACGGCCAGCACCGTGCGGTCGCCATCGTTCATCTTTCGCCCGTTCCACCGCGCAGAGATCTTCCGGAGTTGAGGTCAGGTTCCAGAGATGTTCGGTCCGCTTATATGTAGATATCTATTTCAACCAATTGATCGTGATTTCCTTTTCCAGTGCCTTGAATTCCGGGTCGCCGGTGACCAGTTCGGTTTTGCGGTCCTTGGCCAGCGCGGGGGCGAAGGCGTGCCCACCTCGAACTTTATGTGCATCTTCCCTCTCGAAGTCTGATGCCACTGGACTTGGAATCATACTCTGATATAGTAATAGTATGAAAATAACAGTGGATATTCCTGAAAAGGATATGAAAGATGTCCTGCGGTTTTCCGGTGAGAAAAAGAAGGGGCCGGCCATCGTCAAGCTGGTCGCCTCTCAATTGATGCTCCGCCGCCGGCGTGAGCTTTCCGATGAAGTCATGGCTGGAAAATTCCGCGTGAACCTGCCCGAGTGGGCCGAAGCCCGGAAGCGCGAGCGCGAGGAAAATCCATGGAAAGCCTGATCGACACCTGCGTCTGGATTGACCATCTACGCCCCGGCACTCCTGACAAAATCCGGCAAATGGCTTACGAAGCCCTCAACCGGCCTGAGGCCGTGGTCTGTGAGCCGGTATGGTTTGAGCTGCTGCGGCAGTCTCCGAAATCGGAGCGCGCAGGGATTGAAAAGCGTTTGCTCACCTTCCCCATGCTCGCCACCCCCGCCGATTTGTGGAGAAAGGCGACCACCTTTGGCCAGCAATGCCGGGATGCGGGTGTCAATGCAGGCGTGACCGATCTTATCATCGCCACCCTCTGCCGGCATCACAAGGCTGTGCTGGTCACGTTTGACCGATACTTCGAGGCTTTGGCCGGGGTGATCGGCTTTGAAACCGATCTGCTCCAACGCCCGGCTTGAGGCCTCGAGGAATATGTTTGACAATAATCAAAAAATAAATATTGCGTTCCCAGAAAGACGTGGTATGGTGGGTTGTGTGAGGCGCGTTATGCGCCCGATCTTTGAATGTATGAAGACATGGCGGGCCGGAAACGGCCCGGAAGAAATTGGCGGTAACGGGTCGCCAGAGACAGAACGCCGAGGAGATTCGGAGTTGAGTCTAGTTGAGTTCGCGCGAGGGCCGTTCCTGGTTCGCGGTTCGCTTCGGAAGATCAGGGACTCGCAGGCGCTCGTCCCTCCCGAGGTCGCGGGCTCGCAGGAGTCAAAACAACACAAGAGAGGCCTGCTGTGCGCGCTGCTCGTCCCTCCCGCTCAAATCCAGTCGCACCCGGTCAAACCATCATGCGTAAGTCGTTGATTTCCATGATAGTTTCCGATAATTCCACATCGATTCAATGTTCACGGCGCGTAAAGGTGGCCTTCCCGCAACAGAAAATACTCGTTGAAGGGACGGTCGTCGGTGATGCGGTAATCGTGAGAACTATCCAGGAGTTCGGTGATATTGGTGCCCTTGGACACGACCTGGTTCAGGTAGCCCGACGCGCTCTGTTTGGGGTTCCATTCCAGCAGGTCTTTCTGCGCGTTGACCGGCATGCGGGCGGCCATTTCCTGGCTCGTGGCGGGTTCGATGGGTTGCATCGAGGCCAGAAAATGAGTGCCCCAGCCGCTGACACCTTGAAAACAGCGCACGCACGGAAAGGATTCATGCAGCGACCGCTCCACCGCTTGCAACGTGGCTGGAAGCCCTGTCGGAAACCAAATTTGCAGAATGCCACCGGGCTTGAGGTGTTGCTTGACCACTTCGTAAAAATCCTTCGAATACAACAGGCTCGATCCGGCCGCTTCCACCGGTGGCGGCGGATCGATGACCATGACGTCGTATTGTTCCCGCGTCCGGTTCAGAAAGCGGCGTCCATCGTCGATCACCACGCGGCCCTTGGGATTGCTCAGGCTGAGCGCCGCGTCGTCGTAGTAAAATCCGAAGGCGTCCCGCACGCTCGGCACCAATTCGACCGCGGTGGTTTGCACGCCCCAACTGAGGGCGGCGCGGAAACTGGTGCCCATGCCAAAACAAATTATCAGCGCCGATTCAGGCGGGTCCTTGTGCAAGGCCATGGGCAGATGCACCATGAATTTGGTTTCCGGACACAAGGTCGTCATGCCGACTCCATTGACCAGCAAGTGCCGGCGGAAGTCCTGCCCAAAAGAGAGGACCGATGCGGCGTAATCGCGCCGCACTTGCGTGCCTTTGTAGGATTTCTCCAGCATCCCCTGGAAATCTTGCGCGCCAAAGAGGCACCAGGCCAAAGTTCCGGCCCCGACCAGCATCGAGGTTGTGCGCTGGCGCTGCGTCAGAGTTTGACTGTAAGCCAAACAAAGGGCCAGCAAGGGCAGTCCCAACAAAATCATCGCCATCCGCTCGCTCAAGTGCGGCAGCAGCACATAGGAGGCAAAGAGCGGGCCCAGAATACAACCGACAACATTGATGCTGTAAGCCTTGCCCGCAGCCGCAGGATGGCCGCCGGCATATTGGTCAATCAAACTGGGCGTCAAGTATCCGAGCACTCCGCACAATGGGCAAATGCCCGCGAGGACGACCAGCACCGCCGAGCGCCGCTCTTGATACATGCCGAAGAACCAATTCAAATGCGTCGGCAGGACCCTCGGATCCACCGCCAGGATCGGAAGAAAGGCCGCCAGCGCCAGCACGACCAGGATCCAAGCCAGGGATCGTTGAGACTTGTTCTGCAGATCGCGCCGATAGAACCACGAACCGGCGAAGGTCGCCCCTAGGTAGGTGACAACAATCAGCGCGAAAGAATAAACCTGCGTGCGCAAAACCGGTGTGAAGGCGCGAGTCCACACCATTTCCAGCGCCATGGCGCTGAATCCTGTCGAGAATAACATCCACAAAAGCAGCCGGTTGCCGGAAGCGGATGCTGTCGCAGCGGCAGAAGGCGCGTCGTCCGCAGTGGTGGCTAGAGATGGAGCAGGATTGCGCCGACCCAGGTTCACGCTCCAGACGGCGATGATAAAATTGCCCGCAGCCGCAAAGGCCAAGGTGTCGCGGAAGCCCAGCACTTCGATCAGCACGAAGGCCGTGACGATCGTTCCGAACATGGCGCCCAGCACGTTGGCGAGGTAAAGGTAACTGAAGCTTTCCTTGTTTGACTGGTCCCGCTCCCGCACGAAGGCCATCATAAATGGGAACGTTGCCCCCATGCACACGCACCACGGCAGGACCGCCGCCGCCAGCACCGCCGCCGAAAGGAAAAGGTATTGGAACGAATTCGTCTGCCCCGACGCCAGCAAAATATGCCCGCCGAAGCCGAACAATTTCGGCACTGCAAACGCTACCAGCCCGATGATGAACTCGGCCACGGCATAAAAGTGAATCGCGGAGACACCTGTCCGGCGCACCAGCCCGGGAATGATTCGCCCGCCGGCCCAAGCTCCGACCGAAAGTCCGAGCATGAAAACCGAAATGACGACTGAGAGGACAGGGGTGATGATGCCAAAAGAGGCAAAGGCCAGGCGCATCCAAACCATTTGATAGACCAAGCCGCAGAAGCCGGAAATGAAAAACAGAACAAACAGTTGATGACGCGTTGTCAACTGTGATGCGAAGGGACGGTTTTGGCAGCCTGAAGCACATTCGCGCGATTCAGTCGCGCTCAATAGCTTGTCAGGACCAGCCGAGGGTCCGAGCTTGAGCGCAAAGGGGCCGGTGCTGGAGGTTTGCTCTTGCATTAAAAGGCGATGTTCAGCAGGAATGATTCCAACACAAGCGCAAATCGCGCAACATGTTGTGTTTGAATAATATATGGATTCGGCATCCTGTTTTAGTTTTCAGTATTGGGAAATAGATTTCCGTGGTGGCGGCAATTTTCACCCCGGTATAATGCGAGAATTCCCATACCGGCATAGAATCGACCAAAGCAAGCCCGGACTTGAGGGTGTTTGTGGACGCTACCGGGCTGCCGGGGGTGGGAGTGACGATGGCGCTCCCGATGAAATCGCCAAGGATTGGCGTTGGAGGCTGCTTCGTTGATAGACTGTCGCCACGGGCGGGCCGGTTTGATAGACACTCAGGTAATGCGCGTCGATCCACTTCTTCAATTCCAATCCGTCCCGGGGGTCTTGTCCAAACGGTTTGAGTCCAAATTGGCTTATGTTGAAATCAACTAGGACAATGTAATCGGGTTGCGTGTCCATGAAGGCGCGGTTCATTTTGTCCTGTCCGAAGACCGTCGATTCGGCGAGGTTCCAACGGAGATAGCCCGTGGGATTATCGCTGCGAAGGAGGTAGTTCAGCATCGACCCGTCGGGCAAGACTGCCAGCGTTCGGTTGGGCGGAGTGTTCGTTTGCAGCCAGTCGGCCACCCGGCCCATTGTAGCGCCGCTGGGCAGGAAGGCCGGCCTGTAGGCCAGCATCCGGTCGGCACCCTGGCCGATTGAGGCCGTGCGTTGGTCGTAGGCAAATTTGGAATCGAGCCAAAGGTGGCCAAAGCCGATTAACAACGCCAAAGAAACTGCCGCGCGAAAATAAACCGTCTTTGCCCCGTGGCGCTCAAGAAGAGACGGCAATTGCCATACCAGAAAGTATATCCCAGTGAGGAAAGCGGGCATGGCTAGGACGAAGCCGTAATGCCAAAGTCGGGGATAGATTCCGAGCTTGGCCAGCAACGCCAAACTAAAGACGCCCCAGAGCAACGGGAGCGGTTGCGCCTTGCTAAATCCTTTCGTCTTAAGCTCCCACAGCAGCAGAAAAAGGGATGCCACACATAAAGCCGGAACAACGTACCCGCACTGGTCCCAGTTGAGGGAAAGCGAGAGATTTCCGGCCTCCAATATCGCCAACACCCATAAAACATTTCCGAGCATACCGGCCCGAACCTTCAAGCACAATGCAGCGTAAACGCCCAGGACGGCGGCCAATGCCGCAGTCTCGCCCAGAATCATTTTGACGTGGTGGCCAGGCGCGTTCAGGCCCAGGCACCAACGGTAAAACTCGTTGTCACCCGCATGATCCAGCACCGC
>DASYNM010000178.1:0-10544 GCA_036008545.1 Verrucomicrobiia bacterium
GTGCCATCAACCGTAGTGTGGCTACCTGTATCCACGACAGGTGCGTCCGAGCCCCAGATAAACGAAGCGCGGTAAGCAGCATCGAATTTATCCTTGTCAACCGCCGGACTGGCCAACGTCAATTTGATTTTGTTCAGTGTAAAGGAATTGAGGGAGCTGTTCCATAAGTAACCCGGCGGATGGTTGTCGTGGGCGTCGCCCAAATCGGAAAAATAAGAGGTTTCAACGAATCCACTGATACTAATGGAGGTCATGGCCGCGACCGGTGGATCCGCCGCTTTATTGTCGCTTGGTTTCAAGCCCTCCTTTTCCAGGATATGTTCCAAGTTATCCACGCGCTTGCGCAGCTCCTGGTTTTCCTGTTCTAGTTTGGTTGCAGCATTCGTATCCGTTTGGGCGTGAGCGGTCAAACCGCCCGCCGCTAAGGCTCCAATAACGGCGCTCAGAAAGGCAAGGGTCTTCAGTCGTTTGTTGTGGTGCATGTGTTGTCTGTTTGTGTTCTAGACCTGTTATAATCTGGCGTGACTGCCGAATCTGGGTTGGAGACGCTTGAGCTAATTTGGCCCGGCATTTGCTAACCACAGTGCTAATTCGGCGTTGAATCTCGCCACTTCTGGACAAAAGCTTCGCTGATGCCAGACGACGGTTCGGAGGCCGATAGTTGGTTGAAATGTTTTCACACGCATCATGAATGCCATTCACACATGGCAAAATCCGCTGGATTCCCGCCAGCTTAACGCTTTCGTGACCCTAGCCCGAACAGGCAGTTTCACGGAAGCTGGACGGGGGCTTTTTCTCACTCATTCCGCCATTTGTCACTCCGTGCGTGCTTTGGAGGACGAACTTGGCTGTAGATTATTGAACAGGCTGGACAAAACGATTGAACTGACCGCCGCAGGTGAATCTTTTTTGCATTATGCTCAAACTGGTCTTAAGGATTTCGCAGAAGCCCGCCTATCCTTTCATGAGTTCAAAGATTGGCGCAGCCAGCGCTTAAAGATCGGTGCCTGAGCCTTTTTATTCATCGGCTAATTGAAAACAATTAGAAAAATTCCTTAATAAAATTCATCAATGAATGAAACGCTCGATAGCAGACAGTTGACGGCCTTTGCAGTGCTCGCTAAAACCGAGTGCTACACGGAGACGGCGCGGCAGCTTAATCTGACGCCCTCGGCCATTCACCATGCCATGCGCGCGCTGGAAGAGGACGTGGGGTGCCGACTATTTACCAAAATGGGCAAAAAAATTGCCCTGACCGAGGCTGGTGAAGCATTATTATACCATGGCCTCCGTGCTCTCGATGAACTAGATCAAGCTCGCCGGATGCTAACCCATTTAAACAAATGGGGAACCAGGCGATTGCGAGTGGCGGCGGATGCAGCTCTTCTTTCCGTTTTTCTCAGGCCGGTCTTGTTGAGGTTTCACAAGGAATTCCCCAACGTCTTGCTGCAAGTCAGATCGTTTGATTCCGATGAATCGTTCAACCTGCTGGAAAATAATCACGTCGACGTCATTTTGACCGAGAAACCAGCGGTCAATGATGCCGTGGATTTTTTTCCAGTAATGACCGATCCGTTTCATCTGATCGTCAAATCCGGACATCCCCTCGCAGTCAACAATGGCGTGCTTCGTGATGAATTCAACAGATATCCCTGTTTCTTGATCAAGAACTTCAGTCACCAACAGAAACAAGTGGAGGATTTTATGCTGAGGCAAAAAATCAAGCTGAACATTGCCGGGGAAATTGAAGATCTGGGGATCATCAAGGATCTGGTGGAGCGCACGCTGGCCATGAGTTTCCTGCCGGCCTGGAGCATCGCCAAGGAATTGGAAAATCATGCGATGGTTGCCCTGCCATATGGACGCAAGGTTTTCGAGCGCACCTGGGGACTGGTGTATTCCCGAAGCCGTCCGCTCAACCTGACTGAATCAACCCTGCTGAAACTCTGCCGGAAGCGCGTCTCGCAAGCAGAATTGAAGGCTCAGGATACTGTCAAAGTGGGAGTGCTCCACTCATTAAGTGGAACCATGGCCATCAGTGAAACGTCCTTGCGCGACGTTCTGTTGTTCGCCTTTGATGAAATCAACAGTGCCGGTGGCATCAAGGTGGGCGACAAATCATTCAAGATTGACCCGGTGATTGTTGACGGCGCCTCCAAATGGCCATTGTTTGCCGAAAAAGCCCGAGAGCTCTTGGTGCATGACAAGGTGGCTGTGACCTTTGGCTGCTGGACCTCCGTAAGCCGCAAATCCGTGCAGCCGGTTTTTGAAAAGCAGAACGGATTGCTTTTTTATCCCGTCCAATATGAGGGTGAAGAATTGTCCAAGAACATCTTCTACATCGCCGAAACGGTCAACCAGCAGGCCATACCGGCGATGAGTTACCTGCTCGCCCAAGGCAAGAAAAAATTCTACCTGATCGGCACCGATTACGTTTATCCGCAAACCACGAATTTGATCCTTTACATGTATCTGCTCTTACATGGCGTTCCGCCCGAAAACATCGGTGGCGGCTTCCGCAAGGATGATTCCGGCAGGGTCGTTTCCGCGGGCAAATACGTTCCATTTGGCCACACCGATTTCCAGCAGATTGCCACCGAAATAAAAGGATTCGCTGCTTCCGGGGACACCTGCGTGATCAACACCATCAATGGCGCCTCGAACGTCCCCTTCTTCAAGAAAATCGTGGCCGTGGGTTTGAAATCGGCGGACTGTCCGGTGGTTTCTTTCAGCTTGGCGGAAGACGAGCTCCGCAGCTTGCCAACTAAGCAACTTGTTGGTGAACTCGGTTGCTGGAGTTATTTCATGTCGCTCAAAACACCGGCAAACAAAGCCTTCCTCAAAAACTGGTACACTTGGCTGAAAACTGAAAGCTACCCTGGTGTTATCAAGGAAAAGCGAACTGTCGACAGCCCGATTGTTCTTTCTTACAGCGGCGTTTATCTGTGGAAGAAAGCGGTGGAAAAAGCCGGTACGTTTGACGTGGATGCCGTGCGTAGCGTGCTCGAATCAGGTGATATCAGCTTCGAAGGTCCCGGCGGCAAGATTACCGTTCAAGCCAATCATCATTGCACCAAGAATGTTTACATTGGTGAAACCAAGGCCAATGGCCAATTCAAGATTTTGGAAACCTTCCCGCAGGTCGTCGGCGAGCCTTTCGTCGCCGAGACATTCCTCTTGAAACGCCTGGATGAGAAAATATTGGCCAAAAACATAATTACCCGCACAAACTGACAGTGAACCCAAATACCGTTACCCAACCACCTCTACTGAATTAACCTGGTGGATGGTGGAGGCGGCGGGGACGTGTCCCACTGGGGGAAATGGTAGAACCTCGTTGCGGTTCCCCATTTTCCACAAATTCGATTCGGGCATTCAGTTCCCGGCCTGTGGCATCGGTCGCCCGAAATCGACTGTATGCAATTCTTCTACCGGATTTTTCTGTCTTCTGGGGAATGGTGGTAAATCGGGACGTAATAGGGGCGTGGGTTAACGGGACTTCTTATTGCGCGCAACTGACGCTGGAGCAAGGTCAGGCGGCGCACGCTTTGATGGCGAGGCTTGATAGGTAGGTATCGTGCGTAGGCGTCGAAGGTGCTGCCCGGCAAGGCCAAGTCTGCCTCTCGGGGCAGGCCATGGCGGCAATGAGTTGAATTGCGGGGCACAGACGGAGATTTCTTGACTCATGCTCTAAAGTAAGCCGCTAGCAGGGAAGCATCTTTCCATTGATATTTCCCATTTGATTGTTTGCCCACGACTGGCGTGAGGCTTTTTCGCAGTTTTCGTCTGCTCGACAGCTTCGTAAGTCGCTTTTTCAATCCTTTTCGCAATCCGCCCCCCCGGTTTTCTTTGGCGAATGGTGCGCTGCCTTGACTCTTGTGCCTTTCCACACGCTCTTCCATCCCACGCGAGGACACCTCCGTGGAGATTTTGTTGAAAGAGTCGGCAAGGATTTGGCTTACTAATGGTGAATGGACGACAATATTGCCGACCCCGATCCGGACTCACTGTCGCCGACACGGCAGACATTGCTAACCCGGCTGCGCGATTACCAGGATCAGGCCGGTTGGCGCGAATTCTTTGAAACTTACTGGCGGCTCATTTACAAAGTGGCGCGCAATTCGGGCCTGGCTGACGCGGAAGCACAGGATATCGTCCAAAACACGTTCATCTATCTGGTTCGGCGCATGCCCAATTTTCATTATGACCGTGTGCGAGGTTCCTTCAAATCGTGGCTGCGCGTAGTGACGCGCTCACGTATTCATGTCTATTGGCGGAGAGAAAAAGTGAACGGGAAATTGCAGCTCCAGCCTCTCGACGGAGAAACTGGCGACGGCGCCGACGCGGTGGAACTACAGGCCGATCCGGCCGCCGATGCGCTCGATGAAATCTGGCAGCGCGAGTGGGAGGCGAACCTGTTGAGCCAGGCTTTCGGCCGCTTGCGGTCGAAGGTGTCCTCTCAACAGTTGCTCATGTTCCGCGTGTCAACAACGGGCGACTTGCCTTTGACCCAAGTCGCCAGGAAGTTGGGCGTCAGCCTTGCCCAAATTTATTTGGCGCGTCATCGGGTTGGCAAACTATTCAAGGCCGAAGTTTTGCGGCTGCGACGCGAAACGGAGTGATCTTCTTCGGCCGGTGGCGCCTCAAGCACCGTCGATTTGAATTGGTATTCGAATTTGGCCTTCAAAGCGAGTATGCAATAAGCAATGAACCTGAGGCCCGAAATCCCGGACCACGCTTTGTTACGCCTCATTGGACGCGGGTCCTATGGCGAAGTTTGGCTGGCCCGCAACATCATGGGCACGATGCGCGCCGTAAAAATCGTTTGGCGCAAGCAGTTTGAAAGTGATCGGCCCTACGAGCGCGAGTTTGCGGGCTTTCGACGATTCGAGCCTATCTCCCGCAGTTCAGGCGGTTTGGTTCATGTCCTTCACGTCGGGCGCAATGACGTGGCCGGCTACTTCTTCTACGTGATGGAATTAGCCGATGCAGAAGGAATCGCACTTGACCCGGCTCCCACGACCGGAGGTCCGAGAAGGTCCGTGGTTTCAGCGTTGGATGCGGCACAATCGGAGCTTTATCACCCTCGGACGTTGCGCTCGGATTTAAAGCGATTGGGGCGGTTGCAACATGCGGCCTGTGTCCGGCTTGCGCTCGATGTGGCCAGCGGGCTTGCGCAACTGCATCGGCATGGGCTGGTTCACAGGGACGTCAAACCAGCAAACATTATCTATGTCAATGGCCGCGCCAAGCTTGCTGACATTGGGTTGGTCAGCACCGGGGGAGATAGCCTGACCTTTGTCGGAACGGAGGGCTACATTCCTCCGGAAGGGCCTGGGACGCCATCGGCGGACATTTATGCCTTGGGCGTCGCTCTTTATGAAGCCAGCACAGGATTGTCGCTGGATCGCTTCCCTGACGCGCCGCCAGAATGGTTTAACGACGTTTCGGGAGATCCGCCACTTGAACTACATGAAGTGATTCTCAAAGCCTGCGAGGGACGTCGAGAGAATCGCTATCCCGGCATCGAAGCAATGCAGGCAGACCTTGCGCTGTTGCAGAGCGGCCAGAGCGTCCGGCGCATGCGCGCATTGGAGCGGCGTTACGCGCGGCTGCGAGCCGGCGGCGTTGCCGGAACGATTTTGTTGATTGGCGCGTTGCTGGCGGCCCTGTTCTCGCACTATAGGGAGCGTGTGGCGGCGGAAAGCAGAGCCAGGGAAGCAGCCATGCGTGAGCGCGTGGAGGAATCGCTGGCTCGCGCATCAGCGGCGGAAACGGAGTCGCGCCGACAGCTTTATACGGCGCTGCTGGAGCAAGCCACGGCTACGGTGCATAGCGGCGAACTGGGGCAACGCGTCCATGCGCTGGATGCCATTCAACGAGCTGGCACAATCTCCAACACCGCCGATTTACGGAGCGCGGCTATCGCGGCGATGGCTTTGCCGGACTTGCGACTGGAGCGGGCGCTGCCTACTGACGCGGCGCTCGTCAGGCTGGATCCATCATTCGAGCGCATGGCCCTTGGTCGCGAAAGCGGCCCCGTGGAGATCCGCAGGGTGGCAGATGGAGTGTTGCTCGCGACCCTGGGGCCGGTTTCGCCGTGGCCGGTGCGGTGGCTCAATTGGAGCGACGACGGGCAATTTCTCGCGGTGAATCGAGCAGAGCGTTTCGGGGATTTCCACCTTAGCCTGGAAGTTTGGGATCTCGTTCAATCGCGATGCGTCTTGTCACTTGCAAATTTGGAATTCGGGGAACTTGCGTTCCATCCGCGTTTACCGCGAATCGTTGTAGGGACTCGAGACGGAACGGTAATCGTTTGGGATCTTTCGCGAAGCAATCAGTGCGCGAGCTTTGATTTCAAGCAAGCACCTGAATTGTTGCGTTATTCACCCGATGGAATGCAATTCGCCGCGTGCTATAATAAGGATTCTGGCTGTGCTGTCTGCGTTTACAATAGCGAGAGCGGCGCCCAGGTATGGTCGCAATCGCTCCGCGACGTCGCGGCTTGCCTCGACTGGCAGGAGAACGGGCCATGGATCGCTATCGCGAGCTACGACGGTGGAGTGCGGCTGATGGATGGTCGAAGCGGCGCCACGCGGATTCTAGGAAATCACAAAGCCCAGGCGGCGTTGGCGACGTTCAGCCCGGACGGCGGTTATTTGCTCAGTGGCGGATGGGAGCGCGAATTGATTTGCTGGGACATGACACGCATGGAACGGGCCTTTAATATTCCGTTAAATAGTTTCCGGGCACAGTTTCGCAAGGATGGAAGACAATGCGCCATTTTTGACGGCGCAAGTGTTCAACTTTACGCCTTCGAACGACCCGTCAACCGGATCGACCTCATGGAGAATCTGGGCCCACGGAGCCATTACGCGGCATTTTCAAGGGACAGCCGATGGCTCGCCATCTCGGGCAGCCGGCGGATTGGCGTCTGGGGCTTAAACCGCTGCGGATCGGCCAGCCTGGCTGAAACAATGGATGACGCGCGGATTTTCTTTTCCCCCAACGGAGAATTGTTCGCCAGCACCGATAATGATTGTTTCCATTGGCGAATTAAGCCGGCCAGCAACGACGATGGCGCACCGGAGCTCGAGCAGCTAGCCTTGACCAAGCCGCAAGGTTTTTCGTCGCTTTGTGTTGCTTCCAATGAGCTTGTAATGACCGGCGCGCACGGCTCTTACTCAATCCAGGAGACGTCATCGGTCGCTGCCAAGACCGCCTGGCTTCCAACCTCGCAAGGCGTCAGCCAGGCCTCGGCGGACGGACGGTGGGTGGGGATTTTCCGCCCCTACACGCCTTACTTGCATATCTACAGGATGCCCGGCCTGATCGAGGAGGCGTCATTGACCAACCGCGGCAACGTAGCCAGTTTCGATTTTTCACCAGGGGAAAATGAGTTGGCGGTCTCCACGTTCAAAGGCGTGGAACTCTGGAACACCGCGACATGGCAGCGCACTCGTGTTCTGACAAATTTCGTCTCTTTGCTCTACGCGCCTCAAGGCAGGGGGCTGTGGCTGGCACACGATTTTCGCACCGCAGGGCTCTACGACGCGCAAACGTTGCAACTGCTGCTGCCGCTTCCTTCTGGCACGCTTCCACTGGCGGTCAGTCCCAATGGCCGTTATCTGGCCGCAAGCGTGGATCTGCGCCGGTTGCAGGTGTGGGATCTATTTGAAGTGCAAGGACATCTGAAGGACCTGGGGCTTAATTGGTAGATTTCGAGAGATTTGGTGAAAGATTTGGTCCCGGCCGGGCTTACCAAAGGCATGAGCAATGCTTTGAGTTGCGTCTCGGTCTTTAGGCTTTCTGGAATCATACTTGCTTCCCTGGCTTGGATGGCGTCCGGCTTGGCGATGACCGCTGCCGCTGAATCGGCAAAGGACACCCGGGAGGTCGAGGTGAATCGCACTGTTCCTCGCGTGCAGCCGCACAAGGCCTCCTTGGAGTTTTCTAAAAACCCCACAACAAAGGAGCTTTTCCGCGCGCATGTCTTTCAAGAGCCACTGGTTGTCGTCGGCGGCGAGACAACTGCGGCGGAAAATGCGGCCCTGGCGGCGGCTTTACTCAATTACTCGAAACGTTCGGGGCCGGATGATTTCTCGGCGTTGACAGCATTTCTGAAGGAGAATCCAGACTCATCATGGTGCGCCGCGTTACTCACCGACCTCGGTTTGGAGTATTACAACACAGCCCATTACTCGCTCGCGATAGATGCCTGGAGCAACGCTTGGTCTTTTGCAGGAAAAGCGAATGATGCAAAATCAGTGGCTCTTGTCGGCCGCGCCTTTGGCGAATTGATCAAAATGGATTCGCGGTTGGGTCGTATGGATGAAATTGAACGGCTCTTGAAGTCCATCGGTGATAATCCACGGATAAACCCCGCTGGCCCGCATCTCGTCGAGGCGCGCGAAGCTTTGTGGAGCATGAAAAACCGCCCCGAAATCTCGTTCCGGTGCGGGCCAGTGGCGTTGCGCAGCATTCGTATTGCTCTTGGCCTCCCCGGATCAAGCGATGCCGAGATTTTGAAATCGGCTTCAACGCAAAAAGGCTGTTCGTTGCCCTACGTTGCGGAGCTTTCCAGGAAAATTGGGCTCAACTATCAAATGGCGCACCGCGATTCAGGAGATTTTGTGGTGCCGTCTGTTGTGCATTGGAAGGTGGGGCATTACGCCGCAATGGTTCGAAGGGTTGGTAACTTATATGAATTGAAGGACCTGACGTTTGGCAATTCCACGTGGGCTACAAAGGAGGCGCTGGAGGCGGAAACGAGCGGCTATTTTCTGCTCCCTCCTGGAGAATTGCCCCCTGGATGGCGCGCGGTAAACGAAAGCGAAGGAGCCACAGTCTGGGGCAAAGGAATGACCTCCGGCAACGACCCGCAGCACATTACACCTGGAGACCTTGGCGGGCATTGCGAGGCCAAAGGCATGGCCGTCCCCAAAGTCCATCTTATGGATGTCAATCTTAACCTGACCGACAATCCGCTCGGCTATCAACCGCCCGTCGGCCCGGCTGCCCGGTTCGTGCTGCGTTACAACCAGCTCGATATCTTTCAACCGGCAAATTTCAATTATGGCAACCTGGGCTCACTGTGGACCAGCGATTGGTTCACTTATATTACCGACGATCCCGCCAACCCATTGGCGGACGTGAATCTCTACGTGGCCGGGGGAGGCCAGCGCACCTATACCGATTTTGACACCAACACCCAATCCTTCGACTACCAGCAATACGACCACAACCTGCTCACTCGCACCTCCACTGAACCGATTAGTTATCAGTTGGTTTACGGGGACGGTTCCAAGATGGTTTTTAGCCAATCGGACGGTTCAACCGGCTCCTCGCGTAACATTTTTTTGACGCAAGAGATCGATCCCGCGGGCAACGCCCTCACTTTTTCCTACGATTCCAACCTCTGCCTGGTCGCCGTCCAGGACGCCATCGGGCAAACCACGAAACTGACCTATGGGCTGCCAGGCACCAATTTTGGAACCGGGTTAGGGGAAATAGTCGCGGCCTCCGATCCCTACAAACTTACCAGCATCACCGACCCTTTTGGCCGAATTGCAACCATTAACTACGCACCGTTGCCGTTGTGGTTATCCGCCTCGTACGATCTCAACACGGGCAAAGTCATTCAGAGGAATAATATTTATGCTTGGGGACTCGCCAGCAACACCGATGTGATTGGCATCACTTCGCAATTTGGTTGCACGCCCGTCCCGACTTCGACCACCACTTATATAACAAACAACTTAGAAAGCGTCATTGTTACTTATGCCTACATTGTCAGCTCACTAACCACGCCTTACGGCTCCACCTCTTTTTACAGCACCAATAACGGCAACATTCGTTCCGTGGACATCGCCTACCCGGACGGCAGCCGGGAGCGGGTCGAATATAATCAAACTGTGACGGATGTGCCCGCGACGGACCCGACAGCCAGCGTTCCGACGGGAATGCTGACGGACAACACGGGGCTTCTGGACTTTCGGAACACCTATTATTGGGATCGAACAGCCTGCGCCTTGGCGTATGGCGATTACACGAAAGCGCGCCTATATCATTTCCTGCACACCGAAAACGGCGCCCTCACATCGGCGGCGCTGGAAAGCTACAAATCACCCCTGGAAGGCCGCATCTGGATTGACTATGCGGGGCAAAGCTCCTCCATTATCATCAGCAGTAACGTTTTGCCGACCCATGTCGGCAGGGTTTTGGACGACGGCACGACGCAGCTCTATACCTTTGCCCATAACCAATTCGGACACGTCACAAGCAGAATTGATCCGGTGGGGCGAACGTTTAGTTTTACGTATGACACCAATGGCATCGATCTGCTCGAAGCTCGCCAAACCAGGCTTGGCAGTGATTTGCTCGCCAAGCTAAAGTATAACTCTCAACATAGACCGCTAACATCAACCGATGCCGCCGGCCAGACCACGACTTTTAGCTGGAATGCGCGCGGCCAATTGCTCTCTATCACCGACGCAAAGAACGAGACCACGACCTACAATTATAGCGCTAACGGCTATCTTCTT